>NZ_SPQR01000005.1 GCF_004766055.1 Desulfosporosinus sp. Sb-LF | reverse complement strand
TCCCATACCGAACACGGAAGTTAAGACCTTCAGGGCCAAGAATACTTGGGGCGCAGGCCCCTGGGAACGTAGGTCATCGCCAGGTAAACCAGCAAAAAGACTATCTCTAACGAGGTAGTCTTTTTGTGTTAGAACGAACGATTTTTAAGCATTTAAACGTCTATGGGCTCGGGGTTCCACCCGTTCGGGTCCACATTGCTGGAGAATGCGTTACAAGCCGCAATGTGGCGAAAGTCTCATCCGACTTTCGTCACACGGTTGGAGTTTTCGTTATGGGTTGCCGTGTGGCGAAAGGCTCATTCGCCTTTCGTTTCAGGGCCAAGAATACTTGGGGCGCGGGCCCCTGGGAACGTAGGTCATCGCCAGGTAAACCAGCAAAAGGACTATCCTTACAAATATTTTAAAACGACATTGTCTGTTATCCTTTGGGACTATATATTAGATGAGCCAATCTTCTTCGTAATTACTTTAATCCTCTTCACCGGTGTAATCATAATGCTTAAGTAAACGGGATTTATCTATTGAATGCAAAACCTTCAGACATCAGACATCTTACTTGAAGAGTGATGTCTTAAACAGTATAATGATATCATATTTGTTTAAAGGGGGGAACGCTCGTGGCAAGAAAAGGAAGAAGTCTGGCTGAAAATGTGGCAGATGATATTCTTGCAATGATCACTATAGATAAGAAGTTCATAATGGGAGATAAGCTCCCCAATGAAAACGAGCTTTCGGCCAATTTGCAAGTCAGCCGTACTACACTAAGAGAAGCTATTCGTATTTTAGTCGCTCATAACGTTTTGCAAATTCAACGTGGAAAAGGAACTTATGTAAAGAGTAACCAGGAGTTAAACGGAGAGTTTGGCTTAAAAGAGCTTACAACGTTTCAACTAGACGTGAAAGATTTGTATGAAATGCGTTTGATTTTTGAGCCACAATCAGCCTATTATGGTGCAAAACGAGCTACTGATAAGGAACTTGAGCGTATTCTGTACTATGGTAAATTAGAAGAGGAACTGATTTTAAAAAAGGAAGATCGAACAGAGGTTGAACAGGCATTTCACAAATCAATCGCGAAGGCAACTCATAACGAGTTTATGAATCGGCTGATGCCTATCCTTTATCAGGCCATTGATAAAGGAGTCCTTTTATCCGATGCAAATGAAGAAATGGTGCAGAATACCTTGAATGACCATCGGATGATAATGGAGTTTTTATCAAAAAGAGATGCTGAAGGGGCGCGAACCGCTATGAAGCTGCATATCATTCACGCAATGAGAGGCTTTGGAATTACAGAAGAATAAACACTGAAGTACTCGGGCTGTTTTTGTAAATGAAGGCAGCCTTTTTAAATTAAAGTATAATTTTACTGTAGAAATTGGACATCATACAATGTATAATGTGATCATACAACTAAATTAGAGAGGTGTTAGTATGAATAGTGATGCAGTAACGAAAAGTGTACCGCAGCGCGCCTTGTTTCATGCGCTGGGATTGACAAATGAGGAAATGGATAGGCCCTTAATCGGCATCGTTAGTTCTAAAAACGATATCGTTCCTGGACATATGAATCTGGATAAAATAGTCGATGCGGTAAAGTTGGGTGTAGCCATGGCCGGAGGAACTCCGCTTGTCTTCCCCGCGATTGCAGTATGCGACGGTCTTGCAATGGGACATCAGGGAATGAAGTATTCTCTTGTCACAAGAGAATTGATTGCCGACTCTACAGAATCCATGGCCTTGGCTCATGCCTTTGACGCTCTGGTGATGGTTCCGAACTGTGATAAAAACGTTCCAGGGTTGTTAATGGCCGCAGCGCGATTGAATATACCTACAATATTTGTGAGTGGCGGGCCGATGCTTGCAGGTAAAGTGGATGGACAGAAAACGAGCTTTTCCAGTGTGTGTGAAGCGGTCAGCGAATTTCAGGCAGGGAAAATTACTCAGGAGAAATTACTGGAATTTGAAAACAAAGCTTGTCCAACCTGCGGATCCTGTTCAGGAATGTATACAGCCAACAGCATGAATTGTCTGACCGAGGTGCTAGGGATGGGGTTACAAGGCAATGGTACGATCCCGGCGGTTTATTCAGAACGGATTCAGCTTGCAAAGCATGCAGGTATGCAAATTATGGATCTACTGAAAAGGAATATCCGGCCGAGAGATATTATGACTGAAGATGCCTTTAAAAATGCTTTAACGTTAGATATGGCCTTGGGTTGCAGTACCAACAGTATGCTACATCTTCCTGCAATTGCCCATGAATGTTGTATTGAATTAAATCTTGATATCGCAAATGAAGTTAGTGATAAAACGCCGAATCTCTGCCATCTTGCGCCTACCGGACATACCTACATTGAAGATCTTAATGAAGCGGGCGGCATCTACGCGGTGATGAATGAAGTCAGTAAATTAGGTTTACTCAAAACCGATTTAATAACCTGCACGGGCAAAACTGTTGGGGAGAATATTGCAGGCTGCATTAATAAAGATACGGATGTAATCAGGCCTGTCGAAAACCCTTACAGCAAAACAGGCGGAATTGCAGTATTAAAAGGAAATCTAGCTCCTGATTCCTGTGTTGTGAAGCGTTCTGCCGTTGCACCGGAAATGCTCAAACACGAAGGCCCTGCAAAAGTATTTGACTGTGAAGAAGATGCCATGCAGGCCATTTATTCTGGCAAAATCATCGCCGGGGATGTTGTTGTAATTCGCTATGAGGGGCCGAAGGGTGGGCCAGGCATGAGGGAAATGTTAAATCCCACCTCAGCCATTATGGGACAAGGACTTGGGGAAAGCGTTGCACTGATTACCGATGGGCGATTCAGTGGTGCAACTAGAGGCGCCGCAATCGGTCATGTTTCTCCTGAAGCAGCAGTGGGGGGGAACATCGCTTTAATAGAGGATGGAGATGTCATCCAGATTGATATTATGGCTAATGAAATCAACTTTGTCATAAATGATACTGAACTGGAAAAACGTAGAGCAGACTGGAAACCAAGAAAGCCTAGAATTACAACAGGATACCTTGCTCGATATGCTGCCTTGGTCACATCGGGAAACAGAGGCGCTATTTTAGAGATTCAATAAACAATAACGCAAAAGGAACCAGCAAATCGCATAAGGCGGCTTGCTGGTTCCTTTTTAGAGAGCGGCTGTCTGATTAAAATTACATTGGCCTTAGTTATGCTTATTTGAAGAGATTAAAGGGGCAATTTCCTACCATACTTCGATAATAGCTGTCCTGAATTTACGTCTTTTAATGTCCCATCATCTAAAGCAACATTGCCATTCACAATCGTATACTTAACTCCTCTGGCCATAGTTAAAGGACTTTTATAATCAATTTTCTCATTTGAGGGATAATAATAGTGATCCATATTAATAATGGCTATATCCGCTGCTTTTCCCTTGGCGAGCGTACCACGGTCAGTTAATCTAAACTGCTGTGCTGGTAGAGACGTGATCCGTCTGATAATCTCTTCTAATCTCACACCTTTTTGCTTGCATAAGTCAAAAAATAAGGGAAAGGCACCTTTTCTAAATAACTCATACCAGTCATAAGGGTCGTCTATTTCACCAAATACTTTATCCGATCCAGCCATGACGAGTGGATTATGGGCGATATTATCCGCATAAGAGGTCCCGGGGAAATCCCGTCGAATGAGTCCACCCTGACAGAAGGTTAGGTTAGGACTGTCATTTTCTAATAGATTAAGGAATAGCTCATCGACCTTCATATTTCTTTCACAAGCAATTTCTTTTAAGGTTCGATTTTCCATTTGAGGATCATCTGTATTAATCACCAGAAGGTGGTCTCTAAATCTGATTTTCTTCAAGATTTTCCGTTTCTCCTCAGGGGTTAAGAAGGGGTCTTGTGAAGCATTGATGCCTATAAACTCTAGCAGTCTATCCTTTCTCTTAAAATGCCCACTGGTCTTGGGGATCGTATCGACAGCAATTTCTACGCCTCTTTCGCGGGCAGCGAGTATTTGATCAAATGCTTCGGGAACTGTCGGCGTTAGATGGGACACTTGAACTCTTATGCCTGTCGCTTCGCCGATGCGTATAGCTTCCTTAACGGCATCTAGAATGCCAATATGGGTTCTGATATGAGATGTATAGATGCCGTCATGTTTTTTTGAGATCTTGGATAGTTTAATGAGTTCATCGGTATCGGCATATTTGCTTGGGGCATAGGCTAAACCCGTGGAGATCCCTAATGCCCCTTGTTCCATGCCTTCTTCAATCAGGTAGTTTAGTTCCTTTTCTTCTTTCGCAGTGGGCTCTCTATTTTTGGCCTCTCCCATAACACTCCATCTTAACGTGCCATGCCCTAAGAGGAATCCCATGTTTACGCTGGTACCTTTGTTTTTGATAACGTCAATATAACCCGAAAAATTAGCCCAAGCGGGTACGATCCGCTTATTGCGTTCTTTGGCCTCGAAGGAGATAAGCCCCTTATGCGCCATATAATCATAGATGTTATCGGAAGAATAGGGGGTGATAGAATGTCCACAGTTTCCATTAACCATCGTGGTAACCCCTTGGCGGAGAAATTCTTCAAACTTACCACTCGTTAGCACGGTAAGTTCGGCATGAACATGCGGGTCAATAAAACCCGGACTTACGGTTAGTCCCGAGGCATCGATCACTCTCTCGGCGTTATATTCAAGGTTGGCGGCAATTTCTATGATCTTCCCTTCACCTATTGCCAAATCGCCATAGAATCCGGGGTTTCCCGTACCATCAATAATGAAACCACTCTTGATCAAAAGATCGCACTTCATGAATTTCGCCACCTCATTTTTGATTCATTGTATCGGATTTGTCAGATCGCGTCCATGAGAGGGTTTTGAAGAATTTCAGTAGGAGGATTTGTTATGGTAGAAAAGTTGGTAGCGTTAGTACGCGGGATCAATGTCGGGCGCGCTAAGCGCGTAGCGATGGCGGATCTGTGTGCCTTGTTCGAGGATATTGGTTATCGGAACGTACGTACTCTTCTTAATAGTGGCAACGTCATCTTTGCCTCACTGGACACGGAGGCAGTTAGCGTAGCTGCTCGCATAGAAGAGGCTCTTATTAACCGAATCGGTATCTCAGCACGGGTAATAGTTCTGACAGCAGCAGAGATCGCCACTATCGTGAACGATAACCCCTTGGCTGGGGTGGCTGACAATCCTTCACGATTGTTAGTCGCAGTTCTTCGAAACCCAGCGGAACGAACACGGCTTGAGCCCTTGGCTGAGCAGGAGTGGGGATCAGAGGTTCTGGCTATTGGGGTTCGCGTTGCATACCTTTGGTGCCCTGACGGGATATTAGCGAGCCAATTGCCTGAAGCCGTTGGCCGCGTATTAGGAGACGGCGTAACCACCCGCAATTGGGCGACCGTGATGAAACTTTACGCCCTCACTGAGAAGTAGATTCTTTTAACTATGCTCATTTCCTTTAGTTCGAAGCAATGACTCTGGTCTTGGTTCTGCCCCTGACTCTAGCCTTCGTCGTGGTTTATTGTATTGTTTAGGTATGTGTTTCGAATTAGTTTGACTTCATACGGCTCATCAGTTAGAACTAAGGTTAGAGAAATGATAACTGGAGAGAGGGTCTACCCAGAGAGATACTTGTGACAGTGACTACTTAATAAAAAATACACGCGGAGGTGAAATGCCTTGAAGGGCAAAACCATATTAGTAGTCGATGATGATAAAAATATTTGTGAACTTCTGGATCTTTACCTTTCTAATGCCGGATTTTCACGGTTTTTTAGCCATGATGGTAGCACGGCACTTAATCTACTAAAAGAGCAAAAAATTGATCTTATTTTGCTTGATATCATGTTACCGATCATTAATGGGTGGGAAGTGTGTAAGATTGTAAGAAGTACAAGCTCAATACCCATCATTATGCTGACGGCACGGGATATGCTGGAAGATAAGATACAAGGTTTTGACATAGGGGCAGATGACTACATCGTTAAGCCCTTTGAGCCTAAAGAGGTCATAGCCCGGATTAAAGCCCGATTGAAGGAGAAGCAGGTAAAACCCATTAGAGAGGATGGCCTTCTTAAAACAGAAGATCTTATTGTAGACATATCCAAATATGAAGTATGGCAGGGAGATAGCCTTATTGACTTAAAGCCTAGAGAGGTTCAACTCCTTCATTTTCTTTTGAACAACAAGAATATTGTTTTTTCTAGGGAGCAGTTACTGGATAAGGTTTGGAACTACGATTTTATGGTGGATACCCGTACTGTAGATGTCCATATTAAAAGACTACGGGAAAAACTAGGCGAGCGCAGCACATCATGGAGTATAAAAACACTCCGGGGTGTAGGATACAAACTTGAGGTAAGATGATGTTTAAAAGTATCTTTGTAAAACTTCTTGTGACTTATCTGTTAATTATCATGTCAGCTATTGCAGTTCTATCACTTTTCATCAGTATGACTTACAGTGGGTATGTTTTTGAACAAAAGCAGAAGGAACTAGAGAAAACCGGGTACTACGTAACTGAACTGGTTAACAAGCGGGAAAGAAACGAGATATCTCAAACTGAACTTAATACATCGCTTGATTCCTTGGGTTATATTTCTGATTCGTCGATCTATGTTATAAGAATTGATAAAAAAGCAATTGAAAATCCCAAAAGTTTACAATTAGGTGGAGATCTTGAAGAAAGCAATTTATTCGGTGATTTACAAAAGATCTTGAGCGGCGAGAATGTTTTCCGGAAAAAGCAATATTCACAAAAGCTGGATATGTATGTAGTCTTCTCTGGAATCCCCTGGAAAACAAATTCCGGTATTTCAGGAGCCATTCTTCTAGTTTCACCGATCAGTCAGATTAGTAGCAACATAGCCAAACTGAACTTGTTTATATGGATTATGGCCTTAGTTCTGATTATTTTAAGTGCTATCGTCATCTATTTCAATTCTCTGAGGATATCTAAACCTATCAAACAAATGGAAATTGCCGCAGACAGGTTGGCCTCGGGTGAACGCTCTGATGACTTAGTGGTTGTTAATAGTGCAGACGAGATAGGAAAACTCGCTAAATCTTTCAACTCCATGAAACAACAGTTGGACAGTACCGAAAAGATGCGCAGTGAGTTCATCGCCAGTGTTTCCCACGATATGAGAACTCCTTTAACCTCCATTCATGGTTTTGTTAGTGGAATGATGGACGGTCTTGTTAAACCCGAAGACTACAACAAGTATCTAACGATCATCAAAGAAGAAACTATACGCCTGACCCGGCTGACAAATGATATCCTTCATTTGGCCCAAATTCAGTCGGGCAACCTAAAGTTACTCAAAGAAAAACTCAAAGTTAAGGATATACTTAACTTTGTATTAAACAGTACGAGAACTATAATGGAGGAAAAATCTATTAGTATTTCTGTGAAGTGTGATAACACTCTCATGGTATATGCTGACGGTGACAAGCTGAGACAAATACTGATCAATATTATCGATAATGCTGTCAAATATACTGGACAGGGCGGAGAAATATGCATTAATGTCACGTCAAGACCTAAGCATTCCGTAACGGAATTTAGGATTAGAGATACAGGGATAGGAATTTCTGTCGAAGAGCTGCCCTTGATCTTCGAGAAATTTTATCGGGTCGATAAATCCCGTTCGTTACCCGGAGGGACAGGCCTTGGGTTAAATATAACCAAAAGTCTCATTGAACTTCATGGGGGGGAAATAGGGGTTACCAGTAAATTGGGGACAGGTACTGAAATCATTTTCGAACTTCCCCAATAATGTTTACATTCCGTTCACAATAAAGGTAGTTTTGTTTTACAGATAGCTTTTATAATCAAGTCAAGGCATTCGAAATAGGCTTGCTGTAAACAAAATGAAAGGAGGATTCAATGCGTAAGATAATTGTTCTTACAGCAATTATGAGTTTAGCCCTGCTACTTGCAGGATGCGGAAATGGAACGATAGCACCAAAATCTAATCAACCAAGCACAAAAACTACTCAGCAAGCCGGAAATGCTACCGGTCAGCCGTCAAATGCTAAAGATTCGTCGACAAAAACCGGTGCAGAAATCGTTGCCAAATCAGAAAATATTATGTCCAGTAGTGATAAGGAAGAACTACTCAACCAAGTTAACAAGGAATTAGATTCCCTTTTCAGTAACATAAATAACCTTGAAGATGCTCAAGATGCCGACCTTGAACTGAATCAAAAGTAAGGAGCAGATAATATGAGAAAAATTGTTTCCGCAGTTTTATTATCCGCAATATTACTTACTGGAAATATTGCATTCGCTCAAGGATCGACACTTCCTATTGTCAAAAGTAGCATCACATTGGCTACGGCCGATCATAGAGCAAAACTTGCAGAGATTGCCCATTTACAGGAAAAAGTGCGCACGAATCGCACTGAAATCCTCAGCATGAAAAAGGACGCAAGCGATGCCTATAAGGAGGCCAAGAGCCACATGAAGGGACTTGTCAAAGGCAAGGATAACCTGACTTCTGTACAGATCAAATCTTTAAAGGAGTCATTAGACATTATCACACAAGACAAACAATCCTTGGCCGGCACCATAGGTGAAATTCAGAAGGAAACATATGATTTAAAAACGGCCAGGATGGAGAAGAATTACGACGAAGTCATAAATTCCTTGAACAGTATTATTGCCGTGCAGAATAAAAGACTTGAAGACCTGCAAAGGAGCATTAGCGATTTAAATAAAGCGGCTACCTTATAAACGGAAATTCAAGAGGGGGTGAGGATTATCCAGAGAATAATGGTTGCGGTAATGACCGTTTTACTCGTAGTTGTCCTTTCGGGATGTGGAGCCAAAAGTAATGTTTCAAAGTCGAGCCAACCTGTAAATTCGCCGGTGGATCAGTCCTCAAATCAACAAAGTGGCTCATCTTCAAGTGGAAGCATTGCACAACAACAAGCCCAAGTTCAAAGTATAAACACTAAAACAACTCAAGGCCAGGCTGAAGTCGACCAAAAGATTGACCAGCATCTTCAATTGTTGGACAAAGCGTTAGATTCTCTCGACAAAAGCTTAGGAAATCTTTAATTTGTAGGAGGGTATCCCATGAAAAAATTGATTGCAGTCGCAACAACGTTTACGTTACTCCTTACATTAACGGTCCCTGTACTTGCTGATGACAATTCGTCAACTACAAATGCAACCCAGGCACCGACTAGTCAGTCCCCCACGGACAAAACAACGAAAGCCAAAGAACGACTTCAAAATGAAATCACTAAGCTCCAAAATCAAGAGCAGTTCCAGCAATATATGGGACCTGTTCGCGATCTTCAAAAACAAGAGGTACAAATTCGCGCGCAGATTCATACCACAAGAGACCAGGTCCGGCAACAGCTAAAGGCTGACCGACAGGCAAAGAACTATACCGCTCTTTTGGCCGCTCTCAACGATATGATTCCTTTGCAAGACGACATTGCAGGTGTGGAGACTATTGCCAAGATATGTTTAACGGATTGGCAGCAATATCATAGTGATCACCAAACCAAAAACGTCCAGGGAATACAAACTGATTTACAGAAGCTCCAAACTGACATCCAAACTAAAATTCCCGCTATGCAAAAAGTATTAGCAGACCTGCAGAAAGTTGACCAAGATCTAAAGACACCCGCAGCTCCCCCATCAACGTCCCCTTCAACAACTCAATCCACCACGACTGTTCCAGCTTCAACTCCAGGCACAGCAACGACTGTACAGTAATTTCCAAATTACCCCGTATACCTCATCTGCTGCGGGGTAATTTCTTTGTTATTTTATAATTCCCCACTATACTTCGTTAATAACTTCCCGGCATTTACTTCGTTTAACGTTCCATCATCTAAATCTTCTGTTTGTTATTTACAATCTATACTAACCACTTTGGCCACGCGGCAGAGATCGCTGACGATATCGTGGAGCCTTATCAGATTTAGGCAAGGTGCCACGTTTTCTTAGGCAACTGGGGTGTATGGATACGGGCGAAGGTCAGTATCATTTTGCAAGATCGTCTTTGAATAGTATAATACTATCAGTCTATCTGTAGAGACTTCGCGAAACAAACTAGAATAAACCATAGATGGAGGATTATCATGTTATATAGAAGGTTTGGAAAGACAAATGAGATGGTCTCAAGTTTAGGATTCGGGTGTATGAGGCTCCCTATTCTTCCAGGAGGAGATTCTACCAAAATCGATGAAGAGCTAGCCATGAAATTAGTTCATCATGCAATTGATGAAGGGGTAAACTATATAGACACAGCTTATCCTTATCACGGTAAAGGTATGGAAAAAGGTGGGCAGAGTGAACTTTTTGTAGCGAAAGCGTTGAAAAATGGATACAGAGAAAAAGTAAAAATAGCGACCAAGCTTCCTAGTTGGCTGATAAAAACAAGAGAAGATATGGATCGATATTTAAATGAGCAGTTAGAGCGGCTTGAAACGGACTTTATTGATTTCTATTTAGTACATAGTATCAATAGTCGAGTGTGGTCTACGTTGAAAGAAATCGGTATTGTCGAATTCTTAGACCAAGCCATAAAGGATGGGAGAATAGGCCATGCAGGATTTTCATTCCATGATAAAATTGACTTGTTTAAAGAAGTCGTCGATTATTATGATTGGTCATTCTGTCAGATACAATATAATTATTTAGACGAGAAGTTTCAGGCAGGAAAAGAAGGCTTGGACTATGCGGCTCAAAAAGGTTTAGGTATCTCAATTATGGAACCCATTAGAGGGGGTAAACTTGCCGGCAATCTTCCGGAAGATGTGCAGAACGCTTTTGAACAGGCGGATGTCAAAAGAACACCGGTTGATTGGGCCTTAAGATGGGTCTGGAATCATTCTGAAGTATCCGTGGTATTAAGTGGCATGAATACCATGGATCAAGTGACAGAAAACTTGAAATCAGCCAATGAAGCTGAGGCGAACTCTCTATCAGCAAAAGACGTGGATGTTATTGAACAAGTTAAAGCTATTTTTAAGGAAAAAATTAAGGTTAATTGCACTGCTTGCGGGTATTGTATGCCATGTCCTATGGGAGTGAACATCCCCAGCTGTTTCGCTATGTACAACAATCATCATATGTTTGGCAAAGAGGAAGCCTATAATGTGTGGCTTACTCCTCAGCAAAAAGCCTCAAATTGCGAGGAGTGTGGTAAATGTGAAACCCATTGTCCACAAGGTATCCAAATTCCTCAGGAATTAAAAAATGTTAAAGCAGTTTTAGAATCTGTATAGAGTGATTCTAATCTTGTAAAATTCGTTCATCATTGGAAAATCTAATGGTAATGTTGGTATGGAAAATTACAAGTAATAATGATTTGTATAACAATAGGTATATTCTTAATTCAAATACTGAAGTGATGAGCTTTCAATAAAAATAATGACAAGCGCTAAGACTTAAAGCAGATCTGCACAACGGATTTACATAGTCAATAGCGCTCTTTTTTCATGAATGGAACGGAATAATAGCCATTGCCACTTACTGTTATGGCCCTGAAAAAATGATAGCATAGATAACGTAAGAATATCTGCAATAGAGATTTTTTATACTTTGCCAATGTGAGGTGAATGGATATGAAATATCCATATGAAAACAAGGGGAACCAGATATTGTCCGAGAATCACGAGTATTTAGTTCCTTTCTCTGATAAGAGTCGCAGCAATTTGCGAGCTGGCTGCGAAAACTGTTTCGGTTTGTGCTGCGTCGCACTTTACTTTTCAGCTTCGGAAGGCTTCCCACTCGACAAGGACGCAGGTCAGCCTTGCCTCAACCTGCAACCAGATTTTCGCTGTTGTGTTCATAAAAGCCTCAGTGAACGGGGCCTTAAAGGCTGCATTGCTTTTGATTGCTTTGGCGCGGGGCAAAAGGTTTCCCAAGTCTGCTTCTGTGGATACGACTGGCGGAAAGTCCCGGAATCAGGAAAACAAATGTTCGAGGTGTTCCTAATCATGCGGCAACTCCATGAGTTACTCTGGTATCTAACAGAAGCACTGACGTTACAACCAGCCCATTCTATCCATGGTGCGCTCAGCTCCATGCTCGACGAGACGGAATGTCTCACTCACCTCAGCCCCGGCTCTCTCATGGAACTAGACGTGGCAGTACATAGAGCAGATGTTAATACTCTGCTCTTAAAGACCAGTGAACTTGTGCGAGCTGAAGCTCGTCGCGGGTATAAGACTTATTCGGGGCGTCAGAAGACCTTCGGTCGAGGAGCCGACCTTATTGCTGCTGACCTCAGAAGAAACGACCTCAGAGGAGCTAATTTGAGAGGAGCCTATCTTATTGCTGCTGACCTTAGAGGAACCGACCTGAGTGGGGCTGATTTCATAGGGGCGGATTTCCGTGACGCTGACCTCAGAGGAGCTGACCTTACCAAGGGTATCTTTCTCACCCAAGCCCAACTCAACGCAGCAAAGGGGGATACTAGCACAAAGTTACCCTCGTCACTCACTCGCCCACTGCACTGGGGCCTTTCGAAAAATCAAGCGAATGAGTAATGAAGTCTTAGCTGAAATTGTATTTATTAATGAGGGTGAGAATCATAGAAGTATTTGAATGTTTTTATGCGATGAGAAATGAAGAGAATGCTTTAAGAAGTTGATTAAACCTTAAATTTGGCAACAGCATTCGTTAGGCTTTCCCCCAGCCTAGCCAGGGCGTCTGCAGAGTGGCTCACCGATATCATCGTAGCCGCTTGTTCCTGCGATGCAGCGGAAACCTCTTCTGTGCTGGCAGCAGTTTGCTCAGCAATAACGCCAATGCTCTCGATTGATTTGACGGCTTGGACAGTTCCATTGGCCATTTCTTGAGCAGCCGCTGTGACTTGCCGAATTTGCTCGACGACTGTGTTAACCTCGACGACAATGGTGTGGAACGATTGTCCTGCAAGAGTGACGGCCTCGACACCTGCGGCCACTTCAGCCTTGGCACCCTCCATTCCTACGACAGCCCGATCAGTGTCTCGCTGAATATTACCGATGAGAGTTGCGATCTGGGTTGCAGACGACGATGATTGTTCCGCTAACTTTCGAACTTCATCAGCGACAACAGCAAATCCTTTACCATGTTCTCCGGCACGTGCTGCCTCAATAGCAGCGTTCAAAGCAAGCAAATTTGTTTGATCAGCAATCCCTTTAATCACATCCACGATTTGACCGATCTGAGCGGATTGATCTCCCAACTGAGAAATCACTAGGGCTGATTGGCTAGCGCCTTCCCGAATCTGTTCGATTTTTTGCACGGCATGCTCTGATTGGAGGGCACCTACTTCAGCAGCCTGTGCTGCCTTGGCACTACTTTGACTAACGTTCTCGGCATTCGCTGCTACTCGTTGGGCATTGATCGACAACTGTTCAATAATTCTACTAGTATCCCCAACCGACACTGCTTGGTCTGTTGCACCTGCTGCGAGTTGGCCTAAAGTGTTGGAAACTTGCTCACTTGAAGAAGTTGCTTCCTCTGCCACAGCTAAGAGTTCCTCGCCCGTTGCTCCTAAAGTACTGGCGGTGTCAACGACTTCTTTGACCAGCCTGTGCAGATCCAGCGTCATTTTGTTAAAGTCCTCAGCCACTTCTCCATATTCATCCTTAGAGTTCACGATCATCTCTTCGGAAAGGTTACCTTTCGCAATTTTTGCCGTAGCTTCTCTCAATAAGGTCAATGACTTCAGCATATTTTTGGAGATGAAGAAAGCGATTAGACTTCCTAGAACCAAGCCAATGAAGGTAAGAATCGTAGTAATCGTATCATTTTGAGTCTGCAAGTTGCTGAGCTGTTTTTGATTCTC
The DNA here is from genome assembly GCF_004766055.1 of Desulfosporosinus sp. Sb-LF. Taxonomy (NCBI): domain Bacteria; kingdom Bacillati; phylum Bacillota; class Clostridia; order Eubacteriales; family Desulfitobacteriaceae; genus Desulfosporosinus; species Desulfosporosinus sp. Sb-LF. Next base: position 336,033 of record NZ_SPQR01000005.1, on the reverse strand, counting down.
TTCCATCGTTACTTGAAGCCAAGCCAAATAGCTTGTAGCATTGTTGATGGCTGGTTCCGTCGTTGCAGCATAATAAAGCTGTTGTGCTTTTTTCACACCTTGTTCGTCTTTGACCAACGTTTTCCCGTCCGTATCCACTCGAGTGCTGGCCTGAAAAGCCTGATACGCTTGGGTAGTATCGTTAACATAGATTGAGTAGTCCTTTAACACCGCATCAAGGAATGCTACCCCTTTACTCCCCTCGGTCTTTTGTCTTAATTCATTCACTAAATTTGTAGTCTCGGTGACAGCCTGATTCTTGTTTTTTAAGTAAACATCAGCCTCTTGCTGAGTTTTGGATTGCAAATAGTAAGCTCCTGTAGCGTTGGTATTCGCAATTGAGTATTTAATGTTCTCCGCCAATGCTTTATTACCCATTATCTGAACACTGGTCGTTGTCATGCCCGAAATCTTCTTTTGCATATTCATGTTTCCACCTGCGACTATTACCAAGAGTAGGAGAACAATGCCGAATCCAAACGTTAGTTTTTTTCTTACAGTCAATCTCAAAACCTTCAGCTCCTCATCACATTCTATATCTAACTGAACGACAACCTCAGATACGACGGTCGACAGATCGTACCAACGTTTATTCTAAGAACTTTGGCTTGCCAATATAGTAGCCCTGACAACAATCGACCTTCAGTTCTTGAAGTAATCTTATTTTCACGAATTCAGCAATCGTTTGTTTCCCCAACACGTGGGCAACCGCAATAATGGCCTGAATCAGAGCCCTTTGGGTTGGATCTTTGTCCAAGTTTCTAACAAAGGAACCATCGATTTTTAGGTAATCTACCGGTAGATCACTTAAGTAAGAGAACGAAGAAAACCCTACGCCAAAATCGTCTAGGGCGAATTTAAATCCAACAGTTTTATTCGTTTTATCCATGTTTCGCTCTGGGGTGAATCGCGAATCGCTGTAGTTTCAGTGATTTCAAACCCCAAATGGGCTGGGTCTATCCCACTCTTTCGAATACTGTCTTCGATGAAGGTAATAAAACCTTATATCCAAGAGAACGCCCCGATAATTGATGAAGATATGTAGACCTGTCCTGATGGCTTCGGCAATTCGTGTTGCGCTTTCCATGGTTGACTCACTTAGTAATACCGCAAATTCGTCTCCGCCAAGCCTGGCGATCATATGTGTTTTCTCGGCATGGGCACTCATGGTATTACTGAGCTTAATCAAGACTTCATCGCCAATCGAATGACCATAGGTATCATTAATGACTTAAAATTATCGATATCAATAAACAATAAGGCACCACGATGGTTTTGTTCAGAGCGTTGTCAATCACCGTTTGGGATTTCTCTAGAAAATATCGATTGGGAAGATTCGTTAAGGAATCATGGGAGGCCTGATGCAACGTTTTTGGTAAGGTATCGTATTGTGTATTTGAAATAGTCTTCTTTATTAACTGATCCATACTTTGCGTCAACTCCAGTCAATTGGCTCGCATGTTTCTTTAGCTCTCTAAAGCTCCTTCTAGGCGTAGTTAAGGATAGTGTCATCGTCCTATTCCACCTCGCTTATTCAGAAATTCCGTTTATACTTTCTTGATTAAATTAGGTAATTAATGAGCGATCAAGGTAAAATAAACACTAGTTTGTAGTTTGCAAACTAGTGTTTATTATTGAATTTTACTTAGAATACAACATCAAGCTGAATTGGGTCTGAATGAAAACTGAGAGCCAGCTGAAATTGCATTTAAGAATAGGGGAGAATCATGGAACTATTTGAATATTTTTACGCACGCTAAAGGAATGAAGAATATGCATTGAAAATGGCTACAGACGAAGGAATTTTTATAAAAAGGCAATAGGATGGTCCCTTAGAGAATATTCTAAAACTAAAAAAGAATGGGTTGAGCGATTTTGAGGGATACAAGATTATTTCCTCTGAGCATCAGAGAAGCGGGGAAATATCTTTAAAGGAGTTATGAACAAAACAGCATGCCCGGTTGCGATCGCATACCAAGCATGCCGTTTTGTTGAAAGATTCTAGTTCTCCGTAGCGGTTTGTAGTAACCTCCGGAATTTTGCAAAGCTACCTACCGGAGGTATAGATATTCTTCATACAAATTTCATGAAATGATCACAAAGATACTTTATAATAATAACCATAAGGCAATAATAATTCAGGTTCAGTTGTAACTAGCGGAATTACAATAACATGAAATGTATCAAGCAGCTTAGAAGTCGTTGAGAAAATCGTGATAAGGAGGATTTTGTATGCCGAAACTATATAAAATTTTGGGGTCCCTTGCGCTTCTATTCTTCATCGTTACAGCTGTAATAGCTTCTTTTGGAATCCTTTTAGTAGCAGCAGCAGGGGCGAGCGTGTTTGGGATTTACCGTTATTATCTCACGAAAAAGAGATTAAGAGAATGCTCCATGAGACCATATGCTTCTGGAGAAGTTATCGATTTGAAGCCGAGGTGATACAATGCAATTCAACGTCGTGAAACCAGCTCTCAGTGCAAGAGTCCTCCATTCATCCAATCTCCTTTCAGTATTGTATGCGTAGAAATGGAGATTGGGAGAAATTCTTTTGACACATAATACGAACAAGAGCCTTTCACACACGCGAGTGGTGGAAGGCTCTTGTTCGTTCGTATAATGTTATAGTATAGAGTCTCACAGTACATATAGAAAAGCTCCCGCAAAATGCAGGAGCTTAATTAGCTTACGTCAAATTGAAAATGGTTAGAGTTTGCAGTTTTTTATATTCTTGGTAAAATACATCGCTTAGTGAAATTTCTAAAGCGTTGGAGAGAGCGGCTATATAGAATAGCTGTTTACCCAATTCTGCTTCTATGATGTCCCTGCAGTTATCGCAAACGGATCCTTCGAGTTGGCTGTCCAAGAGATCTTTTAGATCGGCGAGGCTCGCATCGGGGGGTAGAGTTTTCTTGTGCGCATTCACTGAATGGCAACCGCAACTTGTTACCGATTTGACGACGGCGCGGTTAACGCGAGCGGAAGTTTCTTGCCCCTTGGACAAGATATCCAAAATGCTTTGATGCCTGATTAACAGAGATTTTACCGTGCTTTGGAATTGGTCAGTGAGTTGCTCCATGTGTGCTTTCCTCACTCCTTTCTGCCATCTCTATTATACCGAGATGGCTGTGCTATTGTCAATTTTCAACAGCTTTGAGGGATAAAATGGGAAATTGACAGGCTGAAGACTTGTATGATATAATTTTAAAATTTTGACCCGGGCTATGATCCTTGCTATAATGATAGATAAGGGGGTGGCCGAATGTTTAAAGTTGGAGACAAAGTTGTATATCCGATGCATGGTGCCGGTATAATTGAGTCGATTGAGGATCGGGAAGTTCTCGGAGAAATAAGCCAATATTATGTCATGCATTTACCAGTGGGAAATATGAAGTTGTTCATTCCATTGAACAACGTGGAGAACCTGGGTTTACGACAAGTGATTTCTCCTACTATGGTCAAAGATGTGTTAGAAGTTCTAAGAACCAAAGATACGGCGGCAACCCTAGCCTGGAATCGACGCTATCGTGCTAATCTGGAAAAGATCAAGAGCGGGAATATTTTTGAAGTGGCCAATGTCGTTCGCAGTCTCGCACAAAGGGATAACGAAAAGGGCCTTTCGACTGGGGAAAAGAAGATGTACGAAAATGCCTGTCAAATTTTGATTAGTGAACTTGTTTTGACGGAGGGGTCTGAAGAGGAAGCTGTTAGACAATGGCTTTCAAAGGCCTTAGTTTTGGCATAGGCTTTTCAGTAGTACTAATTTAGTCTTGATTAATAGCCGTTGGGTTGTATCACCTCGAAGACTTTTGCTGGCTGTTTGTTGAATTAAATGTAATTGCTATAAATTTTATCTTAAATTTGAAATTTAAGGGGAATTTATCGTATAATTGGAAAGGAATTTAGTCAGAATAGGTTAAAAGGAGGTGAAATGATGATTCGCAATTTAATACGCGGGATCATCACTCTGTTAATGGGGGCGTTGGGATTTTATCTTAATTATTTATTTCTGCGCCTTAATCTTTTGCAATCCCTTGGATGGAACTTGTCCCCTATCTGGTCATATGCAACTATGATCGCTTTATTTGCTTTGATTGGTTTTTTAGTTGCTCCGATTAGTATCCGTTCTTTTCTCACCTTAATGCGTTGGCTGGATTCTCGGTTGACCGGGGTCCCCACGCATGATCTTATGAGTGGGGCCGTTGGGGGAATTATCGGACTTATTATTTCAAGTTTATTCAGTAATTCATTTATTAGCATTCCGTTTCTTGGACCACTATTGGCGGTGCTGCTAAGTCTCTTCTTGGGTTACCTAGGTTTAACGATTGGAATGAAGCGAAAAGAGGATGTGCTGGGATTTCTTAATTTTCTTCCTAAATTTCGTGACAGAGGGGACAAAGCGGATAAAGCAGACAAACAAAAGGAAGGTAAGGTTAGTCGTTCTCCCGAGCCAGTGAATTATAAAATACTTGACACGAGCGTGATTATTGATGGGCGTATTGCTGACATTGTTAAAACAGGCTTTGTTGAAGGAGTATTGCTAATTCCAAGTTTCGTGCTTGAGGAGCTTCGCCATATCGCGGATTCTTCGGACTTGCTTAAACGAAATCGCGGGCGTAGAGGCCTGGATATACTTAATCAAATTTCTAAAGAAACGGCGATCAAAGTTCATATTCATGAACAGGACTTTGAAGATGTCAATGAAGTCGACAGTAAACTGGTGCGTTTGGGGCAAGTATTGGGCTCGCCTCTTCTAACCAATGATTATAACCTCAATAAAGTGGCTGAATTGCAAGGGGTTAAGGTACTTAACATTAACGAATTAGCCAATGCCCTTAAACCGATTGTTTTACCAGGTGAAGAAATGTTAGTTCAAGTAATGAAGGACGGCAAGGAACCTGGACAAGGTGTAGCCTATCTTGATGATGGAACGATGATTGTTGTGGATACGGGACGACGCTATATGGGACAGCATGTCACCGTTTTGGTGACGAGTGTTCTGCAAACGGCTGCTGGCCGAATGATTTTTGCAAAGCCAAAAATTCCTTTGGAAAAAAAGTCGATGGGTCTTCGTCCATCTGATGAGGTGAATGCGATTGGCTAAGATAGGAATTGTAATTCCTGCAGCTGGTCAAGGCAAACGGATGGGGGCCGGATACAACAAGCAATTTCTAGCTTTAATGGGGGAGCCTATCTTGGTTCACACGGTTCGGCTTTTTGAAGAGTCCAGCAAGGTTTCTGAAATTGTTATCGTAGGGGCTGAAGGTGATGTTACGGTTATCGAAAAACTTGTGCATCACCACAAGTTCAACAAAGTTGTAGCCATTTGCATTGGTGGATTGCAACGTCAAGACTCTGTTCACTCAGGGGTTCAAGCTTTAAGTACCACTATTCGACGGGTAGTGGTTCATGATGGGGCGAGGCCCCTTTTGACATTACAGGAATTCCACCGCTTTCTGGAAGATTCGGAAGGTTTCCCCTCGGCGATTATGGGAATCCAGCTCAAGGATACTATAAAGCGGATTGATTCGTTCAGTAAAGTGACAGAGACCTTGCCACGTGAACGTTTACGGGCTGTACAGACTCCTCAAATCTTTGATCGTGAGATATTGGAAGAAGCACATTCCCGAGCTGCATCTGCGGGTCACTATGGTACGGATGATGCATCTTTGCTAGAATGGATGGGGTATCCCGTGCAGATGGTAGAGGGGTCACAGGAGAATATCAAAGTGACTACGCCCGAGGATTTATGGTTAGCTGAACGGATTCTTGCTCAGAGGCTGTAGCGAAGCTTTTGTTCATGAAATACTACTTTGGAATTCGAATCTCTCGCCTAGCAAAGGAGTGATTGATTATTAAAGTTGGAATAGGGTATGATGTACACGCCTTGGTTGAGGATCGACCGCTGATTCTAGGAGGGGTGGAAATCCCCTACGAGCGTGGTTTACTAGGACACTCGGATGCAGATGTTCTGATCCACGCGATAATGGATGCTCTCTTGGGGGCCTTGGCTTTAGGGGATATTGGCCATCATTTTCCGGATCATGATCCACGTTACCGAGGGATTTCAAGTCTTGCTTTATTAGAGTGGGTCATGAAGCTCATCGAAGCGCATGGGTATAAAATTGGAAATATTGATAGCATTATTGTGGCAGAGCGCCCGAAAATAGCCCCGTTTATCTCAAAGATACGCTCTAATCTTGCCCAAGCGATGAGTATTGATGAATTGTGTGTGTCAGTGAAAGCGACAACAACTGAACGCTTGGGGTTTGAAGGTCGGGGCGAGGGAATTGCTGCCCAGGCGATCGTTAATTTAGAAAAGGTTGGAGGATGATTTATGGAAATTCGCGTTCGATTTGCACCCAGTCCGACAGGTCCACTTCACATCGGAGGGGCAAGATCCGCGTTGTTTAATTATTTATGGGCTTGTAAAAACAAGGGAACCTTTATTGTTCGAAGTGAGGACACTGATTTAGAACGTTCCAGTCGAGAATCCGAGCATAATATTTTGGAATCATTACGTTGGCTAAATATCCAATGGAATGAGGGGATCGAGGTTGGCGGCGAGCATGGTCCTTATCGTCAAACGGATCGCCTGGCACTTTACAGAGAGTATACCGAGAAGCTTGTGGATAGTGGACATGCTTACTATTGCTACTGTACAGAGGAAGAGCTGGAACAAGAAAGGCAGGCCTTGAGTGCCAAGGGTGAAACTCCTCGTTATCTGGGTAAATGTCGTACGTTAACGTCTGAACAACGTGCCGTTTTGGAGAAGGAAGGGCGTAAGCCTGTTGTGCGCTTTCGTGTGCCAGAAGGGCAAGCGATACATATAATGGATCATGTTCGTGGGGATGTTGTTTTTGATAGTAATGGAATTGGGGATTATGTCATCGTTAAATCAGATGGGATTCCCACCTATAATTTTGCAGTGGTTATCGATGATACGACTATGAACATTACCCATGTTATTCGTGGGGAAGAGCATCTCTCCAATACACCGCGTCAGGTCCTGATTTACCAAGCCTTAGGGTTGCCCACTCCTGAATTTGCCCATATTTCGCTCATTCTTAATACCGAAGGAGGGAAAATGAGCAAGCGGGACGGGGATACAGCGGTTATGGACTATCAGAAAAAAGGGTATCTCCCAGAAGCCATCGCCAACTTCATTGCTCTGCTCGGGTGGGCGCCGTCTGGAGAAGAAGAGTTTTATACTCTGGATGAATTGACAGAAGCCTTTTCGCTGGATCGTGTGTCCAAGAGCCCCGCGGTTTTCGATCTTCAGAAGCTGAATTACATGAACGCGCATTACCTTAAAAAAGCTGCTCCTGAACGATTGGCTGAACTTGCATTGCCCCATGTGCAGGAGATAGGTATTCTTCCTCAAGGAGAGCAGTCCCCGGAACAACAGCAATGGCTTATTGGGGTTGTGAAAGCGATTTCTGAGAAAATAGCTTATATGGCAGAAGTAAAGGACTTTGTGCATTATTTCCACGGGGATGTGCCAATGGAACCAGAAGGGGAAGCTCTGGAAGTGCTGCGTGGAGAACAAGTGCCAACCGTCTTTGGATTATTCAAGGAAAAGTTACAGGCAGTCGAATCGCTTTCTGAAGCTGAGGTTAAGGTCCTCTTAAAGCAAATGACGAAAGAGCTAAAGCTCGGAGGGAAATTCGTGTACATGCCGGTACGAGTGGCTTTAACAGGGCAGATGCATGGACCAGAACTTTATGACATCATCCCCTTGTTGGGACGAGAGAATGTTTTAAAACGACTTGAGGTTACAGAGAAACGCTATTTAGGGTAAGCTAGCAGACCTATTTTGGATTGACAGAGGTTGGAGACTACCCTATAATTACCCTATAATAAGGACAAATTGCACTCGTTTTTGGACTTTACTGCAGAAACAACTATTGCAAAGAGAGCACGTTAGCGGAATTTGGTAAGTGAATGTAAACAATAAAATAGACATTTTGACGATGATGAGAAAGAGTACAAAGAGGAATTGCGACGAGCGAAGATGGGGTAGTGAAAGCCATTGGCAAGGAACCTTTGGAAGTGCGTCTCTGAGTTGATGGGCAGAAATATTAGAGTATGTCCATCCGTAATGACTGCGTTAAAGTTACAAGTTGGAACGGCATGTCCGTTCAATCAGAGTGGGACCGCGGAACCTTTCGTCTCTGGACGAAGAGTTCCGCTTTTTTGCGTTCATTTTGTGGATTTCTGGGCAATTCTAAAGAGAAAGGGTGAAGGTAAGATGTTTCGACAGGTCAGTCGAGATATTCGCGTAATTTTTGAACGAGATCCTGCAGCAAAAAGTATCTGGGAGGTCATATTTTGTTACGCTGGTTTTCATGCTGTGATTTTTCATCGAATGGCCCATTGGCTGTATCAACATAAATTAGTACTCTTGCCGCGTATGATCTCTCAGCTCTCTCGATTTCTCACTGGGATTGAAATCCACCCGGGCGCTAAGATCGGGCAAGGTTTCTTTATTGATCATGGTAGTGGTGTAGTCATTGGCGAAACAGCGGAGGTCGGTGATAATGTAACGTTATATCAGGGGGTTACGTTAGGCGGAACGGGCAAAGAGAAAGGCAAGAGGCACCCGACGATCGGAAATAACGTGGTGATTGGGGCGGGCGCTAAAGTTTTAGGTTCCTTCAAAGTTGGGGATAATGTAAAAATAGGAGCAGGGTCTGTTGTCAATAAAGTTGTCCCCAGCGACACAACGGTAGTAGGAATCCCGGGTCGGATTGTTCTTCATAACGGTGTTCCGATCAAGGACCCTGATTTAAGGCATGATGAACTTCCAGATCCAGTGAATGAAATGCTCAAGTGTTTAATGCAGCGCGTGGAATATTTGGAAGAACGTCTAAACGATGAGGAGAGTCGATACAATGTCTTTGAAATTATACAACACCATGACACGTCAAAAAGAGGAGTTCCACCCAAGGGAGAACGGGAAAGTTGCGATGTACGTGTGCGGTCCAACGACCTATAACTATTTTCATGCGGGTAATGCCCGGATGTTTGTCGTGTTTGATATGATTAGACGCTACTTCATGTACAAAGGGTACGATGTTCGGTATGTACAAAATTTCACCGATGTTGATGATAAAATCATTCAACGAGGGCAAACAGAAGGGATGGACCCCCTAGCTTTAGGACAAAAATATATCGAGGAATATTTCAAAGACGCTAAAGCCCTAAACCTCCTTCCTGCGACTATACACCCAAAGGCTACAGAGCATATTTCTGAAATGATCGAGATTATTGAGGGGCTTATAAATTCGGGATTAGGGTACGAAGTGGATGGAGATGTTTACTTTGCGGTGGATCACTTTCCTAACTATGGGAAGCTATCTGGCAGAACCTTAGACGATATGAAGGCTGGTGCAAGGGTAGAGGTGGACGAACGTAAGCATTTTCCCATGGATTTTGCTTTGTGGAAAAAGGCAAAGCCCGGTGAACCAGCCTGGGAAAGTCCGTGGGGCTTAGGACGTCCAGGTTGGCACATTGAGTGCACAGCCATGTCGTTGAAATATCTAGGCGCAGGATTTGATATTCACGGTGGGGGTGGAGATCTTGTGTTCCCCCATCATGAAAATGAAATAGCCCAAACGGAAGGGTATTTAAAGGGGGAGATGTTTGCTCGGTATTGGATGCACAATGCATTTCTTACGATTAATCAAGAAAAGATGTCGAAGTCCTTGGGCAATTTCTTTACAATCCGAGAGTTACTCGAGAATTCTCCTGGTGAAGTGATTCGCTTTTACTTACTAGGAACTCATTATCGTAGCCCATTGGATTTCAATGAGCAAAATCTGGTCATGGCTCAAAAAGGATTGGAACGGTTACAAACCAGTATCCGTTTAGCCCAGCAGGCTATGGATAGAAAAGGTTCCTCAAAAAACGAGCGGATTGAAGCGGGATTAGTTAAGGCTGCAAAAGAAGCACGTGAAGCGTTTGAAAAGGCTATGGATGATGATTTCAATTCAGCACTAGCCTATGCATCGCTCTTTGAATTAGCCAAAACGATGAATGGGTATGTTCAGGAAAATCCGGCCTATTCAGAAGGGTTGGCAGAAGCCCAAAAAACGTTGGTGGAACTTGGAGGGGTGCTCGGGTTTGACTTGCTTCATCCAGCTCAAGTCTCTGTCGAACAGGATGAGATTCTTGCGCAGGTAATGGAGGTCGTTTTACAGATTCGTGCTCGGTCCCGATTGAAGAAAGACTGGGAAATGTCAGATTTTATTCGGGATGCGTTTAAAGATACTGGGATCATCATCGAAGATACCCCGCAAGGCGCGAGATGGCAAATTAAAAAGTAATTGAAAGGTGACTTTATGCGAAATTGGCAGGAAATGAATGCCTTAGCCTTAGCTTATTTGGGGGATGGAGTCTATGAACTTTGGGTTCGGACACATTTGCTAGAGATGGGGCATGAAAAGGTCAAGGAACTTCATAAACAAGCCATAAGTTATGTTCGTGCTAGTACTCAAGCTCAGATCTTACACGTCCTTTTGCCAGAACTCGACGAAGTTGAACACAGTGTCGTGCTGCGCGGACGAAATGCTAAAGGCGGGCATCCTAAGAATGTCGATGTCGTGACCTACCGTCATGCCACAGCGTTTGAAAGCTTAGTGGGATATTGGCACTTAAATGGACAAAAAGAACGCATGCAATGGGCGTTCAATAAAGTTGACGGCATGCTACAAGTAGGACCGATAAACCAGGCGGATACGGAGCAACTGAAGGAGAAGGGGGAGATAAATAATGCGAGTGGGTCTTATTCAGCACACACCTGATCCTGAAAAAGTAGTAGCAGCAGCTGCCCGCTTGTGCTATTCAGCAGACCCGGTAACCGATCTCTTGGAACGGTTAGAGGATGAAACGGTGGCGAGCTTTGTCTGCAAATTGCGTGCGATGGGCCATCTTTCTCCTTTCGAGCATGTGAGCTTTCAGTTTTCCATCGATGGGGTCTCAAGGGCTTTATCCCATCAGCTCGTGCGTCATAGAATAGCGAGTTATTCTCAGCGCTCACAACGCTATGTCAAAGAAAAAGGGTTTGAGTACGTCACTCCTCTAAGTGTGATGAAAGATCCTCTGGCTTTAGAACGTTTTGAAGCGGTTATGGCTCGTCTACAGGAGGACTATCAGGAGCTATTGAACTGTGTACCTGCTGAGGATGCCCGTTATGTCCTACCGAATGCCTGCACAACTTCATTAATGGCAACGTTTAATGCTCGATCTTTGTTAAATTTTTTTGAACATCGGACCTGTTTGAGGGCTCAATGGGAGATCCGGATCTTGGCGGAAAAGATGTTGGAGTTGGTAAGGGGTGTAGCACCTAATCTTTTTAGCGGATCAGGGCCGACCTGTATGACACAGGGTGTCTGTCACCAAGGTACTTATAGTTGTGGAAGATTAAAAACCCTTGAAGGAAAGAAGACGTGAACTCTATGAACGATGAAATGGTTTACGGGAAGAATCCCGTTTTAGAACTTCTGAAAAGCGGAAAGCCAGTGAATAAAGTCCTTTTTCTACAGGAAGGACCGAGTAGTGGGCGGAACCAGGATATTCTCTCAATGTTGCATGAACGGAGTATTCCTTATCAATTCGTGGATCGTCAGACCCTCGATCGGTTGACGAATCGAGAGCGGCACCAAGGGATGCTTGCTTATGTTGCCGCGAGGGAGTATGCCAGTCTAGAGGACATTCTTGCCGTAGCAGAGGAACGGCAAGAGGATCCATTTATCTTGATGCTCGACGAGATCGAAGACCCCCATAATCTGGGGGCATTACTGAGGACTGTGGACGCTGTTGGGGCTCATGGGGTCATTATTCCGAAACGGCGTAGTGTTACCTTAACGGGCACTGTCGCCAAAACATCCGCTGGGGCTGTTGAACATGTAGCAGTGGCACGTGTAGGCAATTTAGTCCAAACATTACAAGAACTGAAAAAAAAGGGTTGTTGGGTGTCCGGAGCTGAAGCGGGCGGAAAGGAAGCCTTTCAAGCAGATCTCACTGGCCCAAGAGTCATTGTCATTGGCAGCGAAGGAAAGGGGATAAGTCGGTTACTCAGAGAAACTTGTGATGAAATAGTAAGCTTACCGATGAGGGGCAAGGTCAGTTCGTTAAACGCCAGCGTTGCAGGGTCTGTGATGCTTTACGAAGTTCTTAGGCAGAGAACAAGTACGAGGTGCGAGGTGCGAGGCACGAAGCACGATTAAGACCTTGAGCCTTAAAACTCGTATTTTATAATTTCCAAAAGCTTAGCTTTCGTACAACTTCGAACCTTGTGCCTAGTACTTCGAGCTTCGAACTTTGCGAATAGCGACAGAACAACCAAAACTTCGCCTTGACGCTTTTCTTTAGGGTCGAGTATAATGAGAATGTTCTCGTGGACAAGGGCTAGGCGAGATTGCGTCTTCTTCATGACGACATTGTAGGGGGGATCAACTTGACTCTTCAAGCCCAACCAGAACTACCAGAGTGCGAAATCATCGACATAATTGTAGATGAAGAGGTGGTTGAGCTTGCCAAGGAAGGCGACGCTGCTGCACTAGAATACTTGATTAACAAATATAAGAACTTCGTTAGGGCCAAAGCACGTTCTTACTTTCTTATTGGAGCAGATCGTGAAGATATTATTCAAGAGGGTATGATCGGGCTCTACAAGGCAATTCGGGATTTTCGCGGAGACAAACTCTCTTCCTTTCGAGCTTTTGCAGAATTATGTATTACGCGCCAGATTATTACGGCGATCAAAACGGCGACCCGCCAGAAACATATTCCGCTTAACTCGTATGTTTCTCTTAATAAGCCCATCTATGATGAAGATTCTGATCGAACGTTGCTCGATGTTATTTCAGGGACCCGAATAACCGACCCCGAAGAACTTATTATTAGTCGAGAAGAATTTGACGACATTGAAGAAAAAATGGGCGAAATCCTCAGTTCCTTGGAGTGGAAAGTACTGATGTCTTACTTGGAAGGTAAGTCCTATCAAGAGATTGCAGTTGACTTGAGGAGACATGTAAAATCGATTGATAATGCGTTGCAGAGGGTGAAAAGGAAGCTTGAGCGTTACCTGGAACGGAGAGATGGATAATTTTACATGGAAATTCATAGATAAAAAACTTGCATTTCAAAAGAAGAAATGGTAGACTACATAAGTGCCCGGCAGTAACGAGTCTTTAAAGGCAAGTTACAATCGAGGTACGGATATGATGCCGACGTAGCTCAATTGGTAGAGCAGCTGATTTGTAATCAGCAGGTTGCGGGTTCGAGTCCCATCGCCGGCTCCATTTTAACTTAAGATTGTAGATGAAAATCTCAATCACTGCCTAAAAAGTGCATATTGATTTTGTAATAGTGCATAAAGAGATTTTGGGCAACTAAATCATTTTGACGCCGCGGGATGGAGCAGCGGTAGCTCGTCGGGCTCATAACCCGAAGGTCGTCGGTTCAAATCCGGCTCCCGCAACCAAGTTATATCAGACAGCATGGCTGTCTTTTTTATTATAAGATTTTATTCTTGACAGAGAAAATATCTTGTGATAAAGTATTATGAGTAATGGATAAAATACAGCGTCCTACCGTTGCCCGGGAGGTGTTCGTGAATGCGTGTTGGCATTATTTTAGCGTGTACGGATTGCAAGCACCGTAACTATGCTACGATCAAGAATAAGAAAAACAATCCTGATCGCTTGGAAGCTCAGAAGTTCTGCAAGTTTTGCAAAACCCATACTCTCCATAAGGAAACAAAGTAATTTTTTTTTGTAATGGTTTAGACTGTACGCCAGGAAGCGTTGTCACAGTGTCGATGGCATCGATGTCGTTTAAGGAAGTGAAGTGATGGGCGCGTTGAAAAAACCGGCCAATACTCAGCGACAGGCAGAAAAAGCGGCGGATTATTTCCGTGGGGTTTTGAGCGAATTAAAGAAGGTTCATTGGCCAAGCCGTAGACAGTTGCTTACCTACACAGGAGTTGTGTTTTTTGCGGTGGCGATTGTATCTATACTTATGTGGGTTGTTGATAGCGGCTTAAGTGCGGCCTTGAGCAAGTTAGTGCCTTAACCTATAGTTTCTGTGGCAGTGCCTGAGGAGGTCCATGAGAAATGGCAAAAGACTGGTTTGTTATCCACACATATTCTGGCTATGAGAACAAAGTGAAAATGAATCTTGAAAAACGAGTCGAATCCATGAACATGGAGGAAAAGATTTTCCGCGTACTTGTTCCGATGGAAGACGAGATTGAGTTTAAGAACGGGAAGCAGAAGATCACTAAACGTAAGGTGTATCCGGGCTACGTACTTGTCGAAATGGAATTAACTGATGATTCGTGGTACGTTGTGCGTAACACCCCAGGCGTTACAGGATTTGTAGGCACTGGAACGAAACCAATACCGTTACTCGACAGTGAAGTTGTTAAGATTCTTCAACAAATGGGGCTGGATGAGATTCACACTCGGGTTGATTTTGAAATTGATCAGAGTGTCCAGGTCACTGCCGGTCCGTTTAAGGACTTTGTTGGAGTGGTTCGGGAGATTCTCGCAGACAAAGGTAAACTACGTGTTGAGGTATCTATGTTTGGGAGAGAAACCCCTGTTGAATTGGAGTTTTCACAGGTTCAAAAACTCGATTAAAGTTGAAGTTTATCCTAATAAGGAGGTGTAATAACAATGGCAAAAAAAGTAATTGGGTTGGTAAAGTTAGCAATCACCGCGGGAAAGGCTACACCGGCACCTCCAGTTGGTCCAGCTCTTGGTCAGCATGGGGTTAATATTATGGCCTTCTGCAAAGAATACAATGAGCGCACCAAGGACCAAGCGGGGCTTATTATTCCAGTTGAGATTACCGTCTATGAAGATCGCTCCTTCACCTTTATTACCAAAACCCCACCGGCTGCAGTACTTCTTAAAAAGATGGCCAACATCAATTCGGGTTCTGCAGAGCCAAATCGTAAAAAGGTTGCCAGTGTCCCCAAATCGAAAGTGCGCGAAATCGCGGACATCAAGATGAAGGATCTGAATGCAGCGAGTATCGAAGCGGCAATGCGAATGATTGAAGGAACAGCTCGGAGCATGGGCATCGACATCGTCGAAGGATAAAAAATAGTTGTGGGAGGGCAAAGCCCGCATTACCACAAGGAGGTTAAAGAATGGCTAAGGTCGGTAAAAAGTATCAAGAGATTGTAAAATCGTTTGATCGCAACGCACTATATGAGCCCACAGAGGCATTGGCAATTGTAAAAACCAACGCAAAAGCAAAGTTTGATGAAACTGTAGAAGTTGCTTTTAAATTAGGCATTGACACCCGTCATGCGGACCAACAGATTCGTGGCGCGCTTGTGCTCCCGAATGGTACGGGCAATACTCGCTCGGTCCTGGTCTTTGCTAAAGGGGATAAGGCCAAAGAAGCAGAACTAGCTGGCGCTGACTTTGTCGGTGCAGAAGATATGATTGCAAAGATAGAGCAAGGCTGGTTCGGTTTTGAAGTTGTCGTTGCCACACCAGATATGATGGGGTTAGTCGGTAAGTTGGGCCGTGTATTGGGACCTAAGGGATTGATGCCGAACCCGAAAACTGGGACGGTTACTCCTGATGTTACTCGTGCGATCAAAGAAATCAAGGCTGGTAAGATTGAGTACCGTGCTGAGAAGTCGGGTATCATACATGCACCAATCGGTAAGGCATCATTTAGTGCAGATCAATTATTGGAGAACTATCGTGCGTTAGCGGAGACTTTGCTTAAGGCTAAGCCTGCTGCTGCAAAGGGTCAGTACATGCGAAGTGTCACAGTGTGCTCAACTATGAGTCCTGGCGTACGCATCAACCCTGCGAAAGCCCTCTAATTAGAAATTAATACTCTTGACAGTATCGCTTAAATGGGATACACTTACTAAGAATTGAATGATGTCCACTGTAGAAAGCAGGAGCCGAAAGGCTTAATGCCCTGCCGAGGTTGGAAGATACGCCGATAGATACTAATTTGGCATTCTTAACCTCTGCATATGCAGAGGTTTTTTGCTGGATTTATCTGAAGGAAGGAGGTAAACAGAATGCCCAATATCGAAGAAAAAAGTCAGGTTGTCTCAGAAATCAAGGAAAAGATGCAAAAATCCTCGGGGATCGTTTTAGCCGACTATCGCGGTTTAACAGTGGCTCAGGTGACTCAACTGCGTGCTCAATTGCGTCAAGCTGGAGTGGAGTACAAGGTATTGAAAAACACCCTTGTGCGCCGAGCTGCCAATGAACTAGGGGTAGAAGGTCTTGATTCATACCTCGAAGGACCGACTGCAGTGGCCTTCAGCGCTGATCCAGTTGCTCCTGCAAAAATCTTGATGGAGTTTGCGAAGGTCAATAAGCTTAAGACATTCAAGATTAAAGCCGGAGTCCTAGAAGGAAAAGTTATTGGTCCAGAGGGTGTTAAAGCTCTAGCGGATCTGCCTTCACGCGAAGTCCTACTTACTATGGTCGTGCGCGGTATGCAGGCTCCACTTGTTGGAATGGTCAATGTTCTTCAAGGACCGATCCGCAAAATGGGATATGCATTAGAAGAAGTGCGTAAACTCAAGGCGGCTCAATAATTTAATGATCAACTAAAAGCAAATAGCTTCTATATTTAAGGAGGAAATAAAAATGTCTAAAGTCAATGAAATTCTTGAATCCGTTAAAGGTTTAACTGTCCTCGAATTATCCGAACTCGTGAAAGCTTTTGAAGAAGAATTTGGTGTAAGTGCTGCTGCTCCCGTAGCTGTTGTAGCTGCTGGTGGTGCTGCTGCTGCTGAAGAAGTAGAAGAAAAAACAGAATTCGATGTTATCCTCACCAATTGCGGAGCTTCTAAAATCAACGTCATCAAAGTTGTCCGTGAAGTAACAGGCTTAGGTCTGAAAGAAGCTAAAGATCTTGTAGACAATGCTCCTAAAGCAGTCAAAGAGAAAGTTTCCAAAGACGATGCAGAAGCTTTGAAAGCTAAATTAACTGAAGCCGGTGCAACCGTCGAAGTTAAATAAGGGCTAGTTAAATAAAGAAGGTACTCTCTCGAGGAGGGTACCTTCTTTATTATCCAGATAATCACATAGGAATCAACCAACTGGTACACAAAATGTGGTTTCTTTTCTAAAAGTTTGATGGTAGAATTTCGCGCTTTGGTAGCAAGAAAGTACATTTTTACTTGACATAGTAACGTCAACTTGCTATAATCTATAAATGTTACTATGGGTGACTGGGATTTATTACTTAAAATGCCCAGAGTATGGTAAAGGTTCACAAGCATTGGAAAATAAGGAGATATATCTTGAGATTAACGCATGATGCATGCTGAAAGAACACCATAAACAGTGAAGCGAGGTTTTTTTAAAGGCCTTGCTTTTGGCTGTCTATGTCAATATATAATACCTCAATGAGAGGAAATCGCACTGAGGGGTGAAACGTAAATGTTCTATCCTGTTAAGGTTGGGACGCGGGAACGCTGGAGTTACTCCAGGATCCGGGAAGTCCTCGACATGCCAAATTTAATCGAAATTCAGCAGAACTCCTATCGTTGGTTTCTTGATGAAGGGTTGCGCGATATGTTTCGCGATATATCACCCATTCAGGACTTCACAGGCAATCTAGTTTTGGAATTTATTGACTACAGCCTAGGAGATGCTAAATATCAGGTCGAAGAGTGTAAGGAACGCGATGTCACGTATGCAGCGCCTTTACGAGTAAAGGTCCGCCTGATAAACAAAGAAACTGGGGAAGTGAAAGAACAGGAAGTCTTTATGGGGGATTTCCCGTTGATGACAGACAAAGGTACGTTTATTATTAACGGGGCCGAACGTGTCATCGTCAGCCAACTTGTACGTTCCCCAGGAGTGTATTATGCTGAACAAATTGATGCGAGCGGCAAGAAGCTGTTTGGAGCTACAGTAATTCCAAATCGTGGTGCATGGTTGGAATTTGAAACAGATGTTAATGATAACATCCATGTGAGAGTTGACCGAACTCGAAAACTACCAGGCACCGTACTTATTCGTGCCCTGGGTTATGCAAGCAATGGCCAGATTTTGGAATTGTTTAATGATAATGAATATATTCGCGCTACCTTAGAAAGAGACAACTCAGAGTCAACTGAAGAAGCTTTGGTTGAAATTTACAAACGGTTAAGACCAGGTGAACCTCCTACCGTCGACAGTGCACGATCATTACTTGAGGCGCTTTTCTTTGATGCTAAACGCTATGATCTGGCAAAAGTAGGTCGGTATAAACTCAATAAGAAATTGGGTCTGGATATTCCGATGGAAGTACGGCATTTGACTCGTGGGGATATCGTGGCAGCCGTCCAAAGGATGCTCGCTTTGATGAATGGTGAGGGACATAAGGATGACATCGACCATTTGGGAAATCGTAGGTTACGTTCGGTTGGAGAGCTTCTCCAAAACCAATTCCGAATTGGATTGTCCCGTATGGAACGCGTAGTGCGCGAGCGTATGACGATTCAAGACGTTGAAGTGATCACCCCTCAGGTCTTAATCAATATCAGACCTGTTGTAGCTGCAATCAAGGAGTTCTTTGGTAGCAGTCAGTTGTCGCAGTTTATGGATCAGACAAATCCTTTGGCTGAGTTAACGCATAAGCGTCGTTTGAGTGCCTTAGGACCTGGAGGATTGAGCAGAGAACGTGCCGGTTTTGAAGTGCGTGACGTTCACTTTTCTCACTACGGAAGAATGTGTCCGGTAGAGACTCCAGAAGGTCCCAACATTGGTTTGATTGGATCGTTAGCGACGTACGGACGTATTAATCCTTATGGCTTTATTGAAGCTCCTTACCGTATGGCGGATAAAGAAAATGGTCAAGTTACGGATGAAATCCATTACTTAACCGCAGACGAAGAAGAACAATTTGTCGTAGCACAGGCAAATGCTCCGCTTGATGAGAATGGTAAGTTCCTTGGAGATAAAATCGAGGCTCGTCATGGTCCAGACTTTGTTCTTGTGTCCCCAAACCACATCGATTACATGGACGTTTCTCCAAAACAAATGGTCTCCATTGCAACGGCTCTTATCCCGTTCTTGGAACACGATGATGCGAACCGAGCATTGATGGGTTCTAACATGCAGCGGCAGGCTGTACCCCTCTTACGTACAGATTCGCCTTACGTCGGGACAGGAATGGAGTACAAGACAGCCAAGGACTCGGGTGTTTGTGCAATTACCAAACAGGCTGGGGTTGTTGAGAGGTCGACCGCTGATGAAATCATAGTCCGTCATGATGATGGAACAACCGAGAAACATAAACTGCTCAAATATTCTCGCTCGAACCAAGGGACCTGCATAAACCAGCGCCCCATTGTTAACAAAGGGGAGATCGTTGAAGCTAACCAGATTATTGCGGATGGTCCATCGACTGACCATGGAGAACTTGCCTTAGGACGTAACGTCTTAGTGGCCTTCATGACTTGGGAAGGGTATAACTATGAGGATGCGATCCTCATTAGCGAAAAGCTCGTTCGAGAGGACTATTATACTTCAATCCATATCGAAGAGTATGAATCTGATGCGCGCGATACAAAGCTTGGTCCAGAAGAAATTACTCGTGACATCCCTAACGTTGGAGAGGATGTTTTAAAGGATCTTGATGAGCGTGGGATTATCCGTATTGGAGCTGAAGTGCGTCCAGGAGACATCCTGGTCGGAAAAGTTACGCCAAAAGGCGAAACAGAGCTTACAGCAGAGGAGCGTTTACTCCGTGCGATCTTCGGAGAAAAGGCGCGTGAGGTGCGTGATACCTCCCTGCGTGTGCCACATGGAGAAGCCGGGAAGATTGTTGATGTGAAGGTATTTACCCGCGAAAATGGAGATGAGTTATCTCCAGGTGTTAATCAGCTCGTTCGGGTTTATATCGCCCAAAAGCGGAAGATTTCTGTAGGAGACAAGGTTGCGGGTCGCCACGGAAATAAAGGGGTTATTTCGCGGATCATGCGTCAAGAGGACATGCCGTTTATGCCGGATGGAACACCGATTGAAATAGTTCTAAATCCGTTGGGCGTTCCTTCTCGAATGAATATCGGTCAGGTTCTGGAAACTCATCTAGGTCGGGCAGCGAAGGCATTGGGGATTCGTATTGCAACTCCAGTCTTTGACGGTGCCACAGAAGATGACATTTTTGAGACGTTGACGAAAGCTGGCCTTTCCAGCGATGGAAAGACGATACTATATGATGGGCGTACCGGAGATCCCTTTGACAGCAAGATCACTGTTGGATATATGTATGTTCTAAAACTTCACCATTTGGTGGACGATAAAATTCATGCACGTTCGACAGGACCATATTCTCTTGTGACTCAACAGCCGTTGGGTGGTAAAGCTCAGTTCGGTGGTCAGCGTTTTGGGGAAATGGAAGTTTGGGCGTTAGAAGCTTATGGAGCTGCTTATACTTTACAGGAGATATTAACGGTTAAATCGGACGATGTTGTTGGTCGTGTCAAGACGTACGAAGCAATCGTTAAAGGCGAAAACATTCCTGAACCAGGAATTCCAGAATCTTTTAAGGTATTAATTAAAGAAATGCAAAGTTTAGGACTAGATGTACGACTTTTAGCATCAGATGATCGGGAAATTGAGATTCATGATACCGATGAGGACATTACAGAAACTGCGAAGGAACTCGGCATTGATCTTCATGAGGAACTCCCAGCTCCGGTGACGCGTATAGTTGCCAGCACGGATGAGGAAGAGGAACTCGGTGTTGATGAAGAAGATCCGCTGGATGAATTAAATGTGGAAGTCCTTGAGGAAGAAGATATAGATCTTGGCGATCTCAAATAGTCCCCGGACGAAAGGAGCGATAAGGATTGCTAGACGTCAATAACTTCGACCGTATGCGTATTGGCTTAGCTTCTCCGGATATGATTCGTGAGTGGTCTTTTGGAGAGGTAAAGAAGCCTGAAACCATAAACTATCGGACCTTAAAGCCGGAACGAGAAGGTTTATTTTGCGAAAAAATCTTTGGCCCGACTCGGGACTGGGAATGCCACTGCGGAAAGTACAAACGTGTTCGATACAAAGGAATTGTTTGTGACCGTTGTGGAGTCGAAGTGACCCGTTCCAAAGTTCGACGCGAACGGATGGGACACATTGTGCTCGCTGCTCCGGTATCCCACATTTGGTACTTTAAAGGGATTCCGAGCCGGATGGGTTTGCTTTTAGATATGTCTCCTCGTTCGTTGGAAAAAGTCTTGTATTTTGTCTCTTATATTGTGACAGACTCAGGCGACACATCTCTGATGAAAAAGCAACTTTTAACTGAAACAGAGTATAGAGAATACCGTGATAAATACGGGGACAGTTTCAAGGCCAGTATGGGAGCTGAAGCAGTTAAAGAATTGCTCGAAGAGATGGACTTAGACAAACTTAATGACGAACTACGGGTTGAGTTAAAAGAAGTTTCGGGACAGCGGAAAATTCGTGCTATCCGCCGCCTCGAAGTTGTTGAGGCATTTAAAAGTTCTGGAAACCGTCCTGAGTGGATGATTATGGATGCCGTTCCAGTAATCCCTCCCGAACTGAGGCCAATGGTCCAATTGGATGGCGGACGCTTTGCAACGTCAGACCTTAATGATCTCTATCGTCGAGTTATTAATCGTAACAATCGTTTGAAGCGCCTTTTGGACCTCGGTGCTCCAGATATTATTGTGCGCAATGAGAAGCGGATGCTTCAAGAAGCAGTGGATGCCTTGATCGATAATGGTCGTCGTGGACGTCCTGTAACTGGTCCAGGTAATCGCCCACTTAAATCTCTAAGTGATATGTTAAAGGGGAAACAAGGGCGTTTTAGGCAAAACCTCTTAGGAAAACGCGTAGACTATTCCGGTCGTTCTGTTATCGTTGTCGGACCGTATCTTAAACTTCACCAGTGTGGTCTTCCTAAAGAAATGGCCTTAGAGCTTTTCAAGCCTTTTGTAATGAAAAAGCTTGTGAATGAGGGCCATGCCCACAATATTAAAAGTGCTAAACGTATGGTTGAGCGGGTGCGTCCTGAGGTTTGGGATGTTCTTGAAGAGGTTATTACAGCACATCCTGTCCTTCTTAATAGAGCCCCTACCCTTCACCGTTTGGGAATTCAGGCGTTTGAACCGATTCTGGTCGAAGGCCGTGCATTACAGATTCATCCGCTAGTTTGTACAGCTTATAACGCGGACTTTGACGGTGACCAAATGGCGGTACACGTTCCATTGTCTGCTGAGGCTCAGTCTGAAGCAAGATTGCTGATGTTGTCTGCCCACAATATCTTGAACCCCAAAGATGGACGGCCAGTGGCCACTCCAACCCAGGACATGGTTTTAGGATCTTACTACTTGACCATGGATCGTCCGGGGGCCTTTGGTGAAGGAAAAATATTCAAAGATTATGATGAGGCTGTATTAGCCTATGATACAAAAGAGGTTCACCTGCAAGCCACGATTAAAGTTCGCCGGGACGGGAAACTACTAGAAACAACAGTGGGCCGTTTAATTTTCAATTCCGTTATTCCTTCCGAAATCGGTTATTTTAACGAAGTTGTTGGTAAAAAGGGCCTCGGGGACATTGTGGCTAAGGCGTATCGAATTTGTGGTTATGAAGCCACAGCTACTTTACTAGATGGATTAAAGAGTCAAGGATTTAAATTCTCTACACGGGCAGGGATAACTGTTGGATTGACGGACATTACGGTTCCAGAAGAGAAGACAACGATTCTAGCCAACGCTGATGCCGCAGTTGCGAAAACTGAGCAACAATATCGGCGTGGTCTGATTACGGACGAAGAGAGATATAACCTTGTCATTGATACTTGGGCTAAAGCAACAAAAACTGTAACCCAAGCGTTAATGGATACTCTTAATCAGTTCAACCCAGTGTATATGATGGCTACTTCAGGTGCTCGGGGTAATATCCAACAACTGAGGCAATTAGCTGGGATGCGGGGACTTATGGCAGATCCATCCGGTCGTACCATCGAGTTACCAATTAAAGCTAATTTCCGTGAAGGGCTAACCGTATTAGAATACTTTATTTCCTCTCATGGCGCTCGGAAGGGTCTTGCGGATACAGCTTTACGGACTGCTGACTCTGGTTATCTGACACGTCGTTTGGTTGATGTATCTCAAGATGTAATTGTGCGTGAAGAAGACTGCGGAACGCCGAATGGCATCATGGTAGAAGATATTAAGGATGGTCCAGAGATTATTGAGCCATTGGAAGATCGACTCGTTGGCCGCTTTGTGCTTGAAGAGCTGCATCATCCCAAAACAGGAGAATTACTGGCTTCACCTGAAACTGAAATAACAGAAGAACAGGCCGTTGATATTGCGAAAAATTTCGAGTCTGCTATTATCCGTTCGGTTCTTACCTGTAAGTCACGCTATGGCGTTTGCAAGAGGTGTTATGGCCGAAACCTTGCAACGGGTCGACCAGTTGAAATGGGCGAAGCAGTAGGAATTATCGCAGCTCAATCCATTGGAGAACCTGGAACTCAGCTCACCATGCGTACGTTCCATACTGGTGGTGTTGCAGGAGATGACATTACGCAAGGTCTTCCGCGGGTAGAAGAGCTTTTTGAAGCGCGTAAACCTAAAGGGCAAGCGATTATCTCAGAAGCGATTGGGAAGGTATCAATCAGTGAAGTCAAAGGACGACGCGAAGTGGATCTCCTGACTGAAAATGAGGAGCATATCATCTATACCATTCCTTACGGCTCACGACTCAGTGTTAAAGAAGGCCAGATGGTCGAAGCGGGCGATGAGTTGACAGAAGGAAGTATTAATCCTCATGATATGCTAAAAGTCAAAGGTCAACGAGGGGTTCAGGTCTATCTTTTAGGGGAAGTTCAGCGTGTATATCGACTTCAAGGGGTGGATATCAATGATAAACATATCGAGGTCATGGTACGCCAAATGTTACGTAAGGTGAAAATCGATGATGCCGGAGATACAACTTTACTCCCAGGTGGTCTCATTGATGTCTTTCAATTTGAAGAAGAAAATATACGGGCCATTGGTGCAGGTGGAGAGCCTGCAGTAGCACACCCAGTGCTTTTGGGAATCACCAAAGCCTCCCTGGCAACCGATTCTTTCCTCTCTGCGGCTTCGTTCCAAGAAACAACGAGGGTGTTAACGGAAGCGGCTATCAAAGGAAAAGTCGATCCACTACTCGGCCTCAAAGAAAATGTAATCATTGGGAAGCTAATCCCCGCCGGAACAGGGATGTCTAGGTATCGTAATATAAAAACTCTAGAAACAATTTAAACACAATTATTGACACTCTAGTACTCAAATGCTAAACTACAATAGTGTGATTAAGGGGGAAAGCATTTTGATGCTTGATGAAACCTTCAAAACCGCCAAACAAAAAACAGTTGGGTTTAAACAAACCCAACGAGCCCTGGAAAAAGGGCTCGTACGGCGTGTATATATGGCGAACGATGCTGAAACGCATATAGTTCGTCCCATACGTGAATCGTGTATAAGCCATCAGGTGGAGTGCATTGAGGTTCCGACAATGAAGGAACTGGGAAAAGCGTGTGGGATAGAAGTAGGTACAGCAGTAGCAGCCATATTGGAAGACTAATGACCCGTTAAGAATTCATACGCACATATTGCAGAGTTTGGAATTGCTTGCTAAATGCTGCTGCAAGCAATTCCTTGTATATTGATCTGATCAGAAAGGAGGTGGAGACATGCCGACGATTAACCAACTCATTCGTAATGGACGTGCCTCAGCCGCGAAAAAGTCAACTGCTCCAGCATTACAGTGGGGTTATAACTCTCTAAAGCGCAAGCAATATCCGTCAGGAGGATCCTCACAAAAACGTGGAGTTTGTATAAGGGTTTATACCACTACCCCTAAAAAACCTAACTCCGCACTCCGAAAAGTAGCTCGTGTTCGTTTAAGTAATTCGCTTGAAGTTACGGCTTATATTCCAGGAATCGGACACAACTTACAAGAGCACTCCGTGGTTTTAATCCGTGGTGGTCGTATTAAAGACCTTCCAGGCGTACGTTATCACGTCATTCGTGGTGCCTTGGACACAACTGCTGTTCAAAAGCGCGCACAAGGACGCTCGAAATACGGTGCAAAACGTCCGAAAAAGGCCTAAGCTAGACAGCAATTTAAAATAGGATACAAAGGAGGGAAATTTATGCCACGTAAAGGATATGTTGCGAAACGCGAAGTTCTGCCTGATCCAATATACAAGAACCAAACCGTCACGAAGTTTATCAATCAGATTATGTTAGATGGTAAAAAGGGAACGGCAGAGGCTATTTGCTACAGCGCATTTAATATGATTCAGGAAAAGTCTGGTAAGGACCCACTTGAAGTCTTTGGCACTGCTTTGAAAAACGTTATGCCAGTTCTCGAAGTAAAAGCTCGCCGCGTAGGTGGGGCTAATTATCAAGTTCCTATTGAAGTTCGCGCAGATCGTCGCTCGACACTTGCACTGCGTTGGCTTGTTGCGCAGGCTCGTAAGCGCGGCGAGAAAACGATGCAAGAAAAGATTGCTGGTGAATTGCTCGATGCCTCCAATAATACTGGTGGTTCTGTCAAAAAGAAAGAAGATATGCACAAAATGGCCGAGGCTAATAAGGCTTTTGCGCATTACAAATGGTAGTTTGAGGCACACTGAGTTTGACAGAAAGGGGGAATAACAGTGGCAAGGCAATTTTCACTAGAAAATACGCGTAATATCGGGATTATGGCTCATATTGACGCGGGGAAAACAACGACCACCGAACGCATACTCTTTTACACTGGACGAGTGCATAAAATTGGGGAAGTTCATGATGGTGCTGCAACAATGGACTGGATGGTTCAGGAGCAAGAACGCGGTATCACTATTACTTCTGCTGCTACAACCTGCCAATGGAAGAGTAATCGTATTAACATTATCGACACACCAGGGCACGTGGACTTTACTGTAGAAGTTGAACGCTCATTGCGTGTACTCGACGGAGCAGTGGCTGTGTTCTGTTCTGTCGGCGGGGTTGAACCTCAATCTGAAACTGTTTGGCGTCAAGCAGATAAATACAAGGTTCCACGTGTTGCTTTTATTAACAAGATGGATCGCTTGGGTGCTGATTTTTTCCGTGGCGTTTCGATGATTGCTGACAGATTGGGTGCTAACCCTATCCCGCTTCAGTTGCCGATCGGCAGCGAAGAAAATTTCAAGGGGATTGTGGATCTGGTGACGATGACATCTACAGTCTACACGGATGATTTGGGCACAACGGAAGATCACAATGTCATTCCTGAAGATTTAGTCGAACTTGCCAAAGAGTATCGTGAGAAACTGGTTGAAGCAGTCGCTGAAACAAGTGAAGAACTCATGATGAAATATCTCGAAGGTGTAGAAATTTCCGAACAGGAAATTCGTGCCGGCATTCGTCGTGGAGTAATCGGAAATAAATTTATTCCGGTTCTTTGCGGGTCTGCGTTTAAGAACAAAGGGGTTCAGCCGTTGCTCGACGCAGTTGTCGACTACATGCCCTCTCCCTTGGACGTACCACCCATTAATGGGGTACATCCGGATACCGGGGCGGAAGACCATAGAACAGCCTCTGATACTGAAGCCTTCTCGGCCTTGGCCTTTAAGATCATGGCTGACCCATTCGTGGGTAAATTGGCATTTTTCAGGGTCTATTCTGGAGTGTTAGCTTCTGGTTCTTACGTGTACAATTCGACTAAAGGCAAGCGTGAGCGCGTTGGTCGGATACTTCAAATGCACGCCAATCACCGTGAAGATATTCAAGAAGTGCGTTCTGGTGACATTGCTGCCGCCGTGGGTTTAAAAGATACAACTACAGGTGATACCTTGTGTGATGAGAAGACACCAATCGTTCTCGAAAAGATGGTGTTCCCAGAGCCAGTTATCGACGTAGCAATCGAACCTAAGACGAAAGCCGACCAAGAAAAAATGGGCGGAGCACTCGCTCGACTCGCAGAAGAGGACCCGACATTTAGAATGCATACAGATCAGGAGACGGGGCAGACAATTATTGCTGGTATGGGTGAACTGCATCTAGAAATTATTGTTGACCGTTTACAACGAGAATTCAAAGTCCAATGCGATGTAGGACGCCCGCAAGTTGCTTATAAAGAAACTATTCGACGTACGGTTAAATCCGAAGGGAAATTTGTTCGCCAGTCTGGTGGTCGTGGTCAATACGGACACTGTTGGGTCGAACTTACTCCTCTTGAACCCGGAAGCGGTTTTGAGTTTGTTAACAAAGTGGTCGGAGGTGTTATTCCAAGAGAATACATCAACCCGATCGGCGCCGGTATTGAAGAAGCCTTACAAAATGGTATTCTTGCTGGTTATCCAGTACTTGACATTCGAGCTACCGTGTATGATGGTTCATATCACGATGTCGACTCTTCAGAAATGGCATTTAAGATTGCTGGATCTATGGCTTTTAAAGCTGGTGCCCTCAAGGCTGACCCTGCAATTATTGAGCCAGTGATGAAAGTTGAAGTAACTGTTCCTGAGGAATACATGGGTGATGTTATTGGAGATATTAGCTCACGCCGTGGACGTATTGAAGGAATGGAAGCACGTGGAAATACACAGGTTGTCCGCGGATTTGTACCGCTGTCCGAAATGTTTGGCTATTCTACCGATCTACGGTCAGCCACACAAGGGCGTGGAGTTTATGTGATGCAATTTGACCACTATGAAGAAGTACCAAAGGGCATTGCAGATGGCATTATTGCCAAGCGCCAAGGATCTTAAGCGAGTTCGAGGTTCGTGGTTCGAAGTTCGATCATCGAAATCTCACTGATTTATAGAGTGACTTAATTTTAAAGGAGTGAAAAAAATGGGAAAAGCAAAGTATGAACGTACAAAACCACACGTTAATGTTGGAACCATTGGCCACGTTGACCATGGTAAGACTACTACAACGGCTGCAATTACCGTTGTACTCTCAAAAACTGGTGGTGCTGTGGCAACGGCATTTGACCAAATCGACAAAGCTCCAGAAGAGCGCGAGCGTGGAATCACCATTTCTACTGCACACGTTGAGTATGAGACCGAGAACCGCCACTATGCACACGTTGACTGCCCAGGCCACGCTGACTATGTTAAAAACATGATCACTGGTGCTGCTCAGATGGACGGCGCGATCCTCTGTGTTTCCGCTGCAGACGGTCCTATGCCACAAACTCGTGAACACATCCTCTTGGCTCGCCAAGTTGGTGTTCCTAGCATTGTAGTTTGGCTCAACAAATCAGATATGGTTGATGATGCAGAGCTACTAGAACTCGTTGAAATGGAAATTCGCGAACTCTTAAGCATGTATGAGTTCGATGGTGACAATGTTCCCATCGTTCCAGGTTCAGGTCTTAAGGCTCTTCAATGTGGTTGCGGACAACGTGACTGCGAATGGTGCGGTAAGATTTGGAATTTGATGGATGCTGTTGATTCCTACATTCCGACTCCTGAACGCGACACTGATAAGCCTTTCTTGATGCCTATCGAGGATGTATTCACGATCACCGGACGTGGTACTGTTGCTACAGGTCGTGTTGAACGTGGACGAGTCAAAGTAGGGGACGAAGTTGAAATCGTTGGTTTGACTGATGTTTCTCGTAAAACCGTTGTTACTGGTGTAGAAATGTTCCGTAAACTCTTGGATCAAGCTCAAGCGGGTGATAACATCGGTGCGCTCCTTCGTGGTGTTGAGCGTAAAGATATCGAACGTGGACAAGTTCTGGCCAAGACGGGATCTATTAAGCCTCATACAAAGTTCTCTGGTGAGGTTTATATCCTGAATAAAGAAGAGGGCGGACGTCATACTCCATTTTTCCACAACTATCGCCCTCAATTCTACTTCCGTACAACGGATGTTACGGGTGTTATCACTCTTCCAGAAGGCACCGAAATGGTTATGCCAGGTGACCGTGTAACAATTGATGTTGAACTTATCACTCCAATTGCTATGGAAGAAGGACTTCGCTTTGCTATCCGTGAGGGTGGCCGTACTGTTGGATCAGGAATTGTTGCCAAAGTTAATGCATAATTGAACACTTCTAGAGGATTTAGATAGAGGGGAAGAAACTCTTCTCCTCTACAGAAGAAGTCGGATAATGGTGCGCTGGTTCATTGAGTGTAGTTTACTCTTCCGGCTACCGGCATCGGACTTCTGATTTCTGCTATGGCGTAAAAGGTTGCTGGCCAGGTGACTCCGCTTGAACCAGGGAATTTTTACGTTTTTAACCCGTATAACGGGAATTATGAGGAGGTAGGTATTTAGTTATGAGCCAAAAAATCAGGATCCGTCTTAAGGCATTTGATCACAAAACTCTTGACCAATCAGCAGAACGCATTGTAGAAACTGCAAAGCGTACAGGCGCGCAGGTCAGTGGACCGATTCCTCTACCGACTGAGAAAAGCATATACACCATTCTACGCTCTCCTCACGTCAATAAAGATTCTCGGGAACAGTTTGAAATGCGCACTCATAAACGACTGATTGATATCCTCGAGCCTACACCTAAAACGGTGGATGCACTGATGCGTTTAGACTTACCAGCTGGCGTCGACATCGAAATCAAGCTCTAAGTAGTAAATTTGTTACTATTATGAGTAGCCAAACGTCACATCATGTGATATACTATCGTTATGTTTGTTGCGTGAAACACCCGGTAGCGTGGAGTAGCTGCCGATAAGTCACTAACAAAAATAAATAAAACGACGCTCTCGTGCTCCAGAAAGATCTGGCGCACTTCAAAGCGTTCAGGAGGTGGCATTCGTGTCAAAAGGAATTTTAGGGAAAAAGGTCGGCATGACTCAAATTTTCACTGCAGAAGGGCGTGTAGTCCCGGTCACAGTCGTCGAGGCAGGCCCATGTCCAGTTGTGCAGAAGAAAACTGTAGCGACTGATGGCTACAACGCTATTCAACTTGGCTTCTCAATGCTTCGCGATGGCTTAAGTAATAAGCCGCGAAAAGGACATTTCCAGAAAGCATCGCTTAAACCGATGCGGTATGTTCGTGAGTTTAAAGTTAATGACGTCGATAGCTATGAAATCGGCCAAGAAGTATTAGTGGATCTGTTTACAGTTGGCGACAAGATTGATGTCGTTGGGACATCAAAGGGTAAGGGCTTCGCTGGAATGATTAAGCGTCATAACGCTAGTCGTGGACCAATGGCGCACGGTTCGAAGTATCATCGTCGTTCAGGTTCCCTTGGCGCGAAGGGCCCAGCTCGAGTATTTAAAGGTCGTGAACTGCCCGGACGTATGGGTGGCGAACGTGTAACAGTACAAAACCTGGAAGTTGTCCGGGTTGATATGGATAAAAACCTAATTTTGATCAGGGGATCTGTCCCAGGAGCGAATAAATCGTTGCTCATTCTGAAGCCTTCTGTCAAGGCGAAGTAACACTGAGAAAGGAGGAATAAGCAATGCCGAAAGTTCAAGTGTTAAATATGCAAGGCGCTTCGGTCGGAGAAATCGAACTTAGCGAAAGTGTATTTGGAATAACTCCAAACGTCCACGTTCTTCATTCTGCTGTTGTATCTCAACTTGCATCAGCTAGGAGAGGCACACAATCCGCCTTGTTACGCGGTGAAGTGCGCGGAGGTGGACGAAAACCATGGCGTCAAAAAGGTACAGGACGTGCACGTTCTGGTAGTACGCGTTCTCCATTGTGGAGAGGCGGCGGTGTTATATTCGCACCTAAACCACGTAAATACGGCTTCAAATTACCTAAAAAAGTTCGCCGATTGGCTTTGCACTCGGCACTCTCTTCGAAAGTTATGG
This sequence comes from Desulfosporosinus sp. Sb-LF, assembly GCF_004766055.1. NCBI lineage: Bacteria > Bacillati > Bacillota > Clostridia > Eubacteriales > Desulfitobacteriaceae > Desulfosporosinus > Desulfosporosinus sp. Sb-LF. Next base: position 305,210 of record NZ_SPQR01000005.1, on the reverse strand, counting down.
AGCAACAGTTGATTGTCCTGGATGTTCTGAGCATGGGTGAAGCAAAAACTCGTGAAATGGTTAAAGTGCTCAAGGCACTTCATGCAGACAAGAAAGCTATGATCGTAATGGATGATGTTGATGAGGCGGTGCTTCGTTCCGCTCGCAATATAGTGGGTGTAAAGGCAACTGATGTTGCTGGGATGAATGTTTATGACATACTACATTATGATGTGCTCGTGATGACCAAAGCTGCAGTAACAAAAACAGAGGAGGTGTTAGCGTAATGCGCGACGCACGAGATGTCCTCAAAAGTCCCGTAATCTCTGAGAAGTCTGTTGGACTTGTCGAGGAAAATAAATACACCTTCTGGGTAAATCCTGCTGCAAACAAAATCGAAATCAAAGCAGCGGTAGAAAAGATGTTCAAGGTTTCGGTTGTCGAACTCCGTACAGTCAGTGTAAAAGGTAAAAAGAAACGGGTAGGCAAGTATCTTGGAAAAACATCTGACCGCAAAAAAGCGATTGCTACGCTTAAAGCTGGAGATAAGATTGATAACTACGCGGGTCTGTAAGAAAGCTTGAAGCAAAGGAGGAAAATGAAAATTCATGGCATTGAAATCATTTAAACCGACATCTCCAAGTCGTCGGAATATGACTGTTTCGACGTTTGAAGAAATCACCAGAACTGAGCCTGAACGCTCCTTAGTCAAGCCTTTGACCAAAAAGGCAGGCCGGAACAACGATGGACGATTGAGTGTTCGTCACCAAGGCGGCGGACATAAAAAAATGTACCGTGTCATTGACTTTAAACGGAATAAAGATGGTATTCCTGCTCGTGTAGCTAGCATCGAATATGATCCGAACCGTTCGGCCAATATAGCCTTATTGTTCTATCAAGATGGCTTAAAAACCTATATCTTAGCTCCTAATGGGCTAAAAGTGGATCAAATGGTAGTTTCCGGCCCAGATGCCGACATCAAAGTTGGAAACACGTTACCACTGCAAAATATTCCTGTGGGTACCTTGCTACACAATATTGAGATGAAACCTGGCAAAGGGGCGCAAATGGTGCGTAGTGCTGGCGGTTCTGCTCAACTGATGGCGAAGGAAGGCTCTTACGCAACTTTACGACTTCCGTCCGGTGAAATGCGTATGATTCGAATTGAATGCCGTGCAACCATTGGACAAGTTGGTAACTTAGACCACGAGAACATTAATATCGGTAAAGCGGGAAGATCACGCTGGATGGGCATTCGTCCAACAGTTCGTGGTTCCGTTATGAATCCTTGTGACCATCCACATGGTGGTGGTGAAGGCCGTAACTCGATCGGTCGTAACCCTGTTACTCCTTGGGGTAAACCAGCACTTGGAGCTAAGACTCGGAAAAAGAAAAATCCGTCGAATCGCTTTATTGTGAAACGGCGCAGTAAGTAGTCGAAAGGAGGCCCATAAATGAGCAGATCTCTTAAAAAAGGACCTTTCGTCGAAACTCGTTTGCTTGATCGTGTTGAAGCGATGAACGAATCGGGTGAAAAACGCGTCATTAAGACGTGGTCCAGACGCTCAACAATTTTCCCGCAAATGGTCGGACTCACCATTGCGGTTCACGATGGACGAAAACACGTGCCGGTCTATGTTACCGAAGACATGGTTGGGCATAAACTGGGCGAATTTTCGCCAACTCGCACCTATAAGGGCCATGCTGGAAGCGAAAAATCCAGCGGCTTACGTTAATTCGAGAGGAGGCTAAAGGCATATGCAAGCAAAGGCAGTGGCAAAATATGTACGTATCTCTCCTCGCAAGGTGCGCCAGGTCGTTAATTTGATTCGTGGCAAAAATGTCAGTGATGCGTTCGCTATTCTTCAATTTACACCTAATGGGTCCACGGATGATGTGGCGAAGGTGTTGAAGTCAGCAGTCGCTAATGCAGGACACAACTATGATATGAATGTTGATGATCTGATTATTACTGAAATATGTGTGGATCAAGGACCGACCTTAAAACGCATCAAGCCTCGGGCCATGGGACGTGCGGACCAAATCCGGAAACGGACGAGTCACATTACTGTGGTTGTGGGCGAGAAGAAGGAGGGCTAAAACTGTGGGTCAAAAGGTTAATCCCAAAGGCCTCCGCATCGGAATTATCCGGGACTGGGAAAGCCGATGGTATGCAGACAAAAACTACATGGAACTTCTTCATGAGGATTTGAAGATCCGTGCGTTCGTAAAAAATAAGCTCAAACAAGCGGGATGTCCTAAAGTTGAGATTGAACGAGCAGCTAGTCGTGTTAAAGTGTCGGTTCATGCTGCCAAGCCTGGTATCGTAATCGGCCGTGGCGGTCAAGAAGTTGAGAACTTGCGCAAACAGCTCGAAGCCATCACTAAAAAGCAAGTGACTGTAAACATTGTAGAAATCAAGAAACCCGAAATGGATGCCACGCTGGTAGCCGAAAATATTGCATTACAACTTGAAAAACGGGTGTCCTTCCGTCGGGCAATGAAGCAAACTGTTGGCCGGACAATGCGGACAGGCGCACAAGGTATTAAAATTCAATGCAGCGGTCGTTTGGCTGGAGCCGAAATTGCCCGAACCGAATGGTATCATGAAGGGAAAGTACCCCTTCACACACTGCGCGCAGATATTGACTACGGGTTCGCTGAAGCCAATACTACGTACGGTAAGATTGGTATCAAGGTTTGGATTTATAAAGGTGAGGTACTTCCTGCCAAAAAGGTCGTCGCTCAGGTGGAAGGAGGAAACTAGATGTTAGTCCCATCCAGAGTGAAACATCGTAAACAACATCGTGGTCATATGTCAGGTAAAGCTACACGCGGTAACACCATTACTTTTGGTGAATACGGTCTTGTGGCATTGGATTGTGGCTGGATTACGAACCGTCAAATCGAGGCTGCTCGTATTGCAATGACTCGTTATATTAAACGGGGTGGTCAAGTTTGGATTAAGATATTCCCGGATAAGCCAGTTACTGCAAAACCTGCTGAAACACGTATGGGTAGTGGTAAAGGTTCACCGGAATATTGGGTTGCTGTTGTTAAGCCAGGACGCGTAATGTTTGAATTAGACGGAGTCGCTGAGGAAACAGCTCGTGAGGCTTTGAGACTCGCAATGCATAAGCTTCCGATTAAATGTAAAATTTTTTCCCGTGTAGAGCTAGAAGGAGGTGGCGCAAATGAAAACTAAGGATTTCCGCGACCTAACAAATGATGAAGTTTTAAAGGAAATCGACGAGTTCAAAACAGAACTGTTTAATTTGCGTTTCCAATTGGCAACGGGACAACTCGACAATCCTATGAGAATTCGTGAAGTTCGTAAAGGAATTGCCCGCGGTAAAACAATTCTCCGTGAGCGCGAGTTACAAATTGAACGTGCCTAAGTTGAGAAAGGAGGCTTTTTAGAGTGGAAAGAGCCCAGCGCAAGGTCCGAATTGGCAAAGTAGTCAGCGACAAGATGGATAAAACTGTCGTAGTAGCTGTTGAAATTACTGAGCGTCATCCTATTTATAAGAAGACGTTCACTCGCACTAAGAACTATAAGGCTCATGATGAGAACAATGAAGCTCATATAGGAGACATTGTCTCAATCATGGAAACTCGCCCTATTAGTAAAGATAAGTGTTGGCGTGTGGTTGAGATCACTCAGAAATCACTTGCTCTCTAAAACTATTATATTTAGTTCGGAAGGGGGTCAATAGGAATGATCCAGGTACAGACTAGGGTTAGAGTTGGAGACAACTCAGGCGCTAAAGAGTTAATGTGTATTCGAGTACTGGGCGGCTCAATGCGCCGGTATGCTTCGATTGGCGATATTATTGTTGCTTCTGTTAAGCAAGCAACGCCAGGGGGCGTTGTTAAAAAAGGGGAAGTTGTTAAGGCCGTCATAGTGCGAACAAGGAAAGAAATCAAACGTATTGACGGTTCCTATATTCGTTTTAGTGAGAACGCAGCGGTTCTTATCAAAGATGACAAAAGTCCACGTGGGACACGTATCTTTGGACCAGTAGCTCGTGAGCTGCGTGACAACTACATGAAAATTATTTCCCTGGCACCGGAAGTTATCTAAGACCCCATGACAGATGGAGGTGAAGAAAGTGGCTGCTACTAAGCATAAGGTACAACCTAAGAATATACATGTCAAAAAAGGCGACTTTGTTATGGTTATCAGCGGTAAAGATGCCGGTAAAAAAGGCAAAATTATCGACGTGATTCTCAAGAAAGGTCGCGTAGTGGTTGAGAAGGCAAACATGATTAAACGACATACAAAACCTTCTCAAAGCATGCCTCAAGGTGGTATTGTGGAGAAAGAAGCTCCTATGGCCAGCTCGAACGTTATGTTATTTTGCCAAGAGTGTAATTCCGTGACTCGTGTCAGTTTCAAAGTGACGGAAAACGGAAAATCACGCGTCTGCAAACATTGCGGCGTTAATCTACCGGATAAACACTAATCGCGAAAGGAGGGACCCCAGTGGCTCGTCTGAAAGATAGATACCTTAACGAAATCGCTCCTGCCTTACAGCAGAAGTTTGCTTATGCTAATGTCATGCAAATCCCCAAAATTGATAAGATTGTACTCAATATGGGTGTTGGAGAAGCGGTTCAAAACTCCAAAGCGATTGATTCGGCTGTTGGAGACTTAATGAAGATTACGGGACAAAAACCAATTGTCACAAGGGCTAAGAAATCCATTTCGGCATTTAAACTCCGTGAAGGAATGCCAATCGGCTGTAAAGTGACCCTGCGTGGCCAGCGGATGTATGAATTCATGGATCGCCTTTTGAACGTGGCTTTACCTCGTGTCCGTGACTTCCGTGGTGTGTCCGCTAAAGCGTTTGATGGTCGTGGAAATTACACATTAGGAATCAAGGAACAACTGATTTTCCCAGAAATGGAGTATGACAAGATCGATAAACTCCGGGGAATGGATGTAGTCTTCGTAACTACGGCAAAGTCGGACGAGGAAGCACGTGAGTTGCTTCGTGGGTTCGGAATGCCGTACCGTGATTAGAGTAAAGGAGGTTCAAGCACGTGGCTAAGACATCAATGGTTGTCCGCCAAAACCGTGGACAAAAGTTCGTAGTGCGTTCGCATAACCGTTGCAAGCTTTGTGGACGTCCCCATGCTTACATGCGGAAATTTGGAATTTGCCGGATTTGCTTCCGGGAGTTGGCTCACAAAGGTGAACTTCCTGGAATCACGAAGGCTAGTTGGTAAAACATCGTAAGGAAGGGGGACGACTGAAGTGTCAATGTCAGATCCGATTGCAGACTTTTTAACACGTATCCGCAACGCGGGAATGGTTTACCACGATAAAGTTGAGGTACCAGCTTCTCGTATTAAAAAAGAGCTTGCGGAATTGCTTAAATCAGAAGGTTATATCAAAGACGTAGAATTCATTGCGGATGACAAACAAGGCGTGATTCGGATGTATTTGAAATACGGTCCAAACCGTGAGCGTGTTATAACCGGGCTAAAACGGATTAGCCGTCCGGGACTGCGCGTTTATGCGAAGAAGGATGAAATTCCGAAAGTTCTTGGTGGACTTGGTATCGCTGTCATTTCGACATCGAAGGGAATAATGACAGATAAGAACGCCCGGAAAGAGGGCCTTGGCGGAGAAGTGATCTCCTACATTTGGTAATTTCGCGACGGAGGTGCAGTGAATGTCCAGAATTGGCAAGCGCCCCATTGGTATTCCCAGTGGTGTGGACTTCAAAATAGAAGAAAATGTGGTCACTGTTAAGGGTCCGAAAGGAACTTTAACGAAAGAAATGCATTCTGCAATGAACATTGTTGTTGAAAACGCGCAAATCATTGTCACACGACCAGATGATGAACCGTTTAACCGTTCGTTGCATGGATTGACCCGTTCGCTGATCGCCAATATGGTGGAAGGCGTTACGGCCGGATTTACCAAGGGATTGGATATGGTTGGGGTTGGATATCGTGCTTCTAAACAAGGAAATAAGCTCGTCTTGACGGTGGGCAAGTCTCACCCAGTAGAACTTACTCCCTTTGAAGGAATTGATTTTGAAGTCCCTGCGCCCAATAAAATATTGATTAAAGGGATGGATAAAGAACTCGTAGGAGCTTTTGCTGCTGTTGTACGATCTGAACGCGAACCTGAACCTTACAAAGGTAAAGGGATTCGATATGAAAACGAAGTTGTTCGTCGTAAGGTCGGTAAAACTGGCGGTAAAAAGGGCGGTAAGAAGTAAACAATTTAGGTAAGGGCCAAATCTCTTGCCAATCGTGAAAGGAGTGAGTTCCCTTTGATTAAGCGCATTGATCGCAAGGCAATTCGCATTAAAAAGCATAAAAGCATCCGTAAGGTTGTTGCCGGTAATGCTGGGCGTCCGCGTTTGGCAGTTTTCCGGAGTTTAAATCATATTTACGCTCAAGTAATCAATGATGAGCTCGGCACGACTCTTGTTGCCGCTTCTTCCCTTGATCCAGAATTCAAAGCTGCTGATCTTTCCGGTGGAAATACTGCCGGAGCTCAAAAGGTCGGCGAATTAGTTGCGAAGAAAGCCCTTGAAAAAGGAATTACGCAAGTTGTCTTCGATCGTGGAGGAAATGTTTATCACGGCCGAATCTCAGCATTGGCGGAATCAGCACGTGAAGCTGGACTCAGCTTTTAAGCTAGAGTAAAGGAGGGAAAAATCAAATTGGCGAAATTCGAAGCAAACAAGTCGGACATGAATGAAAAGGTTGTTCACATTGCCCGTGTAGCCAAAGTAGTAAAAGGTGGACGTCGTTTCAGCTTTAGTGCACTCGTTGTGGTCGGAGACGGCCATGGCCGTGTTGGAGCAGGTTTAGGAAAAGCAGGCGAAGTACCTGAAGCAATTCGAAAAGGAATTGAAGATGCGAAAAAGAACCTCGTCAGCATTCCTATGCATGGAACTACAATTACACATCCTATTTTAGGAGTGTTTGGTGCAGGACAGGTGCTATTAAAGCCGGCTTCTAAAGGAACCGGAGTTATCGCTGGCGGAGCTGTTCGTGCGGTACTCGAAGTTGCCGGTGTTCATGATATCTTAGCAAAATCTTTGGGTTCGGCAAACGCACACAATATGGTCAATGCGACGATGGTGGCGTTGAAATCTCTCAAACGTCCAGAGGATATTGCCAAACTCCGTGGTAAGACCGTAGCAGAAGTTCTAGGTTAAGGAGGGTCGGTCATGAAAGTAATAGTGACACTGACGAAGAGTCCAATTGGCTATTCCAAAGCGCAGCACAAAGTGTTACAAGCGCTTGGCTTAGGAAAAGTCGGATCAAGTGCAATTCATGAGGACACCCCTGTTATTCTAGGGATGGTTCATAAATGCATGCACTTGGTTACTGTAGAAAGTCAAGCTCAATAGAAGGAGGTGTAGGCAAGCATGAAACTGCATGAACTAAAGCCTGCTGAGGGATCAACACATGCACCTAAGCGTTTAGGCCGTGGGGTCGGATCTGGACATGGCAAAACGTCCGGTAAAGGTCACAAAGGACAAAACTCCCGGGCAGGCGGTGGCGTCAGACCAGGCTTTGAAGGTGGACAAAATCCACTGTTTCGCCGGATGCCGAAGAGGGGCTTTAACAATATCTCGAGGAAAGAGATTATTGCCATTAATGTCCGTGATTTAGAACGTTTTGAAGAGGGTGCTGAAGTAACCATCGAAAGTCTCTTCGAAATTGGTCTGATTAAGGCTATCAAAGATGGCGTTAAGATTCTAGCAACAGGGGAATTGACCAAAGCTCTGACCGTCAAAATTGACAAAGTCAGCCCGGCCGCGGCGAATAAAATTGTTGCGGCGGGTGGAAAAGTAGAGGTGGAATAGGATGATTATCGATTCCCTGAAGAATGCGTGGAATGTAGCGGATCTCAGGAAAAAAATCGGTTACACCTTGCTGATGTTTCTGGTTTTTCGAATCGGAGCACATGTCCCTATCCCCTTTATCGATCATAATACGCTAAAACAAATGCTTGGATCCGGAGGTATGTTCGATTTTATGGACACACTCTCCGGAGGTTCCTTTAAGAGACTCTCAGTGTTTGCACTAAGCATTACGCCGTATATTACGGCCTCTATTATCCTCCAACTATTGACGATTGTGCTTCCCTCTCTTGAACGTCTTGCCAAAGAGGGAGACTACGGTCGCAAGAAGATTACACAGTACACAAGATATAGCACCGTTGTTCTTGGCTTTATTCAAGCTTTTGGATTGACTTATGGAATTCGCAGCGCGCTGTCTATTCCTAGTCCAGCAATGAAATGGCCGATTTATCTACTCATCACGCTCGTCTTGACAGCTGGTACTGCGTTTCTTATGTGGTTAGGGGAGGCAATCACTGAGAAGGGAATAGGAAACGGAATTTCCCTTATCATCTTTGCAGGAATTGTTTCTCGTGTCCCAGATGCTATTAAATCGCTGTGGAACATGTTGCGAGTTGGAGAGATCAACGCCCTATCTATTCTTGGGTTGATTATTATCGTGATATTTATTACAGCGGGCGTCATATATGTACAAGAAGGGCAACGCAGAGTGTCAGTTCAGTATGCTAAACGTGTTGTTGGGCGTCGGGTATATGGCGGTCAAAGTAGTCATATTCCTTTAAAGGTAAACCAAGCTGGGGTTATCCCGGTAATTTTTGCGATTTCCCTGCTTGCGTTTCCTCAGACGATTGCAACTTGGGTACCAACCTCCGGGTTCGCAAGATTCGTCAATACTTGGTTTAGCATGAACGGTACAATTAACTCTATCCCATATCTATTACTCTACGGCGCGCTCATCTTATTCTTTACATACTTCTACACGGCTGTCACATTCAATCCTACTGATGTGGCAGAAAACCTGAAGAAGTATGGGGGATTTATCCCCGGCCTTCGTCCTGGGCGCCCAACGGCAGAATATTTATCGAAAATATTGAGTCGGATAACGCTAGCCGGTGGTTTATTTCTAGCTTTGATCGCTGTCTTACCGACACTAGTTATCGGACTCACTGGACTCAAGAACATCTATTTTGGTGGAACATCCCTACTTATCGTAGTTGGGGTTGCGCTCGAAACGATGAAACAGATTGAATCCCAACTTATGTCGAGGCACTATCAAGGATTTATGAAATAAAGAGGAGGAAGAGCGATGAAAGTAATATTAATGGGAGGCCCGGGCGCTGGTAAAGGGACACAAGCGAATCCGCTTGTCGACCGTTTTCACTTTCCGCATATTTCAACGGGAGACATGTTTAGAGCTGCAATTAAAGATGGAACAGCCTTAGGTTTAAAGGCCAAGTCCTATATGGATGCCGGCGGTTTAGTTCCTGATGAAGTGACCATTGGAATTGTCGAGGAACGTTTAGCACTACCCGATTGTGCAGAGGGATTTCTCCTTGATGGATTCCCACGTACACTAGCACAAGGTAGTGCTTTGGCAAGTATCTTAGACCGCCTTGGTATGAAGCTCGATGGTGTGATCAACATAGAAGTTGACGAAGCAGTGTTAATACCTCGCTTAACCGGACGTCGTGTATGCCGTAAGTGTGGTTCGTCCTATCACATGGTCTTTAACCCTCCTCAACAGGAAGGCGTTTGTGGTCAATGTGGTGGAGAGCTTTATCAACGTTCAGATGATACTGTTGAAACAGCAAAGAATCGTCTAAACGTTTATAACGAGCAAACAGAACCTCTAATCGAGTTTTACAATGAAAAAGGGTTACTCAAGCGTATTAACGGTGATCAACCTATTGATCAAGTGTTTCAGGATATTCTAAAGGTTTTGGTCTAAGTATCATGATTGAGCTGAAAAATGCGAGTCAATTTGAACGCATGCGGATTGCGGGTCGAGTCGTGGCTGAAACTCTGGCTCTTATGCGTGAGCATGTTAAGCCTGGTGTTACGACTCTCGAATTGGATCGCATTGCCGAGGACTATATTCGTTCACAGGGTGCTATTCCGGCGTTCAAAGGGTATAATGGTTTCCCTGCTACGCTGTGTACCTCTGTAAATGAGCAGGTAGTTCATGGAATACCTGGTTTAAGGACCTTAGAATCTGGAGATATTATTAGTATAGATTGTGGCGCGGTCATTAATGGGTATGTTGGTGATGCGGCGGTGACCTTGCCAATTGGCGATGTCGGTGAAGATATCTTGAAGCTCTTAAGAGTGACTGAAGAATCACTGATGTTGGGAATCGCGCAGGCGAAGGTAGGAAATCGCCTTTACGACGTCTCCTATGCGGTGCAAACGCACGTGGAAGCGAGTGGATTTTCAGTAGTGCGTGATTATGTTGGGCACGGGATTGGAAGAGCCATGCATGAGGATCCTCAGATCCCTAATTATGGCAAACCTGGCCGAGGACCAAGACTCGAGGTAGGTATGGCCTTGGCTATTGAGCCCATGGTGAACATGGGTACGTATGAGGTGCAGTCATTGAAAGATCACTGGACTGTTGTTACGAAAGATAGCCGACCATCGGCTCATTTTGAGCACACAGTTGCGATTACAGAAAATGGCCCGGAGATTTTAACTCGATGTTAGGTCCAAGCCAAGGATTGTCAGTAGAGGGGTGAATGCATGTCAAAAGAAGATGTTATTGAAGTCGAAGGTAAGGTCTTAGAGCCACTGCCCAATGCCATGTTCCTGGTTGAATTAGCCAACGGACACAAGGTTTTGGCGCACGTCTCTGGAAAAATTCGTATGAATTTTATCCGAATACTTCCAGGAGATCGGGTCACAGTGGAGCTTTCCCCCTATGACTTGTCCCGTGGACGAATCACATATCGATTTAAGTAAGGACCAAAGGGAGAGATTACGGTGAAAGTAAGGCCTTCAGTCAAAAAGATCTGTGAAAAATGCAAAATTATTCGCCGCCATGGTAAGGTTATGGTTATTTGTGAAAACCCGAAACACAAGCAGAGACAAGGCTAGTAAGTTTCGGTTGCGCGGCTGATTGGAGCAAGTTCTCCAATGCACCGATTTATATTGATACAGAAATGAATTGTTGGAGGTGTAAATTTTAGATGGCACGTATCGCTGGAGTTGACTTACCACGCGAGAAGCGTTTGGAGGTTGCCCTGACCTATATATTCGGGATTGGGCTACCAACTTCACATAGGATTCTCGCTAAAACAGGCGTAAGCCCTGATGTCCGAGTTCGTGACTTGTCAGAAGACGAAGTCAGTAAGCTTCGGGAAGTTATTGATAAAGAGTTTAAAATTGAAGGCGACCTGCGTCGCGAAGTTTCCCTCAATATCAAACGTCTTATGGAAATTGGTTCTTATCGTGGCCTTCGCCACCGTCGCGGACTACCTGTAAGAGGGCAGCGCACGAAAACCAATGCCAGAACCCGTAAAGGTCCGGCTAAGACTGTTGGAGCGAAACGTAAAAAGTAATAAGGGGGGATAACCGAGATGGCACGTAAAGTTGTCCGGACAAAACGCCGGGAACGTAAAAATATTGAAAGTGGAATAGCACATATCAAATCTACTTTCAACAATACCATGGTGACCATTACGGATACCAGCGGGAATGCACTCTCCTGGTCCAGTGCGGGTTCCCTTGGTTTTAAAGGCTCTCGCAAAAGCACTCCTTTTGCTGCTCAAATGGCGGCAGAAACGTGTGCTAAAGTTGCGATGGAACATGGCTTAAAAGATGTTGAATGCTATGTAAAAGGACCGGGGGCAGGACGTGAAGCCGCAATTCGTGCACTACAAGCTGCTGGTTTGGAAGTTAACTTAATTAAAGACGTGACACCGATTCCGCACAATGGCTGTCGGCCACCGAAACGCAGAAGGGTATAGGAGGTGTGTAATCATGGCTAGATATACTGGACCCGTCTGTCGCTTATGTCGTCGGGAGGGAATGAAGTTATTCCTAAAAGGAGAACGTTGCTATACCGGAAAATGTGCGATCGACCGTCGTGCTTACGCTCCAGGACAACATGGTCAGGCCCGCGCGAAGAAGCCTACTGAGTATGGTCTTCAATTGCGAGAAAAACAAAAGGCACGCCGTATATACGGTGTAATGGAAAAACAATTCAGTCGCTATTTTGATGAGGCTGTCCGCCGCAAAGGGGTTGCCGGTGAAAACCTGCTTACTTTGCTCGAACGCCGACTTGATAATGTGATTTTCCAGTTGGGTTTTGCTTCATCCCGCCCAGAAGCGCGTCAGCTTGTAAATCACGGCCACTTTACCATTAATGGTAAAAAGGTTGATATTCCCTCCTATTCAGTTCGTGCTGGAGAAGTCGTGGCTGTTAAAGAAAGCAGCAAGAGTTCAGCTCGAATCAAACAACTGCTAGAGAACTTGGGTTCTCGTAATGTTCCTGGTTGGTTAAGCTTGGATGCTAATGCAGCTTCTGCAACAATTGTCGCACTACCTACTCGTGAAGATATTCAACTGCCGATCCAAGAACACCTCATCGTGGAGAAATACTCCCGTTAATGTTGACGTTCTACCCATTTGGGTTGGATGGTATGCTTATCAAGTTCTCGAGAAAGAAGGTGCATTCTGCTGTTAGATATCGAGAAGCAGCCCAGAATCGAGTGTATCGAGCGTTCTGAAGACGACTCCTATGCAAAATTCGTCGTTGAGCCTCTAGAAAGAGGATATGGGATAACTCTAGGGAATTCTTTAAGACGTATCCTGTTATCCTCTCTTCCAGGGTCAGCGGTAACATCAGTTAAAATTGAAGGGGTACTCCACGAGTTTTCCACGATTCCGGGAGTGTTGGAAGACGTTACGGACATTATTCTCAATTTGAAATCCCTCGCGCTCAAAGGCTATACGGATGAACCTCGGATTATTCGCATAGAATCTCAGGGCGAAGGCGTCGTGCGGGCTGGAGATATTATCACAGATCCGGACATTGAGGTTTTGAACCCTGATATGAAGATCGCGACATTAGACCGCGATGGTCGGCTGTTTATGGAAATGACTGTTGAACGTAAAAAGGGTTACGTTTCTGCAGACAAAAATAAGAAGCCTGATGATGTCATAGGAGTTATCCCCATTGACTCCATCTTTGCTCCGATTTATAAGGTCAACTACACAGTAGAGGATACTCGGGTCGGTCAAATAACGGACTATGACAAGTTAACCCTTGAAGCATGGTCTAATGGCAGTATTTCACCCAGAGAGGCCACTAGTACGGCAGCTAAAATCCTGAGTGATGAACTTCGGCTTTTTGTGAGACTCAATGATAAACCCGACAATGATGCGGGTGATGGCGATATCTTGGTGGAAAAAGAGGAAGCCAATAAAATTCTCGAGATGACGATTGAGGAGCTTGATCTATCTGTTCGTTCCTACAACTGCCTCAAGCGGGCTGGAATCAACTCTGTCGAAGAGTTGACCCAAAAAACGGAGGAAGATATGATCAAAGTGCGTAACCTTGGTCGCAAGTCTTTGGAAGAAGTGGAATTTAAACTTAAAGACTTAGGTTTAGGTTTTCGCCCGGCTGAGGACTAATTCGGTGCAAAAGGAGGGGAATGTAATTGGCTTACCGCAAGTTGGGAAAAAACATGGGTCATCGCGGGGCAATGTTGCGTAATATTGTCACTTCCCTGTTAAGACATGAACGTATTCAAACGACAGAAGCGCGCGCTAAGGAGCTCAATGCTATAGCTGAAAAAATGATTTCACTAGGCAAACAAGGCGATTTGGCTGCTCGTCGTTCGTCGATGGCTTATCTCATGGATGAAGATGTTGTTACAAAATTGTTTGATACCATTGCGCCGAAATATGCTGACCGTCAGGGCGGCTATACTCGTATCATGAAACTCGGCTTACGTCGGGGAGATGCTGCGACAATGGTAATCATCGAACTCGTATAACACGAGTTGTTAGAGGCCGGGTTGCTTAGGTTACTAAGCAAGCCCGGCCTTTGCTGATCCTAGCATTCGGCCCCTGCAGGTTCCTATAAAAGCCGACTATGTTGTTATACTTTCTTTCGAGCTAAGGGAGGGATCTCGTGAAACCTGAAAAAGTTCTCGAGGTGCAGAACATCCATTATAGTGAACTATTTAACGGAGTTAATTTTGATTGGCATCAAGGCGAAATTATCGCGTTGATGGGTGCTAACGGTTCTGGGAAATCTACATTGGCCCGCCTTTTGGCGGGGCTAATCGAACCTAAAGATGGGGAGATTCGCCTTTTAGTTGACGGTATCGCTTGTTCTTGGAGTAGTGTTAAGCGATGGAAGGAAATTGGGTTTATTGGACAACATCCCATGCGGCAGACGATTGGAGCAACGGTCGCCGAAGAGTTGGGCTTTGGACTTCTGAACCTAGGGCAAGATATTCATCGAGTATCAGATAGGGTGCGTGAACTGGCTTCTAGCATAGGTTTAGGTGGCAAAGAGGATCAGTCTCCTGCGACACTTTCGGGGGGAGAAAGGCAAAGACTTGTTGTTGCTGCAATTTTGGCATTACACCCAACCTTTCTCATTTTAGATGAGGCACTAACTATGCTTGATACTCGCGCTCAAGCGAACATCCTAGAACTTCTGTTCCAAGTCCGTGGGGAAACGGGCCAACTTTGGATTACGCACGACCCAGAATTAGCATATCAAGCAGATCGTCTTTTGGTTATCGACAAGGGTAGAGTTGTGGACTTAGGTAGACCAAGCGTCGCGTTTGACAACTGCGAAAACCTTTCGCTCTATGCCCTCGGAATAATGCCAGCAATGGGGATTAAGGGAGCTAAGGATGCAAAGGAAGATCTTATAGCTAAGAGAAATAAGGATGTTAATGTAGATAGTGTAGATAAGACAGACAAGGGTATTTCGAGCGGTAAGGGTGTTAAGGAAGTTGCGGTGAATCGGGCTAATAAACACCAAGGCCAAGACAGGGCGCTAATTGAATGGAGACAAGCTAACTATGATTCCCGCCTGAGGCTCAATCATGTTGTAAGAGCAGGTGAGTTTATTGGCATAGTCGGACCTTCCGGTTCAGGAAAGACGACCCTATTAGAGAGTGTCGTAGGCTTAATTCTGCCGACTGAAGGGCAGCTTTTGGTGTGCGGAGACCCTATATCAAAGTCTACTGTGCATACGTTACGAAGAAAAGTCCGTTTTGTACTTCAAGAAGCAGGTGAATATCTTATTGGGCGTAGTGTCTACCATGAGGTGTTTTACGGAGACGTTAAGCAAGATCTGAAGTCAAAAACTGAAGATAGATTATCCTATTTAGAGGAGTTTGGCCTCAATGCTAGCTTAGCTGAGGTCGCTCCTGAGCGCCTAAGTGGTGGAGAGCGGCAAATGGTCGCATTGGCTTCCGCTTTGAGGACGATCCCTGAAATTCTCCTTTTAGACGAACCACTACTGGGTCTCGATGCGACAAGCCGGGCAGGGATTCAGAGCATGATTTCGTCTTGGGACAACATTACCATACTGTATGTAACCCACGATTTAAGAGAGGTATTACCGAATGCTACTAGGCTTTGGATCGTTGAAAAGGGTAATGTGGTGTTAGACTGCCCAAGCCAGTGCTGGAAAGAGCATCAGGAGCGATTTAAAGTTGCTGGTGTTCGCTTCTGAAAGAGGGGGGCTCAATATTAAAGTTTTTGAACTCTACTGGCCAAGCAATAGTATAATGCATCGTCTAGATCCGAGACTTAAGGTTGGGGGACTTGCCGTTTTATCCCTCCTAATGACATTGACTGGTTGGCAAGGGCTAACCTTAAGTTCCTGCGCCTTTCTAGGGCTTGTTTTATTGGGTCGTATCCCCCTTAAATTATATCGTTCCCTAACACTGGTAATTCTATGGCTGGGGTTGTTCTACGGATTGGCAACAGGGTGGGAATGGGAAAACACGGCATTTTGGTATGGTCATTGGTCACAGAGTGGTTTAGTGCAAGCTGGTTACATGTTGTGGCGTATCGCCTTGCTTTTTGCCTTAACCCGCCTTTTTACGGCAGTAACAATGCCCCTTGAACAAGGGGTGGGAATTGCGTACTTCTTTGATCCGCTTACCCGCCTTACGCCAAAAGCTGCAGATTTTGCTCTTTTGCTTACCTTGACGTTACGATTTATACCTCTGATTCTCGAAGAGGCAACTTTCATTTGGAAGGCCCGAGTGTTAAAGAGCGAGTGGCCATCTTCTTGGATCCAACGCTCTTGGGAGTTTATTCAGCTCATTGTACCGCTAATCCTCTTAAGTTTGCGACGTGCGGAAGAACTTTCCGAAAACTTAATGGCTAGAGGATTTGGTTCGGGAAACTATCGTCCGCTTATGCTTCATGAGTGGACGAAAAGAGATCGCCTCGGATCTCTTTTCGTGATAGTATGGGGAGTATTACTTTTGATCTTGAAATAGAAACCATTCGTAGTGGGGGCTAGGAGTATTAATGCGAAACATTCGGCTTAAAGTGTCTTATGACGGGACAAACTATCATGGGTTCCAGCGACAGGATGCAACTCACGGCCCTACGATCCAGGGAACCTTGGAAGAAGTATGGGCGAGATTAGTCGATGAAGAGATTTCTTTAGCAATGGCCGGTCGTACGGATAAGGGAGTCCATGCATTAGGGCAGGTAGTGAACTTTACGACTTCGGCAAGAATTCCGGAAGAAAAAATTCCTAAGGCTATTAACAGTCTGTTACCCAGAGATATACGCATACTCAAGGCAGACTGCGTGCCGGATACTTTTAATGCGCGCTGGTCAGCAAAGTGGAAACGCTACGATTACCAGGTGGACAACAATCCCATTCCGAATGTATTCAATCGTCTCTATGCTTATCATGAGCCCATCCCAATGAATGTAACTAAAATGCAAAAGGCTGCTAGTTTTCTGGAGGGGTTTCATAACTTTAAGACATTTGCAGCAGCAGGTGGAACAAGTAAGACGTTCGAACGGACGATTTATCGCTGCCAAGTTAAAGAAGATCAGCGGCTAGTAAGAGTATCCTGTGTAGGAGATGGATTTCTATACCATATGGTACGAATAATTGTTGGAACACTTATGGACGTGGGAAAGGGTAGGATTCATCCTGATGAGATTCCTGAGATTATTGCCAGTCAAAAGCGGGAACGCGCGCGTGTAATTGCACGAGCACAGGGCTTGACTCTTGTCCATGTGAATTATACGGACGATAGTCCCTTTGATGTTTTTCAGGATTTAGTTGAGTAATTTGAAGTGATAGCTTTACAAATGAATTGTTGAATCGTTTTTAATAAAAACAACTTGACAAGAGGTTAGAATTTAAATAAAATATAAATATGAGTTTTTATGCCAAGGCTGTGATTGAGCCCCATGCCCGAGGCAACACCACAAGCATGATTGAGCCCCATGCGAGTGAAATAAAGACGGAATACTGCTAATTGGAGGGAAAGTCATGACCACGTTTTTTGCGAAAGCACAAGACCAAGAGCGCAAATGGTATATCATCGACGCTGCGGGAATCCCCTTGGGTCGTATTGCTACTGAAGCAGCACGTCTTCTGAGAGGTAAACATAAACCGACATTCACCCCTAATGTAGACACCGGGGATCATGTTATCATCGTCAATGCCGAAAAATTGGTGTTAACAGGTAACAAACTTAATGACAAAATGTATCGGCGCCACTCTGGGTTTCCTGGCGGGTTAAAAGAAGTTCCTTACAAGAAATTAATGCAAATTATGCCTGAACGAGCTATGGAACATGCCGTGAAGGGAATGCTTCCTCATAACAAGTTGGGCGCCCAGATGTACACAAAGTTGAAGGTGTACAAGGGAGAATCGCATCCCCATCAAGCTCAACAACCTGAAATCTGGACAATTCAATAGATTTAGGAAGGAGGAAGTAAAACATGGCAACTCAATTACAATATGCTGCTACAGGACGACGCAAAAATGCAATCGCACGCGTTCGCCTTATTCCGGGTGAAGGAAAGTTCATCATTAACAAACGTCAATTGGCGGAATACTTTGGCAAGAAAACACTGGAAATGATCGTTCAACAACCTTTTAACATCACAGACACACTGGCTAAGTATGATGTTATTGCTCTCGCTAACGGAGGGGGCACCACTGGTCAAGCTGGTGCGATACGCTTAGGCATTGCTCGTGCTTTGCTGAAGGCGGATGCCAGTCTTCGTCCAAGTCTTAAGAGGGCCGGTTTCCTGACGCGTGACCCACGTATGAAGGAACGTCGCAAATACGGCTTGAAGAAAGCTCGTAAAGCCCCACAATTCTCTAAACGTTAAGTTATACATGGCTTTTGCTGTGTGCAAAATGCGCAAATCAAAGGAAGGGTTTTATCCCTTCCTTTTTGCTTAAGCTTCAAAGACGGTAATCGACGCTCGAAAAATGCTTTCACAAAGACCGGCGGAAGAAGAGAAATCCGCTGGTCTTTCTTTGACGATGTCCACTTCTATACCCTTTGGTATAAATCTTACGTTTTTTGACAAGCCCAACGCATATTCCCCATGTCTCCCCCATAAGGTAAAACGGAATAGATTGGGTGAGGAGGATGGGAATGAAACCAATCTGGGTTGTGAGTATTAGACGACGTAAGGCAGTTATTGGTGGAATCGCGCTTGCACTTATTTCGGTGTTAGCCCTTGGCTGGGGGTTTCGTGAGCAGGATAAAAAAATCTGGAGCTGGACTTTGGGGAATAAAGTCGTGGTGATCGATGCTGGCCACGGGGGCGTAGATCCAGGCGCAGTGGGTAAAACCAAGGTTTTGGAAAAAGACGTGACTCTCGCAGTTTCCAAACGTGTGCAGGCACTCGTTCAGCAAAGTGGAGCTAAAGCAATTATGGTTCGTGAAGATGACAGTGATCTCGGAACGTCACAAGGACTTGCGAAGCGCAAACGAGAGGACTTAGCACAACGCATTCAGCTTGCTAGGGACTCCCAAGCGGATGTTTATGTTAGCATTCATGCAAATAGTTTTCCAGACGCTAAATTGACGGGTGCACAGACGTTTTATCATGGGGATTCACCAGAAGGGAAGTTATTGGCCCAAGCGATTCAGCAGGAGCTCAATAGTATGACAAATGGCAAAAGAGTGAGTAAAGGAAATCAGGATATTTATGTCTTGAAAAAAGCCCATCAAGCGGCAGTAACAGTTGAGCTAGGCTTTCTGTCTAATCTTGCTGAAGAACAGTTATTGACGACGCCAGAGTATCAACAAAAGCTGGCAGTTGCTATTTATCAGGGAATAAGTGTCTATTTCAGCAAACAAACTGAAGGAATTAAAAGTCCTAAGTGAATAGAAGAATATACTCGATGATGTTTGCTAGTGGCAGGAAAACCATTTTTCTATAGCGAATACTTTAATATGCGCCAAAAATGCAGATGCTTTTGACGTAAAGCATTGTCAATTTTGGCTGAATGGAAAGGAGGACATTTGTGGGTCTTTTGCCGATCATCTTAGTTATTGTAGGTATTATCTGTTTGTTCTTGGGTTGGCGCTGGCAAGATCCACCTAACGAGGAAACTATAACCGCCTTAAAGGGGCTTGCATATTTGAAAAGAGAAATTCTCCAGGTTCAAGATCAGGTTCATGGCCTTGATCAGAAACTACAAAGAACAAAACAGGTTGAAGAAGCTGCTCCAAAAGAAACTGAAGGTAATGAAAAAAACAATAAACTCTATGTTTTAAATGCTAAGGATCAAGTCCTTCGAACCTATAATCAAACTCAACCTAACCCAAAACCTCAGTCTGAATCGACTCAACCACAACCAAAGCTCCAACATCAAAGTAATATGTCGCCTAAATATCAAGAAGTCTTGGTACTTGCTGAACGTGGTCAAAGTATTCCTGAAATAGCACATCATTTATCATTAAGCCAAGATGCTGTAACCATGGTTTTGCAAATGCAGCCTAAAGGAGGAGCCAGATGAAAATAACTCGTTCCTATTGGCTCGGTTTAGGTTCAGGGCTTATTTTGAGTGCACTATTAACTCTGGCTATTACCCCAATTCAAGGACAACCCGTGACAGCATTGTTGGGGTCACCCGCAAAAGAACAATCTATTCCCTCTTCATCAACTCAACCTTCAGCATCTACAAAGCCCCCTGCATCACCTCAATCTTCGACCTTAACTCCACCTTCTACATCTAATTTATCCCCGGCTGTTACTCAACCTCCGCAAAGTCAGTTGTCTAACACCCAAAGCTCAACCTCAATAGAGCGGAGTTTTGTTATTCCGGAAGGAGCCAGTGCAGAACGTATTGCAGATTTGTTGGTTGCTCAAGGCTTTATTAAAGATAAAGTGGCCTTTCTGGACAGTGCTCATCAAATGGGGGCCGAAAGCAAGTTTAGATCTGGGACATTCAATCTGTCCCTAGGTTTAACCTTAGAGGAATTGATTCATCGATTATTGAAAAAATAAAGAATAAGCATTTTGTAGGGCACAGCAAAATGCTTATTCTTTTTTCCTATAGGGGCACAATAGTGTCTGTTATCATAAATATCCAAGTCCCTGAAACTTTTGGAGTATGAATTCGGTTAGCTACGAGAAGCCCACTATCTAAAAAACTGAACATGAATTAAACTATTAGTGTATGCTCGCATCAGGACGTGAAGGGAAACTAGAGATAGAATAAGAGAAGAGAGATGAGACACCCATGGATGCTATTAAGGAATTTTTCAAGGATCAGGCAAAATTCCTGCGTAAGGAAGTATGGGAGGTCGCTCTCCAGATCGGGGAGCATCCAGAATTGGGATATAAGGAATACTTCGCTTCCGAAGTACTATGCCGTTTTCTTCAGAAACATGGGTTTGAAGTGAAACGTGGTATTGCCGAGGTGGAGACAGCTTTTTTAGCGCGATATTCAGGTGCGCGTCCAGGTCCTCGAATAGCTTTTTTAGCGGAATATGATGCCTTGCCAGGTGTGGGGCATGGCTGTGGGCACAACTTAATAGGTGCAGCCAGTGCTGGTGCGGCAGTTATCTTGAGTAAGAGTTTGGAAATACCGGGTGAGATCTTAGTGATCGGTAGCCCGGCCGAAGAAACTAGTGGAGCAAAAGTGACGTTGGTGGAAAAGGGGATATTTGAGAATGTTGATGCTGCAATTATGTTTCATCCCGGTAGTCAAAACGTTCCGATTATCTCTAGTCTTGCTTTGGATGCGTTGGAATTTACATTTCATGGCCGAGCCGCTCATGCTGTCGCCGCGTCAAATTTTGGAATTAATGCGTTAGATGCTATGATCAACTTCTTCGTCGGAATCAATGCCCTTAAAAAGCAGATCTCGCCGAACATGAAAATTAATGGAATTATTTCCGAGGGGGGAAACGTGCCAAATATTGTTCCAGACCGCACGGTGGCACGCTTTTATCTTAGGGCCCAAAAACGCAAAGACTTGGATGAATTGAGAGAGCTCGTGATTCGCTGTGCTGAAGGGGCAGCTTCCATGGTTTCGGCAGAGATGACTTGGAAGAAATTTGAGTTTTCCTATGATGAAATGCATACGAATGTGACCCTGGCAGGGTGTTTTATGAAAAACCTTCAAGAAATGGGTATTAATTATATAGCTCCTCCTCAAACCGCTATGGGGTCTGTGGACATGGGAAATGTTAGTCGGGCTGTTCCGTCGATTCATCCCTATTTGACGTTAGGAACAGGCACAGAAATCCCACATACGCGGGATTTTGCTCAAGCCGCTCTCTCATCAGACGGAGAAAGATTAGTTATGTTAGCAATGCAAACACTCGCTTTGACAGGCTGGGACGTTTTGAATGACAAAAAACTTCTTCAAAGGATTAAGAAGGAGTTTCGATTACATTCGTGAAAATAGTAATTTAGATTTTGTATCGACGGATATTTAGAAATTGATTGTATTGTAGGTTGTATTATAGGTTGTTTTTTAGGTTAAAATAATTTGTCATACTAGAGGGAGCGAATCCCTCTTTTTTGTTATAGAGGATTGAATTTTTATACGTATATATGTATAATTATAAAAATAAGCTAAACCAGATAAGGAGGGCAAGATATGAAAGTCGGAGTTCTCGGGGCAACAGGATATGCAGGGCAGGAATTGGTGCGGTTGTTGCATAGACATGAAGAAGTGAGCGAGATGTATCTTGCTTCGTCCAGCGTCGCTGGAAAAGAGTATGACGTGGTCTATCCACATTGGCTGGGTCAAAATGTGGGAATTTTAGAGGATGAAAACGTGCCGGACTTGGATGTGCTTTTCTGTGCTCTTCCTCATGGTTTGACAGCTGAAAGAACAGGTGCATTCTTGGCGCGCAAAATAAAGGTCATTGATTTAGGAGCAGACTTTCGGCTGAATTCAGCGCAGGTTTATGAGGAATGGTATAAAATTAAGCATCCGGCAACAGAGCTCCTTAAGGAGGCTGTATACGGTCTACCTGAGTTATATCGTGAGCAAATTCGAGGAAAATCCTTAATAGCCAATCCAGGTTGTTATCCTACGGCTAGCTTATTAGCGTCAGTCCCTTTGCTTCGCAAAGAGTTGCTTCAAACAGGATACCTGGTAATTGACGCTAAATCTGGTGTATCAGGGGCTGGGAGAGGGATATCTCTGGGTAACCATTATGCTGAGGTCAATGAGAATTTTAAGGCTTATGGGGTGGCAAATCATCGTCATACCCCCGAGATAGAACAAGAGCTCTCTCGCGCTGCAGGTAAGCCACTAACCGTTAATTTTACTCCGCATTTAGTCCCTATGACGCGGGGAATGTTGATCACGATTTATGCCGCGGTTCAGGAAGGAGTCCAAGAGGAAGACCTTCGCCAGTGCTGGCAGGAACAGTATGGACAGGAAGAATTCATTCATCTTTTGCCACAGGGCACTTGGCCACAGACGAAATTTTCCAGTGGAAGCAACCATGCTTTCCTGCAATTGACACTCGATCATAGAACGGGTAATGCTGTCATCGTAGCAACCATTGATAATCTAATTAAAGGTGCTGCAGGACAGGCTGTTCAAAATATGAATCTAATCATGGGTTGGCCTGAAGGTCAGGGACTTCAAGGGACCGCCCTTTGGCCTTAACGGTCTCACGTATTAAAGCAATTTAGCCAAAAGAAATTGAGAATCTGGAGGCGTGTAAGTTTTTAGAGTCACGATTTCTGCTTTATGGGACGAATGCTTTTTAAGAAAGGTCTATGAAGGAGAGTGTAAGTTAGTGAATAATGCTGAAAAGGCTTGGAAATTAATCAATGGTGGTGTAGCAGCCCCTAAAGGGTTTCATGCTGTCGGCGTCCAAGCGGGAATAAAGTATGAAAATAAATATGATGTGGCCTTAATTTTTTCAGAGGTACAAGCGCAAGCCGCCGGTGTCTACACTCGAAACCTGGTTAAAGCACACCCGTTGTATTTAACGCAACGTCATCTGAATAACGGTTTGGCCCAAGCGATTGTAATCAACAGTGGCAATGCTAATGCTTGTGTCGGAGAATTCGGGGACCAAGCAGCGTTAGCAATGACTCAAACTGCCGCTATGTTTCTGGCAGTTCCACCTGAGGATGTGCTTGTGGCTTCAACTGGCGTAATTGGAGTCGAAATGCCAGTTGAGCGAGTTTTAAATGGTATTCGAGCGGCAAGTGCAGAGCTCCTTGGAGACGTAGTAAAGGGGATTCGTGGGCAAAACGAGACTGCAACTGAAGGGGCTCATCGTGCAGCACTCGCGATTATGACAACTGATACAAGGGTAAAAGAATATGCCTATGAGCTTCCCTGTTCTCAGGGAGGCGTGATTCATATTGGAGCTATCGCGAAAGGATCTGGAATGATTCATCCGAATATGGGGACAATGTTGGGTTTTCTGACGACGGATGCGAGTATTCAGGCTGAAGAATTACAGCGGATCTTGCGGGAGGCGGTCGATGGGAGTTTCAATATGGTCACCGTCGATGGGGATACGAGCACGAATGATATGGTCCTTATTCTGGCAAATGGGGCTTCCGGAGTAGCTCCGAGCGGAGAAGATTGGGTAAAATTTGAAAAAATGGTGAAAGCGATCTGTATTCAGTTGGCTCAGGATATTGCTCGAGATGGAGAAGGAGCCAGCAAGTATATGGAAGTAACAGTATCGGGAGCTAAAACAAAAGGCGATGCTCGTATGATTGCGCGTAGTATTTGTGGTTCTAGCTTGGTTAAAGCAGCCCTATTCGGAGAGGATGCCAACTGGGGACGGATTTTGACGGCGGCAGGGTACTCTGGAGCAGAGTTTGATCCGAACAAAGTCGATGTCTTTCTGGGAGATATTATCGTTGCTCAAGCGGGAAAAGGTGTCAGTTTTTCAGAAGAGCAGGCTAAAGAGATTCTAAGCGCGAATGAAGTGAAGATCAGTCTGAACCTTAACTCTGGTGAAGAACAGGCAACAGCCTGGGGATGCGATCTCACTCACGAGTATGTCACAATCAATGGGAGTTACAGAACTTGATCACGAAAGTTAAAAGCTGCAAGTTATTGATAATTAAGTGATAAATGTAAGAAATAAGTTTAGTCACACGGGTATTAGTTTCAGCCAAGATACATCTTCTCAAACTACACGTTAGTTATTAAATCATAAATCGCTAGATAACGTTACATGCTACACGTCGTGGAAGTCTCAAAGGGTTGAAGTTGGAGGTGAAGATATGACCCCTATGGAACAAGGATTAAGTAAAGCGAAAGTTTTAGTGGAAGCCCTTCCATATATTCAGAAATTTTCGGGGAAAACCGTAGTCATCAAGTATGGCGGGCATGCAATGGTAGACCCTGTTTTAAAGGAATCCGTCATTATGGATGTGCTGCTTTTGCATTCCGTAGGAATTCGTCCCGTATTGGTGCATGGAGGGGGACCGGAAATCAACTCTATGTTGAAGAAGGTGGGGATCGAAAGTCAGTTTGTGAGAGGTTTGAGAGTGACTGATGCGCAAACCATGGAGATTGCTCAAATGGTTTTGTTAGGGAAATTAAATACGGAGATGGTCTCTCTTCTCAATCGTTTTGGCGGGAAGGCTGTCGGTTTGTCTGGTAAAGATGCACAACTACTCATAGCTGGAAAGAAACCTATGCAGATGCCTAATAGTCAAGGCGAAATGGAAGAGGTCGATTTGGGGTATGTCGGGGAAATCCAGAGTGTTACCCCTGATATTTTAGAAACCTTACTCGGACAGGGCTATATCCCAGTCATCTCACCCGTGGCCAGCGGAGAAGAGGGAGAAACCTACAACGTCAATGCCGATACCGCTGCAGGAAAGATAGCAGAGGCTCTTCGAGCAGACAAATTGTTACTGTTGACCGATGTGAGTGGAATCCTGCGTGATGTTTCAGATAAGGACTCTCTTATTTCGACGATTTCCAGAGGAGAAGTCGATCAACTGGTGGGCCAAGGGGTTTTAAGTGGTGGAATGCTACCTAAAGTAGAGTGTGCGGTCTCAGCCTTAGAAAATGGAGTGGGAAGTGTCCATATCCTTGACGGGCGTTTAAGCCACGCTATTTTATTAGAATTGTTCACAGATGGCGGAATTGGTACGATGTTCCGAAGCTAAAAAGTATTGAAATGGGGTATAGAGATGTTGGAAGGCTTATCAACCGAAGCAATCGTTGAGCGTGGGAAAAATGTGGTAATGAATACATATGGGCGCCTACCAATGACGATTGTCAAAGGGGAGGGTGCATGGGTATGGGATCCAGAGGGAAAACGATATTTGGATTTTGTGACAGGACTAGCGGTAAACTCGCTGGGGCATAGCCATCCGGCAATTGTTCATGCTGTTCAAGAACAGGCTAAAGAACTATTGCACACATCAAATATTTACTGGATAGCGAATCAAGTCGCTTTGGCAGAGCGCTTGGTGAGGCATTCATTTGCGGATAAAGTGTTTTTTTGCAACAGTGGAGCAGAGGCGAATGAATCCGCCTTTAAACTTGCGCGGAAATATGCTAGGAAAAAATTCGGGGCGCATAAATACGAAGTGGTTACCCTTGAAAACTCATTTCACGGGCGGACTTTGGCAACCCTCACGCTGACCGGGCAAACAAAATACCAAGAAGGGTATGATCCGCTTCCGGTAGGGTTCTCATATACAGCCTTAAATGATATCGAGGGTCTAAGGTCTAAGATCGGTGAAACTACGGCAGCGATTTTTATCGAACCTATTCAGGGTGAAGGGGGCGTAATCCCCGCATCAATAGAGTTTCTCCAGGAAGCGCGTGCGCTGTGTGACCAATATGGGGCCTTGTTAATTTTCGATGAGGTTCAGTGCGGTGTTGGGAGGACCGGAAAGCTCTTTGCCTATGAATGGAGCGGTGTAACTCCAGATATCATGACCTTAGCTAAAGCCTTGGGTGGTGGGGTGCCAATAGGTGCGATGCTGGCGACTGATGAAGTAGCCCGGGCCTTTCAACCTGGCGATCATGCTTCAACGTTTGGGGGGAACCCACTGGCTACAGCGACAGGGTGCACTGTATTAGATGTAATGCTTGCCGATGGATTCTTAGAAGGGGTTCAGGAGCGTTCGGCGTATTTCCAAAAGGGCCTTGAACAACTAGCCCAGAAATATCAAACGGGTGGCCCTGTCCGAGGAAAAGGGTTTATCTTAGGATGGCCTGTTTCTAAGCTGGGGCCGGAGATTGTCGAGGCTTGCCTCAAAGATGGACTTTTGATTAATTGTGTTGGCGGTAAGATCTTGCGTTTCCTTCCTCCCCTTATTGTTGAGAAACCAGAAATGGATAAGGCCTTGGGGATTCTGGATGAAGTCTTCGAGGCGATTTGGAAGTAATTCAGAGGTCGGAAGTCAGATACTAGACGGCGTTAGCTAGGTAACTAAATCTAGAAGTAGTAGAGGACTATAAAAATGACGATTGATTTTTCCCGAGGAGGGTTGGAATGAAAGCAGCACTCGTACTTGAGACTGGTAAGATTTTTATGGGAGAGTCCTTTGGGGCAACTGGGGAGGCTTTGGGAGAAGTCGTCTTTAACACGGGGATGACAGGTTATCAAGAAGTGTTAACCGATCCCTCTTATGCGGGGCAAATGGTATGTATGACCTATCCACTCGTAGGAAATTACGGAATAAATAGGCTGGATGACCAATCGGAGAAGGTTCAGGTTCAGGGATTTATTGTGAAAGAAGCGGCCCGAAATCCCAGTCACTGGCAGATGGAGAAGAACCTTTCCAGGACGTTGGCGCAATCGGGGGTTGTGGGGATTAAAGGGATAGATACCCGTGCTTTAACGCGGATCATTCGAGAACATGGAGTTTTACGCGGAGTGATTACAACTGAGATTGAGCACTTGGGTGAGTGGGTTCCAAGGTTGAAGGCGTGGCTTGTGCCAGCCGATGTTGTGGCAAAAGTTAGTACCGCGGAAATTTATACCTTACCTGCTTTACCCGCTGTACGTGATAAAATCGCAGCAGTAGTTGCAAACACCGCAAATACTCCACCGGCTGAACCTTCATCGTCTGATCAAACCGAGAAGAAAACGTTTCATGTTGTTGTGATGGATTTCGGGATCAAGAGAAATATTTTACATGCCATGCAAGAGAGTGGTTTTGATCTGACGGTCGTTCCCCATACCACATCTGCAGAGCAAATTTTAGCCCTTGATTCGGATGGCGTCTTTCTGTCGAATGGGCCGGGAGATCCTAAGGAAGTGGCTGTGGGGATTGAGACGATCCGTAGCCTAATAGGGAAACGCCCTATTTTCGGAATATGTCTAGGACATCAACTCTTGTCACTCGCTTTAGGGGGGGACACGTATAAGATGAAGTTTGGGCATCGGGGTGGAAACCAACCGGTCCAAGACCTAGAATCAAAACGAGTGACGATCACCTCGCAAAACCACGGGTATGCTATTGCTGAGGAAAGTCTGGAGCAAACTCCTTTATATATAACTCATCGTAATCTCAACGATCAAAGTGTGGAAGGGGTAAAACATCGAGATTTGCCTGTCTTCTCAGTTCAGTATCATCCGGAAGCCGGACCAGGACCGAGTGAATCCCTTTATCTCTTTGATGAGTTCGCGCAATTAATGCAGAAATGGAGGGCGCATCATGCCTCTTAACCCGGCGTGGAAAAAGATCCTTGTCATCGGATCCGGTCCGATTGTGATTGGGCAAGCCGCAGAATTCGATTATGCCGGGACTCAAGCGTGTAAGGCCCTTCGTGAAGTGGGTTTAGAAGTTGTCCTGGTGAACAGTAATCCGGCAACCATCATGACGGATGTAAAAACAGCCAATACTACCTATCTTGAACCTCTGCTGCCAGAGTCTTTAGAGGGGATTCTCAGTAAAGAGCGGCCCGATGCATTGCTGCCAACCTTGGGTGGCCAAACAGGACTTAATTTAGCGATGGAATTGGAGCGCACTGGGGTTTTAAAGCGTTATGACGTGGCTCTCATCGGCTGTAATGCGGAAACCATTTACAAAGCGGAAGATCGCGATGCGTTTAAGGAAACGATGCTTTCACTAGGAGAACCCGTGGCGAAAAGTGTGATCGTGACGACCCTAGAAGAAGGAGAAGAGTTTGCCAATCAGCAGGGATTTCCGTTGATTATTCGGCCAGCTTATACCCTTGGTGGGACGGGCGGAGGGATTGTCAAAAATGCCAGGAACCTGGAAGAAGTTTTACAGAGAGGATTGCAGTCCAGCCCGATTGGACAATGTCTCGTGGAGCGGAGTGTGGCAGGTTGGAAGGAAATCGAGTATGAAGTCATGCGAGATGATGCGGATAATTGCATCACGATTTGTAATATGGAAAATATTGATCCCGTAGGAATTCATACTGGGGATAGCATCGTGGTGGCACCGTCGCAAACCCTAACAGATGTTGAGTATCAGTTGTTGCGGGCGTCATCCTTGAAGATTATTCGGGCCTTGGGGGTTAACGGCGGGTGTAATGTGCAATTTGCCTTGAATCCGACGAGCCGGGAATATGTGGTGATTGAAGTGAATCCACGGGTTAGCCGTTCCAGTGCGCTCGCTTCGAAGGCGACGGGTTATCCCATTGCCAAGATGGCAGCACTTCTGTCGGTAGGATTTACCCTCCCAGAATTGACAAACCCGGTCACAGGGCATACCAGTGCCTGTTTTGAACCAGCTCTTGATTATGTAGTGGTTAAATTCCCTCGTTGGCCGTTCGATAAGTTTCCTGCGGCGGATCATCGCCTTGGTACGCAGATGAAAGCGACCGGAGAGGTAATGGCCATGGAACGGACTCTAGAAGGCGCACTGTTAAAAGCGGCGCGTTCTTTGGAA
The DNA here is from genome assembly GCF_004766055.1 of Desulfosporosinus sp. Sb-LF. Lineage (NCBI taxonomy): Bacteria > Bacillati > Bacillota > Clostridia > Eubacteriales > Desulfitobacteriaceae > Desulfosporosinus > Desulfosporosinus sp. Sb-LF. The sequence continues at coordinate 276,084 of NZ_SPQR01000005.1, read as the reverse complement.
ATCGGCAGTGTAGGACTTCGGATCTCGGCTTCTGGGCGCTGGACTGAGATGGAGATTGAAGATAAGCTTGTTCGAACGGATCATGAACGTTTTTTTGCCATTGCCGAAGCGTTTCGACGGGATTGGACCATTCTTGAGGTACAAATGCTTACGCAAATTGATCCCTTCTATTTGTCTAAGATCAAAGAACTTGTTTCCCTCGAAAAACGGTTACAAAGTGGAGAGTTAACCACTGAGTTATTGCGTTTTTCTAAAGTCCAAGGATTTTCGGATTTAGCGATAGCCAAGCTCACTGGGCGTTCAGAGGAAGCAGTTCGTTCCATGCGCTTGGCGGCCGGAATCATTCCGGTCTTCAAGACAGTCGATACCTGTGCAGCTGAATTTGCTTCGGCAACGCCCTATTACTATTCTAGTTATGACGACGAAGATGAGGTGGAGATCAGTAATGGTCCCAAAGTCGTCGTCCTAGGCTCCGGGCCTATCCGGATCGGGCAAGGAATTGAATTTGATTATTGCTCTGTCCATGCCCTTGCGGCTTTGCAAGAAGCGGGTGTGGAAGCGATTATGATTAACAATAATCCGGAAACAGTCTCGACGGATTTTGATACTGCGGATAAATTGTATTTTGAGCCGTTGACCGTCGAAGATGTGCTTCATGTATTGAATAAGGAAAAAGCGGATGGAGTTTTAGTTCAATTTGGAGGGCAAACAGCCGTTAATTTGGCAGGGAGACTCAATCTTGCCGGAGTGCAAATTTTGGGTACACCCGTTGATGCGATTGATATGGCAGAAGATCGGGAACGCTTTGCTCAGCTCCTAGGTCGTCTAGGGATTCCTCAATCTGAAGGACGCAGCGTGACTTCCATTGATCAGGCTAAAGGAATTGCGGAGGAACTCGAATTCCCCGTGATCGTTCGTCCTTCTTACGTCATTGGGGGGCGCGCCATGCAAGTGGTGGAATCGCTCAGTGAACTTGATGACTATTTAAGACGGGCTATTCACCTGTCTCCGGAACACCCGATTTTGGTGGATAGATATCTTGAAGGAAAAGAAGTTGAAGTGGATGCGGTCTCAGACGGTGAAATAACCGTGATCCCGGGCATTATGGAGCATATCGAGCGCGCGGGAGTTCACTCGGGGGATAGTTTGGCAGTCTATCCGCCTCAAAGTTTAACGCCTGCTGAAATCGAACAGATTCAGGATATTACATGCCGTATCTCTGAGGGAATTGGCATCAAAGGACTTATCAATATTCAATTTGTCGTCGTTCGGGGCAAGGTGTTTGTGCTGGAAGTGAACCCGAGGGCGAGCCGGACAGTGCCTATTCTCTCCAAAGTCACAGGAATTCCGTTAGTGAATTTGGCGGTTCAAGTTGCCCTAGGTAAAACATTGAAGGAGTTGGGTTACAAACACGGTCTTGCTCCAGAGGTACCGTTCGTGGTCGTGAAGGCTCCCGTCTTTTCGTTCGAAAAGTTGACTAAAGTCGAAACATCCTTGGGGCCTGAGATGAAATCAACGGGCGAAGTCCTAGGGATGGACACTCAGTTTGGGCACGCTTTAGCGAAGGCCTTTGCGTCTTCTCATATTCCCCTTCCGAATGATGGAAATATACTGGTTTCCGTGGCAGAAAAAGATCGCCCAGAGGCCATAACTTTAGCCCGGCAATTAGCACAGCTGGGGTTTGGAGTCAAAGGGACGGGCGATATGGCCAAGGCCCTGGCTCTGTGTGGTGTAGAGGTCGAAGAGGTGAGCGAATCGAGCGAGGCCCTACGGGAAGCAATTCGGCAACGGGAATTTTCCTTTATTCTCAGTACTCCTACCAAAGGGAAAAAGCCGGAACACACGGGTTATATGCTGAGAAGGTTAGCGGCGGAACATGGGGTTCCCTGCTTTACGTCTATGGACACGGCGAAAGCCGTCGTGCGAGCTTTGCAAGAAATTCGGAGTCAGACTACGCCCCAGGTTCTATCGTTGCAGGAGTATTTGGCGTTGTAAGGGGAGAAGAAAAATGCCTGCTGGACGGTTTGTCGAGCAGGCATTTTGTGCATAATTAATGATGCGCGGATTAGAAGTTTATCGTCGACATATAGTTATGGTAAATGCTAATGTTTTGACCGGAAAGAGGTGAATGAATATTGCTTAGCAAAAAGAAACGGATTGAGAAAACCGTTAAACGAGTTTTATTTTTAATCCTGGGGTCTGCTCTTGCGGGAATAGGCTTGGAAATTTTTCTAATTCCTAATAACGTGATTGATGGTGGAATTGTGGGCATTTCCATCATGGCTGGGTTTCTTACTAAATGGCCTGTGGGTTTATTCATATTTGTTCTCAACATTCCATTTTTTATCTTTGGATATTTACAAATTGGAAAATCGTTCACTGTCTCCACAATTTTTTCGGTTGCTATGTTGTCTATGTGGGTCAGTGTTTTACATCCGGTACCTGGAATTACTCATGATGTATTTTTAGCGTCTGTTTTCGGCGGAATTGTCCTAGGAATTGGAGTGGGGCTAATCATTCGTTATGGTGGCTCTTTAGATGGGACAGAAATTATTGCCATAGTTCTAGACAAGAAAACAGCATTTTCCATTGGAGAAATAGTAATGTTTTTTAACCTCTTTATACTAAGCAGCGCGGGCTTAGTATTTGGATGGGATAGAGCTATGTACTCACTCGTTGCCTATTTCATTGCCTTTAAAGTCATTGACCTTACGGTAGAGGGGTTAGATGAATCTAAGGAAGTCATGATTATTTCGGATAAATATGAAGAGATTGCTGAAGTACTGATGGCTAGACTAGGAAGAGGTGTTACTCGGCTGCAAGGTGAAGGTGGATTTACAGGGGAATCAAAGGGTGTCCTATATTGCGTGGTTACACGGTTAGAAATCTCTAAGTTAAAATCGATTCTTGATGAAATTGATGATAATGCTTTTGTCACGATTAGTAGCGTGCATGAAGTAATGGGTGGAAGGTTTAAAAAGAAAGCAATTCACTAAAAAGATGCCTGCTGGATGATTTGTCGAGCAGGCGTCTTTCTTTAATACCAGTCAGAAAATATAAGTTTCATTTAGGTTCCTTTTAGTATTCCGCGACACAAAAAACTTGCCATCATGGCAGAGCGTAGGTAACTAAGCCTGTTAGAGTTTTGTCCCACATTGTGGACAATACGCCGTACCTGAATTGACTTTTCCACAGGAGGGGCAATATCTGGGTTTTTCTTCAGAAAACGAGGGCAGGGGTTCAGAAAGGGTTGGGGTCTCCGTTTTCTCTAAGGATATCTTGGATTCTCTAAATCCAGGGGTGGTTTCCAATTTAACTTCAACTTCTGTCTCAGGCGGCTGAGGTCCAGAAATTGAGTCACTGACGGTTGGTAGGTGAGCGGCTGGTGAAGTTATAGTGGATGCCAGTGTTTGCATCGGTATGGGTGCCGGTGTTTCAAGACGTTCGCCATCTTTAAGGGACAAAACCCAAACAATGGCTAGGACTGCGATAAAGGGGCTAACTACAAGAGTGACTACTCCTGCGATTCCTTGTGAAATCTTACTTAAAATTTGAACCGCGATCTCAATCAAAATAACGGTTCCGAGGTATCCCCAAAGGGAGCCCCTGTGTCTTCGGAAGAATCGCCAGCTGCCCCTAAATGCATCACCAAATCTTTCGTTGCGGTTAGCTAAGAGGTAAATGGCAGATGTCATTAGCCAAGGCAAGGCAAATAGTACAACAATGACAATCAAGAGGCCATATGCAATAAAGAAAGCGGCAAGCGCGACTTTAAAGTGAATCAGGGAGAAGGCGCCTATCAGGCCGATGATCAAGAGGATCACTTTAATCAAAAGGAGCACTCCTTGCCAGCCGAGGAAACGGAAAAAACCCGTTAAACGAAAATCCCTAAAGGTGACTTTTTCATGATAAGCTTTGGTGGTCAAGTTGAACAATCCTGTATAAAAGGCACATCCGGCTAACCAAACGAAAATAATGATTAACAAAAAAGTTCCTACTAGACTTCCAAATGCAGATAGAATGTTATAAACATTACCTAATCTACCGAAGGCGGCAAAGGGATCTTGATGTGGAGAACTGAACGGGCCAGCAAAAGGGGTTAAACCTTGAGAAGGAGGTATCCCTGGGATAGGCATCCCTGATGAAAAGGATTCTCCAATGCTTTGTAGCTGGGGGAATGCCCAACGTAACTGGAATAAGACTCCTACCACCATGGCAACTATCACAATAGTACAGATCCCTGTGAAAATGAGGGTCCAGCCATACAAGGGAAGCGCTTCTCGTTTAAATGTCGTCCAAGCTAATTTCAGACGTTCAGACCAGGGCATGCTAATACCTCCTCTTTTTTAATATTAGATACTCTCGAAACCCCTTGAGGTCCAGAATGTTTAAATTCCAGGGCTCGGGGTTTTTCGCTTCTCCAAAAGTCCATGAAAATGAATTAGAGATCACGAAGCAAAAAATAAGTTTAACAGTTTTCCTTCGTGATTATAGCTTATATATCCTGCTTAAACTATACTAGTGTTGGATTATCATTCGAAAAATATTGCATACTAAAAAAAGTGATTTTTAGTATTGCATTATTATGCATATAAAAGTATAATAATGCACATTGAAGGAGTGAGTGATATGAACAATATAAAAAAAATAGATCAGTCAATCTTTAAAGGACGAGATTTTATTTCACTTCATGATTATACTCAAGACGAATTAAGCTGCATTTTAGATGTAGCTAGAAAACTTAAAGAGGAACAAAAAGCGGGGCGGCCTCATCCAGTACTTCAAGGCAAAACCTTGGGAATGATTTTCACAAAGTCTTCAACACGGACGAGGGTTTCCTTCGAAGTCGGGATGTACCAACTTGGGGGGCATGCACTTTTTCTTAGCGGACGGGATATTCAGCTGGGAAGAGGCGAAACGATTGCTGATACAGCGCGAGTGCTTTCTCGGATGGTGGATGGGATCATGATTCGTACCTTTAGCCATCAGGAAGTCTTGGATTTGGCGGAATTTTCCTCAATCCCGATTATCAATGGACTGACAGATTTGCTTCATCCTTGTCAGGTCATGGCAGACCTTATGACTATTCAGGAACACAAAGGTCGCCTAGCAGGCCTAAAGATGGCATACATTGGAGATGGCAATAACATGGCCCATTCTCTGATGTACGGCGGAGCAAAGATGGGTTTGCATGTAGTAATTGCTTCTCCTCCAGGATATAAGCCAGACCCGACGGTTGTCGCTCTAGCCCAAGCAGATGCTAAAGCCAATGGTGGATGCGTAGAAGTGGTCGATGATCCCATACAAGCTGTCAAAGGTGCGGATGTACTTTATACGGATGTCTGGGCAAGTATGGGTCAAGAGGCAGAGGCCCAGGTGCGTAAAGCGGCTTTTGAAGGGTTTCAAATTAATTCAAACATGCTAAAACAAGCAGACTCATCGGCCATTGTTTTGCATTGCCTTCCAGCCCACCGTGGTGAGGAAATTACGGATGAGGTGATTGAAGGGGTGCAGTCGGTTGTCTTTGATGAGGCAGAAAACCGTCTGCACGCTCAAAAGGCAATCATGGCGGTAGTAATGTAATTAGAATGAAAGGGACGGAACGGTTCTTGACTTGCATACTTGACTTGTATATGATTTCTACGGAGGAAATCTTCCATTGATTAGGAATTTATGAAAAGAGGGAGATCAACTATGAAAAAAGTCGTTTTAGCCTATTCGGGAGGGTTGGATACGTCCATTATTATTCCTTGGCTCAAGGAAACATACGGGTATGAAGTTATTGCCATGGCGGCAGATCTTGGACAAGGGGAAGAGTTGGCTCCGCTGCAAGAAAAAGCGATTAAAAGTGGTGCGAGCAAGCTGTATATAGAAGATCTGAGAGAAGAGTTTGTTTCAGAATTCATTTTTCAAACGTTAAAAGCTGGAGCGGTATACGAAGGGAAGTATCTTCTAGGGACCTCGTTTGCCCGTCCTCTGATTGCTCGTAGGTTAGTTGAAATCGCCGAAAAAGAGGGTGCAGTTGCAATAGCCCACGGCGCAACTGGCAAAGGAAATGACCAAGTTCGATTTGAACTGAGTGTCAAAGCGCTTAATCCAGATTTGGAAATTATTGCTCCTTGGCGGATTTGGGATCTCAAGTCTCGAGAAGATTGCATCGATTATGCTGAAGCTCGTGGAATTCCTGTTCCGGTGACTAAGGATCGTCCATATAGCATGGATCGCAACTTGTGGCATTTGAGCCATGAGGGTGGAGATCTAGAAGATCCGTGGAATGAACCTAAACGGGACCTTTATCTTTTAGGAGTTTCTCCCGAGGATGCGCCTGATGAAGCAACTTATCTTGAGTTTGGGTTTGAGCAAGGGATTCCTACATCGTTGAACGGGCAGAAGATCGCACCGGTTGCCTTACTGGAAACCCTTAATGAGTTGGGCGGAAAGAATGGGATTGGAATCGTCGATATGGTGGAGAACCGCCTGGTCGGGATGAAATCACGCGGCGTCTATGAGACACCAGGCGGAACGATTCTTTATATGGCGCATCAGGCTTTGGAACATCTCACACTTGATCGCCTTACGCTCCATTACAAAGAGCAAATAGCCTTAAAGTATGCTGAAATTGTTTATGACGGATTATGGTATTCTCCGCTACGTGAGGCTTTGGATGCTTTTGTCAATGTAACCCAGAAAAACGTTACAGGTACGGTGCGTATAAAATTATACAAGGGAAATTGTGCCTTAGCGGGCGTGAAATCTCCTTACTCTCTATATAATGAAGCGTATGCTACCTTTGGCGAAGACGGCGTGTATGACCAGAAGGATGCTGGAGGATTTATTAACCTCTTTGGTTTGCCACTAAAAGTAAGAGCGCTAATGGAGAAACAATCAGGGTTGCGTAAATAAGTGCGAAGATCAGCGCCGATACTCGGCGCTTTCTTCGTAAGTATGAGACTGTTGCAACTATAAGCATTTAACTGAAAAGCACTAGTGCTAAAGAGCATGTTAGAATTGAGCGTGTACAAACGTACAATTGGCTTGACCCAAAAATAGAAGTAAATCATAGTGAAAGGAAGATGTAATGTGAAGCTCTGGGGCGGACGTTTTGAAAAGACTACGGATGCATTGGTGGAAGATTTTCATTCCTCAATACGCTTCGATCAACGCTTGTACAAGCAAGATATCCAAGGAAGTATAGCCCATGCGAGGATGCTAGGAAGCGTGGGTGTTATCTCGGAGGATGAAGCCAACCATTTAATAGAGGGACTAAAAGGGATCTTAGAAGATATTCAAGCGGGAAATGTGGAGTTTGAGATCGGTGCAGAAGATATCCATATGAATATAGAGAAACTTTTGACTGAGCGAATTGGGTCTGTAGGAAAAAAACTTCATACTGGGCGAAGCCGGAATGACCAAGTTGCCTTGGACTTGCGACTTTATTTGAGGGAAGAGATTGACCAGACTAAGTTTTTGGTGAATAAATTGCTCCAGACGCTTCTTGGTTTAGCAGAAGAGCATCTTGAGACTTGGATGCCTGGCTATACACATATGCAAAAGGCACAGCCGATTACGTTTGCCCATCATATGATGGCCTATGTTCAAATGTTTTTGCGTGACCTTGGGCGGCTTAAAGACACACGAAAGCGTTTGAATAGCTCCCCACTCGGTTCAGGGGCAATGGCGGGAACAACGTTTCCACTCGACCGAGAAAAAGTAGCCATGGAACTGGGCTTCGATGGAGTCACCTTAAATAGTTTAGATGGGGTAAGCGATCGCGATTTTGCAATAGAATTTCTCGCAGGTGCATCTATCCTTATGATGCACCTTAGCAGACTTTGCGAGGAACTCGTCCTTTGGTCCAGCGGGGAATTTCAGTTTATCTCCATGGATGATGGGTATTCAACAGGGTCGAGTATCATGCCCCAAAAGAAAAACCCAGATGTGGCAGAATTGGTAAGGGGAAAAACTGGTCGAGTTTATGGTGATTTAATGGCCCTCTTAACTGTTATGAAGGGACTTCCACTCGCTTATAACAAAGATATGCAAGAAGACAAAGAACAGGTCTTTGATGCTGTGGATACGATTCAAAAGTGTTTGTTGGTTGTAGAACCGATGCTCCGGACTATGCAGATACACCGTGATACCTTGGCTTGGGGAGCTAAAGGTGGATTTACGAATGCAACGGATCTGGCAGATTACTTGGCCAAGAAAGGAGTACCTTTCCGGGAGGCGCATGAGTTAGTCGGACGGATTGTATTACACTGTAGTAAACAAGGAATTGGGTTAGAAGAGTTAGGTTTAAGCGACTATCAGGAGCTTTCCTCCGTTTTTGAAGAGGATTTATTTGAAGCAATCGGGATTGAGTATTGCGTTCGCAATCGAAAGATCACAGGGGGCCCTTCGCCGGAGACGGTTGCTGAAGGAATTCGAGTAAGTCGAGAGATGTTGGTAGAATTACTCTGGTAGTGTCGAACCATATTTCATTAAAATAATTTGACGAAAATGTCAACATGAAGAGAATGCTGAGGGGTTAACGAGGGTAAACTTGGATTGGAATCAGAAAAGTAATAACAAATACCCGTATGGGGTTTACCAAAAGTTTGTACCATGCTTCATTGATGGGTTTCCAAACTTGGTTTTTCACAAAAATTATCAAAGACCTGTGCATAGTGTGGATAACTCTGTGGATAATATCAGAATACGGTGGATTTTATCGTGGATAAGCTTGGGATAGACGGTGGATAATCGACATTTGTTTGTGGATACTTGTGGATAACTCTTCGTAGTTCGTTCCTAACTATGTAAAAAAGTTGAAAGACAAGCCTTAAATTGAAGGCTTGTCTCTTTGCAAGCGTAAATAATAGTAACCTTTTGTTTTTAATTTTAGACTTTATGCAGGAAATGACGTCTGAAAGGTCGAAATTCTCACGCATGGTTTAATCCATTTCTTGCATGCTATTAATGAATGACCTAATCGTTCTAACAAGCTATGTTGGAGAGTATGAAGCGAGGCTATTATCATGGAAAATCTTACAATGCTTACAGACCTTTATCAATTAACGATGATGCAGGGTTACTGGGTCAACGGATGTCGTGAGAAAGAAGCCGTATTTGATGTTTTCTTTCGCACACTGCCGTTTAAAGGGGGGTATGCCCTGGCGGCAGGACTCGAACAAGTCGTAGATTATCTTGAAACTCTCAACTTTAGTGAGAAAGATTTAACGTATTTGAGCAGTCTAAACCTTTTTAACGAAGACTTTATCGACGAATTGCGTAACTTTCATTTTACGGGAGACATCGATGCCATACCGGAAGGGACTGCAGTTTTTCCATATGAACCACTGATCCGCGTGAAAGGGCGCATTTTCGAAACACAACTTATAGAGACCGCTATCTTGAATATAGTAAACTTTGAGACCCTTATCGCAACGAAAGCGTCACGTGTGGTAACGGCGGCAGCCGGGGGGCCAGTCATGGAATTCGGCTTGCGGAGAGCGCAGGGACCGGATGCAGGCGTTTTGGGGGCACGAGCAGCCTTCATCGGGGGATGTCAATCTACGTCGAACGTTTTGGCAGGAAAACGATTCGGTATCCCTGTTTCAGGAACTCAGGCCCACAGCTGGATTCAGTGTTTTCCCTCGGAATTGGAGGCATTTCGAGCGTATGCACGCACCTTCCCAGATGGATGCTTACTACTTGTGGATACGTATAATGTTCTAGAATCGGGGGTTCCAAATGCGATCAAGGTGGGGCATGAACTGGAAGAGGAAGGACATCACTTCCAAGGAATTCGTCTGGATAGTGGAGATTTAGCCTATTTGTCTAGGGAAGCTCGACGTATGCTTGATGATGCAGGACTTAAGGATGCAATCATTGTGGCCTCTAATGATTTAGATGAGGACACAATCTTCGCCATTCGCGCCCAAGGCGCAGTGATTGACTCCTGGGGCGTTGGAACGAATCTCATTACATCTGGAAATAACCCTTCGTTAGGGGGGGTTTACAAATTGGCCGCTGAAGAAGAACAGGGTGTTTTTCTTCCGCGTTTAAAAGTCTCGGAGAACATCACTAAGATCACGAACCCAGGTGTAAAAAAGGTGGTGCGTTTTTACGACCGAGGGGGAAAAGCTATGGCCGATCTCATTGCTCTGGAAGATGAAGTTTTCGAAGGGGAATCTCTGACCATTTTTGATCCTGTTCAGACGTGGAAGCGGAAAACGTTAAGGGATTTTCGAACTAGAGAACTTTTAGTTCCGGTGTTCAGAAATGGAAAGCGGGTTTATGAATTACCTAAGCTTAAAGAGATTCAAACTTATGCCAAAAAAGAATTGGATACTTTCTGGGATGAAGTTAAACGCTTAGCGAATCCGCACAGCTATATTGTCGATTTGTCGACAGATCTTTTTAACTTAAAACACCAACTTCTCGTAGCAATCAATCATGAAATTAAAGCAAAGAATCAAGGAGTGGAGTAATATGTGGACAGATGAAGAAATAACTGGCCGTATCAACCAAACCGTGCAGTGGTTGCGTGAAAAGGTTACCGAAGCGAATGCCAAAGGTGTTGTAGTGGGGATCTCTGGGGGCGTTGACTCTGCGGTGGTTACGGGACTTTGTAGTCAAGCATTTCCGGATAATTGCCTTGGAGTAATTATGCCTAGTCATTCTAATCCGGATGACAAGGAAGATGCTTATTGGATTGCAGAGGGCTTTGAGATCAGCCCGTTGGAAGTGGACTTGGGTGATGCCCACACTCAGATCTTCGAACACGTCAAGAAGGGTTTGGAAAGTCAAAGATATGCTTTAGTCGGGGAAAAAATGAGTCAGGGAAATTTAAAGGCCCGGTTGCGTATGTCAACCCTCTATGCTGTGGCAAATGCCCTTAATTACTTGGTGGTAGGGACAGATAATGCTCCAGAGAGCTATATTGGGTATTTTACAAAATATGGAGACGGTGGTGTGGATCTCTTACCGATTAGTTCTCTCACGAAGACTGAGGTACGCGCCTGGGCAAGGGTATTGGGACTTCCCCCAGAAATTGTTAAACGAGTACCCACAGCCGGACTTTGGCCTGGGCAGACGGATGAAACAGAACTGGGGCTAACCTATGATCTGATTGACCGTTACTTACTGGGAGGAGAGGTTGCCCCTGAGGTACAAGAACGAATCGAAACGTTACATCGTCAGAGTGAGCATAAGCGTCATCTCCCTCCTCAATTAGAACTTCCTAAACTAAAGGGGTTAGACTGACGTGCGTATTGGAGTAGATATTGACGGTGTCGTTTCTGATAGTTACCCGTCTTGGTTAGATGAGTTAAATCGACACTTTGGCAAGAACATAACGGTCATTGACGATTATGATATGCATTTGGTTTTTGACGTCCCGAGAGAGGACATGAACAATTTCTTCGTCGGGAATGCGGAACGTTTGCTGACGATGCCTAAACCTGTCTCTGGCGCTAAGGAAGGGCTTGAAGCCCTTCTCCGGGAGGGGCATGAATTGATCTATGTTACCGCTCGAACCATTGAGGAAAAGGATGTCACGCTGCGCTGGCTTACGATGAGTGGAATTCCGCATGAACATGTTCTCTTTACAGGGTTTAAAAGTAAAGTTGACGCTGTCAAGGAATGGGGAATCGAGGTTTTTATCGAAGACTATCACGTCAATGCGAAATTGATCGCTGAGAGCGGAGTTCCGGTATTGTTGCTAGATACCAGCTATAATCAAAAGGAGCTTTCCAAGGGGATTTCACGCTGTCACAGTTGGGACGATATCCTAGTAGGCATTAAGGGGATTCAATCCCAAGGAAATGCCAACTGCAAAACGATTTGAGAAAAATGCAAGGCATCATCAAACGTAGAAAATCAAAAGGGGTTAGCCACTCATTAGGTGGCTAACCTCTTTTTAATGCAGTCCCAATTAACTGATAATTTCTAAACCAACTTTATAAATATCTCCTGCCCCTAACGTAAGGACGAGATCCTCGGGTGCGAGTGTTTGTGAAAGATAGGTTTTGATGTCATCTAACGGTCCGATGTACCGAGCTTTAATTCCTTGTTGTTGGATCATTTCGGCTAAGGTAAAGGCGGAAACGGTATAATGATCTTGTTCACGTGCTGAAGCAAAAATATCTGCGACAACAACTTCGTCCGCTCCTTGAAAACATTGCGAGAATTCATTGAGAAGTTTTTCTGTTCGACTAAAGGTATGAGGCTGGAAGATGGCGCGGATGCGTCGATCTGGGAAGGAAAGTCGTGCCCCTTCCAGTGTCGTGCGGATTTCAGTTGGATGGTGAGCATAGTCATCGACGATCATAGCACCGTTGGTGTTGCTACCGATATGTTCAAAGCGACGTTTCGTCCCATTGAAGAGGCCTAGGCTCGACAAGATTTGTTCCATAGGGATACCGATTTCATGGCAGACGGCAATCGTTGCCAAAGCATTGATAATGTTATGTCTTCCAGCGACATGGAGATCTAGGTTACCGACATGTTGCCCTCGGTGCAAGATTTTCATAGAACTACCTTCGTCTTTGAAGACGATTTCTGTTGCCCGGATATCTGCAGTTTCCGAGAGCCCAAAGGTCGTGATTGGCGCGGAAGATATTAGAGATTTCTGGTTCGGATCTTCAGCCCAGGCGTAAATATGACCGTGAGCCGGTATTTTCTTCGCTAGTTCAGAAAATGCGTCAATAACATCCTCAATGTCTGTGAAATAATCAGGGTGGTCAAATTCAATGTTAGTAATCACCAAATGTTCGGGAGAGTAATTGAGGAAATGACGCCGATATTCGCAGGACTCTGCTAGGAAAAATTCCCCTTTTCCGGAATGTGCATTTCCACCAATGCTCGGAACATCACTACCAACAACAATGGTGGGATCTAATCCAGCTTGGAGCATTACAAGGCCCATCATGGCAGTCGTCGTCGTTTTGCCATGCGTCCCAGTGACGGAAATTCCGCGTTTCTTAGAAAGTAAGCGTCCGAGGTACTGGGGGTAAGTTAAGATCGGAATATTTAGCTCCAGCGCACGGGCTATTTCCGGATGTTGATTAGTATAGGCGGCAGAAGTGACCACCAAATCTGCGTTTTCTACGTTGATGGGGGAAAAACCCAAAACGGGAATTTGAGCACGTTTCAGAACACTGTCTGTGTAAAAACACTCTTCTACATCAGAGCCTGAAATGGTTGCATCCTCAATTTGAGCGCTGATTTGGGCTAAAGCGCTCATCCCGGTGCCTTTTATACCGACGAAATGAATATGTAATGCCAAGGCTTATCGTCCCTTCTATGTATAAACTCTACCCCCCATTATACCCAAACTCTAACCAAAAAGTATCATATTATTTAAGGAAAATTTTAACTATCGGTTGTTGGGCGGGGGTTTCCGTTCAAAACCTGTGATCATGGCCTGAAGACGACTGATGTCTTCCGTTAGACTAAGATAAATGTGAACAGGGATTGTAGCAAGAAAGTAAATAGTGATTGTAAACTTTATCCAACGAAGGATTTGAAAGCCTCCCACCAAGTGCCAAACCCAAATCAGATGCTTTCCTTGCCAATACGATGCTAGGCCGAGAAGACTGGCAACTAGGAAAAGGAAGAACCACGAGAAGTAGATTATTAATTGCCCGCTGTTATACTTTCTGCTTGGCGGAGGAGACGAACGAAGGAAAAAGTAATACGCCATGAGTTTAGGAAATTGCTTGAGATCTTGAATCTTTGGGATTAGGGAATTATCTCGCCGGATGAGGGCATTCACAATACGTATTGACAAAAAACCAAGGGCTAACCAGCAAAACACTACATGTGCAATAAATAGTTTACCATAGTTTAAGGCCAAAAAACTTGCCGGTTTATGTAATTCTAGACCAGTTAAAAGGACGACCGTGAAACTAAGGGCGAATCCCCAATGAAAGATCCTCACCCAAAGGGACTGAGTCGGTATGATTTCACCTTTAACGTAGCCCTCTTGAAGTTGTTTCATGACAGGTTTTCTTAGTTTGCTGGGTTGCTTCATGATCGCTGGGCAGGGACTTTTCTCAATTCATTCCAGAGAGGAATCGCCCTCCCTCCTTTCATTGTTATCATTCAACACATTGCAGTACACTTTGGTTATGTTTATCAAACTTGAATATTCAAGGCGTGTAATTTTTCTCCGTCAATGATGTGAACACTGCAAGAAAAGCAAGGATCAAAAGAGCGAATGACTCGACCCGCTTCCTTAAGGTCTTCGGATTTTATTTTTAATCCCAGTAACGATGTTTCTCCGACACTGCGGGTTCCTGTTTCATCACGTGCACCAAAGTTGACAGCAGACGGTGTAATGATTTGATAGTGATCGACACGCCCATTTTTGACGGAGATCCAATGCCCTAAGGTCCCACGCATGGCTTCATGGAGCCCAATGCCTACCCCGGAATCTTGCCCTTTTCGACCATCATAGGTTTCAGACCCAGGTTCAAGACGATTGAGCCATTTCAGAGCAGTTTCCGCAATCTTTTTGAGTTCCAGCGAGCGCGCCCATGTTCGGGCTAGGGCGCCAAGACCGATGACCTCTTCTTTGGCAATAATTGCCCGCGCCAAAGGTCCTACTTCTACAGGTTGGCCGCGGTAACGAGGAGATTTAACCCAAGTGTATCCTTTGGACTGGTTGTGGTCGGGAACGGTATCCTCTTCCATGGGATGAAGTGGACCGTGGGGTTTGTACCAAGCACTTGTCACATCTTCCGTCACTTGCTTTTCGTTAAAACTTTCTCGCTTTCCTTGGAGTATTACACCTTGAGGAAAAAGGGTACTTCCCTCAGGGCTTGGAAAGCCTCCGACAGACATATAATTCCCGACTCCTTTGCCAAGGTTGACGTACTCTGGGTAACGCTCCTTAATCAGAGTAACATCAGGCAGCACGACATCATCGATAAAGCTCATGATCTCCATTAAATACCCTCGATAACGGTTCACCCGATCCGCATCCACTTCCATACTGGCACCACCCGGAACAATCCCATGGCCATGCGGTGCCTTGCCGCCGAAAACCGCGAAGGCGGCATGGGCAGCTCGAGATACCTCTAAGGACCTGAAATAGTGTTCAGTCATAAGGGTATTCTCTTTACTAGATAAACGTAGGTCTGATTCTGAATGGGGAATAAAGGGAGCGATATCCGGGCCGCGGAAATAATCCGGCATGGTATATAGGTAAAGATGGCGAATATGGTTCTGGATGAAATCACTGGCCAGAATCAGATTACGTACCAACAGCCCATTGGGAGGAACGTACATCCCTAAAGCCTGCTCCACGGCCAGTGACGCTGTTATGGCATGGGCGGAAGAACAGATACCGCAGATACGCTGAGTGTAATAAGGCATATCCATGGCAGAACGACCTAGTAGAATTTGTTCGAATCCACGATAAAGCGTATCGGAAATAAAGGCATCCTTGATTTCCCCGTCTTCGAGCCAAGCTTCTAATAACATAGGATTGTGGATTCGGGTCACAGGAAAGATGGTTTTCTTCTCCAGAATGGTCACTCCTTCTTCACCCTATACTGATGGAAGGTCTTTACCTTTTTGACGGCAAATCGATGCTTGCCCTTGACAGAGGATTTCAGTAAATTTTTTTGGATTCTTCCCTTATAGAGAGACGTGGCAATATGCCCTACAATGGCTACAGAGGTCAATCCTAATACCCCAAGTCCAATTGAGTTAGTCGATGCTTTTGTTCCTCCAGGGAAGGGGATGTCAGGTGAGTGAACGGTAAACGGTGACATCAAATCCGGAAAACCAGGTTCAGTACATCCGATGCACGGCGTGTTACACCCGATTGGCCAATTGAATCGGTCATTCCAACGGCGTATTGGGCAGTCAGCATAGGTGACCGGACCTTTGCAACCGACACGAAAAAGGCATTCTTTCTGTCCAATATCCGTCGCAAAAATGCCTTGGTCATAGTCGCGCCTGCGAGGGCACTGGTTATGAACAGTTTCTCCATAAAAAAGTTTAGGTCTCCCGAATTTTTCAAGTTCTGGTTCACCGTATAAGGCTAAGTGGAGTAGAGTCCCCATAATCCAATCAGGATGGGCGGGGCATCCGGAGATGTTGATGACCTTTCGTTCGGGAAGAATGTTTTGCACCCCAGTTGCCTTACTTGGGTTAGGGTAACCGGAAACTGGGCCGCCATAAGTGGCACAGCTCCCAATGGCGACGACGTACTTGGCCTTTAACCCTGTGCGACGAACAAGTTCCAACCCTGTAATCAGCTTACCCTTATCATAAGCAACATGGTTATAATGGCCTTCGTCACGTTGGATCATGGATCCCTGAACGATAAGAATATATTCGTTGGGCATTTTTTCATACGTTTCCTGAAGAATTCGGTAGGCTGCATTTCCTTGAGCCTGATTCATGCTCCAATCGTAGCGCCAATCGGCAATATTAGAGAGGATATCGGAAAAGGTTGGTGTCCAAATATTATCAAGGGAGATACTATCCCCGGTACAAGTGCCTGTTTCAATCATCACCACGGGAAGTTTTTTAACCTCACCTGCCGCAACTGCTTGTGCCAGCGAAGGGGCGATGAGCTGATAAAAGTTACCGAGGACGGCTCCTTTAACTACTAACTTCAAAAAGTCCCGTCGACTTAGCATGTTACTCCCCCTTGGGAGGGTATTATTTCCAAAAGGAGAAATATTATCATACAAACTTTTTTTAGCCCCATGTTTAAAACTTATGGAAACGGGGTAAGTTATATTAGAGATGATATTCATGAGCAAATTCAAATTGATTGACAAGTTAACTATACCGTCCTGGGCAATCGCCTCAGCCTTATAAAGGCTTGATCTTAATCTTTAAAAAGAAACGTGAATAAGCTTCATCCACCAGAGTCCGGGTCACGGGCTCTTTTTGATTGGGCATTATGCCCCTTTTATATATATACGTATTTAGATAAAGATTTAGAGGGGGAATGAACAAGAGGTGGTGCAAGAATAATCTACCCTTTACATTCTGAATAAGACTAAATACCTAGGACTATTTGGCCTTCGATTGTGACGATTGCCTTATGTCCATTTAAGCACCGTGGACATAAAATTAAAATAAAGGGTGGAAGAGATCATGAAAAAGAGAAACTTATTTCTACTACTTATTTTAATTGTTGTGTCTTCAACGGTATTCTTTAAGGTAGGATATACTGAATCAGGCAAAACAATGGTTAATGTATTTGAATCTTCTAAGTTCATTTTCAACAATCAATTACTAACTCAGAGTAACAATAAATTTGCGCTACTAACTGATAGTGATGTTGAAAATTTAGGTGGGAACAGATATAAGGTTGCCAGTTATGTTGATTTTAAAAACGACAATCAACAAGGTAAACGTATATGGTTTACGATGATAGTACATTGGAATGGCAATGCATACGATATGGAAAACTTAACTACTAAAGGGATATAAGGAAATGAAAGCACCAGCAAAAAATTTAGCCCAACCCGGGAAATAACAAGAAAATGTATGGCTCCGCTAATTGCGGAGCCATTTGGTTACTAGTTGAATAATTGCAGAAGATGTATTCCTGACTATGACCTTTAAAGATAAAAAATTTACCATTATAAGGTTTAACATATTCTTTACACAAAGTTCATGGAAGGGTAACAAATATAGTTTATGATAATTAAAATGGATGATTATCCCCGGATCCTTCTAATGTTGATAGGTATTGTGCCATCTTTATCAAGAGCTTGGCTCTTCAACAATGAAGCCTGGATTACTCACTCGAATATAATCAATAATTACCCGTTTCTATAGCGGTTCATATAGAGGCTTTTCTCATTTCTTTCTTCCTTCCTTCACTCCCCCTCCTTGCGAGGGGATTTTTTTTCGGAAATATAAGCCTCATCGTAATGTGGTGCCATAAATCTGTGTCATAATTCGACAAAACATGACATTTTATATGTTTACTGTTACCACTTCATTAAACTAGAATATCCGAGTAAACCCTGCAATCACTTGCGGGATTTTTGGTCCTATTAAGCTGATGGGTAACAAATGCGTTATTGCCACAAACCTAAGAGTTACAATTTTCGTAGTTTTTTTTATAACCATGAAGGTATTCCATATTATGCGACGAATAATAAGTCTATTATAAAACACAATCAAATTAAGGAAGGTGTAATTGTAACAATGAAAAAAAGTCTTACAAAAATTTTAACTGGAATGATGATTGGAACACTGCTGCTGACTACAGCCGGATGTGGGGGAGCTGCTCCCGCTACTAATTCTGGTTCACAAGGTGGAGGAGCTGCTAAGATTGGTGTCGTCGCCTATATGACTGGGGGCGGAGCCGCGTATGGTCAGTCACAAAAGGAGGGTCTGGATCTCGCTAAGGATGAGATCAATGCCCAAGGCAAGGTCAAAATTGACCTTGTTTTCGAGGATTCCCGTGGGAACAATACTGAAGCGATTAATGCGGTTAATAAATTAATCAATAAAGATAATGTCGTAGGACTTATTGGACCGACCCTAAGTGGAGAAATGTTTGCGGCCGGCCCGATTGCTAACCAGTCAGGAGTTCCAATTATGGGAACTTCAACGACAGCTGAAGGGATAACGGATCTCGGGGAGTATGTCTTCCGGAATGCTTTGCCAGAGTCTTCAGCAGTTCCTCAAGCCGTTAAGAAGGCAGTTGAGAAATATAACTTAAAAAAGGTAGCGGTCATGTATTCTAGTAATAACGACTGGGCCGTGTCCGGCTATAAGACGATGGAGAAAGCCCTCAAGGATAATGGAGTGGAAATCGTCACTACCGAGACTTTTGCTGATAAAGATACAGACTTTTCCGCTCAGTTGACTAAAATTTCCTCGTTAAAGCCAGATGCTGTGATGGTATCAAGCCTCTATCAGGAAGCGGCCCTCGTTTTAAAGAAAGCCAGAGAAATTGGAATTACTGTTCCCTTTGTCGGAACGAATGGCTTTAACTCTCCAGAGCTAATTAAAATAGCCGGAAAAGCAGCCGAAGGGGCGATTGTGGCTAGCCCTTGGTACCCAGGTAAGGAAAATGAAAAAATTAAAAAGTTTGTTGCAGACTATAAAGCTAAATATAATAAAGTACCCGACCAGTTTGCAGCTCAATCTTATGATGCGCTTTACATTTATGCCAATGCTTTGGAAAAAGCCGGATCAAGCACAGATCGCAAAAAGCTACGCGACAGCCTAGCGACCATTAAGGATTTTCAAGGTGTAACTGGAAAATTCGCTTTTGACGATAAGCGGAACCCTTTGATGAACGCTACTGTTTTGATCGTCAAGGACGGTCAGTTTACGGAGTTAAAATAAACTTTAGGAGTGAAGGTCTTGTTCTGGCAACAATTGGTCAATGGCTTGACATTGGGAAGCACGTATTCATTAGTCGCTTTGGGATATACCCTCATTATGGGGGTCCTAAACATCATCAATATGGCTCACGGAGAGATATTTATGTTCGGAGCTTTCGTCGGATTGTTTCTGGTGACTTATCTGAAGGTAAATATCTTTGTGGCCATGGCTGGTGCCATGGTGGCCTGTGCGTTGCTAGGTATTCTTATGGAAATGATAGCCCTGCGTCCCTTGAGACGCCGGGCCGTTTCCGATCTGGCTCCTTTAATTAGCACAATCGGGGTGTCAATCTTTCTTGAAAATCTGGCTTTAAAGATCTTTGGTCCTCAGTCACAGGCTTTTCCTTCTGGAGCATTATCAGGAGTCCAAATGCAACTTGGGCCGGTTCAAATTACTCTCGTCCAAATTGTAATTCTTGTAATATCCTTCGGCTTGATGTTTGTTCTTCGTTTTTGGCTGTCTAAAACCCGTGTTGGCAAAGCCATCCGGACAACTGCTGAGAGCATCGAAACAGCCAACCTCCTCGGTATTAACACGAACAAAATTATCTTACTCACCGTCGCACTTGCTTCAGCATTAGGAGGAATTGCAGGAGTTCTGGTTGGACTCTCTATTAATGCAGTGGAGCCGACGATGGGCTTGAGCATGGGCTTGAAAGGGCTCGCAGTTTTGATCCTTGGTGGAATGGGAAATATCACCGGAGCGATGCTGGGAGGCCTGATTTTAGGAATCGCCGAAGTATTTACGGTAGCTTACGGCGCATCCTCCTATAGAGATGCTGTAGCCTTCGGCATGATTATCCTAATTTTGTTTATTCGTCCTCAAGGACTTTTTGGGTCTTCGACCCGGCAAGGAGGGCGTTTCTAAATGGACGTTTTATTGAACCAATATTATCTTCAAATTGCTATATTTGTCTTGCTGAATGCTATCCTTGGGGTGAGCATTTACATGACGCTATCGACCGGGCAGTTATCACTGGGGAATGCTGGATTTATGAGCATTGGAGCCTACACCTGTGCGATCCTGACTGTAAAAGCAGGTTTACCCCTCTATTTGGCCATCCCAATCGGTGGTATTGCCGCAAGTTTCATGTCAATTATTATTGGATTTCCTGCATTGCGGCTCACCGGGATTTACCTAGCGATTGCCACGCTTGGATTCGGAGAAGTTGTTCGAGTCATTATTTTGAACTTGAAAATTACGAACGGTGCGCTGGGGATATCTGGTATACCAACCCTTGGGGCAAAGATTGGCAAAGTATTTTCGTCCTTAGGTTTTTCACAGGGAATTGGAGGATTAACCGCTCAGCAGACGAGTAACTTGATGGTTTTAGTTGTTCTAATACTCAGCCTCGCTTTTCTGGTATTTTTCTGTACCAGACTAAACCGGTCAAGAGTCGGTCGGGCGTTTGCTGCGATTAAAGCGGATGAGGCGGCGGCTGAGGCCATGGGGATTAATACAACGTATTATAAACTGCTTGCCTTTGCCTTAGGGGCTTTAATCGCTGGGATTGCCGGCGGTCTATCTGCCCATTTAACCTTTTTTATCGGGCCGAAGGATTTTGCCTATAACCGTACTGTTGAAATCCTTACGTTTGCAGTCTTGGGTGGAAGTGACTTAATTATAGGACCTATCGTCGGAGCATTACTCCTAACCTTGCTTCCTGAACTGTTGCGTTCGGCTTCAGAATACCGTCTTATGATTTACGGGGCGCTAATGGTGGCTATGATGGCCTTTCGGCCTCAAGGACTCATTAGTGAGGAGACGGTTCGTTTCTGGAAAGGTAAGCTCGGAAGGAGGGTTAAAAAATGACGTTAGTCCTTGATCAAGTGGGAAAAAGCTTTGGCGGTTTGGCTGCTTTAAGTAACGTGAGTTTTAAAGTGAATGACGGGGAAATTATAGGGATTATCGGCCCAAATGGTGCTGGAAAGACGACACTCTTTAACCTAATCACCGGAATTTTCCCTCCTACTGAGGGAAGCATTACCTACCAAGGTAAGAGTTTGTTAGGAATACGCCCATATAAGGTTACGGCGTTAGGCTTAGCTAGGACCTTCCAAAATATCCGTCTGTTTGGCCATATGAGTCCGTTGGACAATGTTATGGTTGGGGCACATTGTCGAACGAAAGCCGGAGTGTGGAAAGGGTTATGGCGCACTCCCGCTCAGCGCAAGGAAGAGAATAGGACCAGAGAACGAGCTCAGGCTCTCCTTAAATTAGTCGGCATTGAAAATGACACGGATTCTCCAGCAGGGTCGCTTCCCTATGGGCAGCAACGACGATTAGAAATTGCCAGGGCGCTTGCAACAGAACCTGAGTTGATTCTTCTCGATGAACCCGCGGCAGGGATGAATGAGAATGAAACCGAAGACTTGCGTCTTTTGATTAAGAAGATACAAACAATGGGGAAAACCGTGATATTAATTGAACATGATATGAACCTTGTCATGAACGTCTGTGACCGACTCGTGGTCATTAATTTCGGACAAAAGATTGCTGAAGGTACTCCGGCCGAGATTCAGCAAAACCCATTGGTCATTGAAGCGTATTTGGGTCGGGAGGAGGCGTAGAGATGCTGAACATCAGCGGTTTGTCAACGAGTTATGGTAGTATTAAAGCAATCAAAGGGATTGACCTCAGCGTGCCCGAAGGCTCGATTGTTTCCCTCATCGGGGCGAACGGAGCCGGTAAAACAACCACGATGAAATCTCTTGTTGGGCTTCTCAAACCTCTGTCTGGGCAAATTAAGCTCCTAGGCCATGAGATTCAGGGTTTGGCCCCTCACAAAATTGTAAACTTAGGGATGTCTCTGGTCCCAGAGGGTCGGAATATTTTAGCGGGAATGACGGTCCTTGAGAATTTGGAAATGGGAGCCTATCAGAGAAATGACAAAGAAGTTCAGGCGGATTTAGAGAAGGTTTTTAAACGTTTTCCGATCTTAGAGGAACGTAAGCAACAATTGGGAGGAACACTTTCTGGAGGACAGCAACAAATGCTGGCAATCGGCCGTGCACTGATGGCTAGACCTAAGCTTCTCTTGCTTGATGAACCTTCCATGGGCTTAGCCCCTCTGGTTGTTGCAGATATCTTCAGGGTTATTCAAGAGATCAACAAGGAAGGTACGACAATTCTCCTTGTTGAGCAAAATGTACGTCAGGCCTTAAAGATAGCGCACTATGCCTATGTTCTCGAAACAGGGAAGATCGTCCTATATGGTAAGGCCGAAGAGGTTGCCAAAAATCCTCGTGTCATGGAAGCTTATCTAGGCGGAGCGAAGGCAAATACCTAATCTTAACGTATTTGTCAGGACGGACTTATCCATTATTCGATAATCCCCCCCTTGGGCTATAGGCGTGGGGATTATTCCCTACGAAGGGTTTTTTATTATTCAAACCGGTCCAACCAGTAAACCGAAGAGGGGAGACGTTAAACCATGGGAAGTCACACCTATAAACTCGTAAAAAGTAAGGTCACTGAAGGGCTTCGTGATATGGAATCGCGGAAAGGGAGATTTCGCGCTTTTGATGCGATTCGCCCCGCGATGCTAAACATGGTTCCCAATTACCCCGATCTTTCCAATCGTTTGCGCAAAATCAAAGAATATAGCTTGGATCATCTTGATGAAGTAATTGCCAAAGCTCAACGATCGTTAGAAGGAAAGGGCTGTAAAATCTATCTTGCTGAAACGACTGAGGAAGCTCAGAGCTATATTGCGAGCCTCATACCGAAGGAGGGCTTGGTCGTTAAGTCCAAGTCAAATGCGGGTAAAGAAATCAATATTTCACATTACCTCGAGGATCGTGGTGTCACGGTCGTAGAAACTGATCTCGGAGATCGAATTAATCAGCTTGCAAAATGTGAAGCAAGTCACTCACTGGCTCCAGCTATCCATATTCCTATCGAAACAATCACCGAGCTTTTTTCTGAAGAGGCTGGAACAACGTTAGAGTGCACTCCCGAAGCCTTGGTCGTATCTGCCCGCAAGGGACTTCGTGATTTTTTGGTTAAAGCAGATGTAGGGATCTCGGGAGCAAATGCGATTGCAGCGGATACAGGAAGTATCTTCGTAACTGAGAACGAAGGGAACATTCGTGCGGTTTCGATGATGCCTAAAGTTCATATCGTCATTGCAGGTGTAGAGAAAATCGTTCCGACCCTTGAAGATGCCATGCAAGTTGTGAGAGCGGCGGCAGTCTACGGAGTGGGTCAGGATATCGGGACCTATGTCTCGGTGATTTCAGGCGTAAGCGAATCCCTTGATCCTGATCTTGAGGAATACTCACACGGTCAAGGCCCTAAAGAAATGCACATCGTTTTATTAAAACATGGCCGTAAGGAAGCGATCGATGCAGGATTTCAAGAATCCCTTTACTGTATCAACTGCGGAAGCTGCTTGAACTTCTGTCCAGTCTATGCGGAGGTCGGTGGTAAATACGGCTATAAGTATCTTGGGGGACGTGGCTTAGTCTTTGCTGCCTTTCATGGCGACCTAGAAAAGTCTGAAGAAAATGGCCTATCTCTCTGTATCGGATGTCAGAAGTGTCAAACTGCCTGCCCAGTACAGATGGCGACACCCGGTATGTTATGGAAGCTTCGGCAAGATGCCGTGGCAAAAGAAGGGGTCGGTTGGAAGAAGGATTTGATTTTTTCCATGCTTACCAAACCCCAGACACTACCAACAGTCAGTAAGCTCGCAACAACCTTTGGGAAACTGGCCTTAAAGGAATCGGATAAAGGGATGACTTCCCGTTTGACGTTTAATTCCTTCGGGTTGCCGCAAGAACGTGTAATACCCCGCTTCTCTGGTAAGTCCTTTACGAAAATCGCCAAACCTAAGACAATTGCTAAGCCGATTAAAAAAGTTGGTTTTTATCCTGGGTGCGTCGTGAATTACACTGAGACAGATCTTGGAGAAGCACTTCTTCATGTCTTAGGAGAAAATAACGTTGAGGTTAAACTCGCCAAAGAGGATGTTTGCTGTGGGATCCCTAGTATTGTCAGCGGAGACCTAGCTCATGCCAAAGCCATGGCTCTAAAGAACATCGAGAGTTATAGTTCGTTTGACATCGATGCTTTGGTTTTTGTATGCCCAAGTTGTGCCGTGGCGTTCAAAGAAGAGTATCCTAAGCTGTTTGCAGGGGAGTCTCCTGAGCTTCGAGAAAAGGTTGAAAAACTTGCATTGAAGGTTAAAGATATTAATGAATTTCTTGTTCAAGATATTGAACTAAAGCTTCCGAAGCAAATAGTCACTGAAACGGTAACTTATCATGATCCTTGTCATCTCGCTCGAAGTATGGGCGTGAAAAAGGAGCCGCGGGAAATTATGAGAAAGATCCCAGGAATGAATTATGTGGAAATGACGGATGCTGATGCGTGTTGTGGATTTGGTGGATCGTTTAGCTTGAGCTTCTATGAACTCTCACAACGGATTAACGAAGGAAAATTGAAGAACGTTGCCGATACCGAGGCCACCACTCTAGCAACGAGTTGTCCTGGATGCATGGTGCATTTCCGTGATGGGATTGCTCAGCACCAAATGAAACAAAAAGTTTCTCACGTGGTTCAGATTCTAAGCCGAGCCTATGGGAGGAGATGAGACGAATGAGTAGTACGAAAGCTCAAACTATCTTAAAGAAAATTAGTACTCGCCGTGATACGCTTCTTCAAGAGTATCCTAATCTTGCTAGCCAAGTACAGGACATCAAAAGTAAAGTAGCAACGAATCTCAAAGCATCAGTTGAAAAGGCAGTTGCTTCTCTCAAAAGTAAAGGGTGTCATGTGATTTTTGCCAAGGATGCTACGGAAGCTCAGGAGCAAGTTTTAAAGATTCTAGCGGGTAATAAGAGCGTAGCGATGAGTAAAAACTCTGTTTTCACCGAAATTGCTCTTAGGGAGTCTTTGAAATCAAATAGGGTTGAAATGCTTGATACGGATCTAGGGGAAAGAATTGCAGGGACAAAGGTTGACGTGCACCCTTGGATTGCCAGTATTAATACGCCAATCTCCAACAAGGAACAGGTAGCTCAGATTAAGGAAGAGATCAAGGAACGAGTAGCCCATATGGAGTATGGAATAACCGGCGCTGAGGCTATTGTTGAACAAAATGGAACCATTACCCTGTTAGAAAGTGAGGGAAATGTCCGGTTCACATCGAATCTTCCGTATAACCATATCGTGGTGGCAGGAATCGATAAAATCGTTCCCTCACTAGAAGATGCTTTGGCCGTTTGTCGAGCGATCAGTGTCTATGGCATGGGAAGAGATCTCCTGAATTATATTTCCTTTATCAATGGACCTAGCAGAACGGCTGATATCGAGTTCAGGATGGTCCAAGGTATGCATGGCCCCAAAGAAGTGTATGTTATTTTGCTCGATAATGGACGTTTGACAGCGGCCGAAAATCAGCAGTGGGATTCGTTAAAATGCCTGCACTGCGGAGGCTGTTTGGTTGATTGTCCAAACTATCTCAAAGAAGGATTGGAGCGGGGCTATTATTATACCGGGAAAAGGGCAAAAGTCTTAGCGACTTTCTTAGAGGGATCCAAACAAGCCAATGAGGATTGTGGAGATTGCACATTATGTAATAAGAACTGTCCTACGGGTATACAAGTTTAGCTCGACGCACTTACGGGGGGGTTCCAATGCAGTTTGAAAAAATTACGAAACCTCAACGCACGTATCAAGAAGTTTTAAAACAAATCAAACACTTGATAATTGAAGAAAAGCTCCGTCCTGGTGATCGACTGATGGGTGAACGTGAAATGGCAGGCGAGTTAGGGGTTAGCCGAACAACGTTGCGTGAGGCCTTAAGAACCATGGAATTCTTAGGATGGGTTGAAATCAAGCCGGGAGATGGTACGTTCATCCGCGATGCTCAGCTAAATGAAGTAATCAGCCCTTTGGCACTAGCTTTATCGGTCGAGCCAACAAGAATAGAGGAACTTTGGGAGACCCGGATTACCCTTGAAGTTGAATGTGCGGGTTTAGCCGCGTTACGTGCCTCAGAAGAAGACTTGCAGCGAATTTCCCAGGCCCTTCGTGAGATGAATTCTAATTTAGACAATCTGGATGCTTATGCTAAAGCGGATATGCGTTTTCACTTTTTGGTGACTCAAGCTTCTCACAATTCGATGATGAATCGACTGCTACAAACGTTTGTAGTCCATATTTTAGAACTCATTAAGAAAGTTGGAACACTCCGTTTTAGCCATGATATCGGGGGACTATGCACGATTCAAGAGCATATCTCCATATATGATGCTATTGTGAATCACAACTCAGAACAAGCAAGGATTCTTATGAAAAAGCATTTAGAAGGGTCAAGGGGCGAGGGCTACTAGGCTGCTCAATTACAGTCCTTATGATAATTTTTAAGTAGTTCTTTGATTCGCGCACGCAAAAACGCTTTTCGAATTGGTCTAAAGGTACAGCCAATATTACTACAGTCGACTTGCGTAAAGCGCATTAACAAAGGCCTCGGGCTATTTGCCGGGCCTTTTTGCGTATTTATTAACCATTTTGTAAAGTCCTAAATTTGCAGAACTACTTGAGTTTTTTAATTATTTAGGTCTTTGGCAACTGAGCTATTCTTTTTAATGCGTTTACTATAGTACTTGACCGGCGACTCAGCTGATTTTTGAGCCTATTTGTTCGTTTCATTAGCTCATCTCCTCTTCAGGTAATGAGTGTTATTATGTGCTGATGTTGATTTGTTATGTATTTATACTACATAGTTTAGCTTAAGGGACTCGGATATGGCAATATTTGGGACGATTTATGTTTCAGAGTATTTCCAAGATAAACACAGACACCGCAATTATTGTGTTCTACCGGAACCGATGGTCAGAATCCTTACTTCATGCGGTTTTTAGCGTTTGTCTTTAAGTTCAATTTGGAGACAACTGTCCCCATTTACAAGCTTCCCCAAATTGTCTACGCGGTTCCCGGCCACTACCAGCTCGATCTTGGAAAGACCTCTGTAAAAAGATTTTAGCCCATTCCTGGTCCCAACAGGAATGGGCTAAAATCCGTATATAGACTTTTACTTATTATTTGGACAAGTCGTTCAGAATTTTATTTTTATTATTATTATATTGAGTATCAATTTGTTGCTGAATGCTATTCTCGGCGTTTTGGATCAATTGCTGTTTTTGTGCATCCATCTGTGCCTTGTAAGTCTGAACTTGACCTTTCAGGTCGTTTTGCTTTTGAGTAGCATAATTGGATGTGAATTGAGAAAGAATACTTGTCACGTCTTGCATGTATTGATTGTTATAATTTTGGATGTCCTGCTCGGATTGATTGCTAGTGTCATTCAAAGACCCCGTGGCCGATTGAACATTTGGAGTGACCAATGCTGTAATCTTTGCTGTAAGGCTTTGAACTAAAGCATTAACAAAACTTGGATCGTCAGCGAGTACTACTCCTGCGGATAGTCCAACTATGAGTGTCGTTGTAATAGCAATTTTCTTAATGAGTAACATTATATACGCTCCTTTAAAATGTGGTTTCCTATATTACCTTACTGTGTATTAACTATGTGTTCAACAAGATGTTATTGGACATTACTCCAAAAATTACTAAGAGAGAATACATTGAGTTTAAACCAGATTAACAGACATTCCTTAAGAATTAATGCATAAATCAAACCTTGAAAAACGTTTTTCGTGGATATATTTTGACTTCAATCTATGTGAGATTAAGGGAGAACTGAGGCCGTTTAAGATTAAGTTTGAGTTGGTGACATGTCAGTGTTTCTATTTAAGATGTGAGAAAAGGAGAGCTCAATGGCTCTCCTTTCAGGTTTTCTCTCGACAGGTCGTGAAATAGGGAACCCTAGTTTTGCAGCTAATCATCTATTATTAGAGTAAACGATATCCTACTCCAGATTCCGTGATAATATGCCTTGGGCGAGAGGGATCAATCTCTAGTTTTCTCCTTATTTGGCCAATATAAACTCTTAGGTACTGTACTTCATTTTCATACGCCAGCCCCCATACAGTATGAAGCAAAGCCTTATGTGTAATTACTTTTCCTGCGTTAATCGCCAGATACTTTACTATCTCATATTCAGTCAGGGTTAGCTTGATTTCGCAATTATCCCTGCTGATCCGACGGTGAACTAAATCAAGGGTTAAATCATCGAATTTTAAAATAGGCTGTTCTTCGACTCCAACCGTATGACGCATTGCCGCCCGAATTCTAGCTAATAATTCTCCCATTGCAAAGGGTTTAGTCACATAATCATTTGCTCCATTGTCCAAAGCAGTAATCTTATCGTTTTCCTGCTCTTTTACCGAAAGGATGATAATTGGTACTTTAGACCATTCTCGCAAATGACGAACCACTTCTAGTCCATCAATATCGGGTAATCCTAAATCCAGAATAACTAAATCAGGGTTGAACATTGCTACCGCGTCCAGACCTTCATTGCCTGTCTTGGCGTCTTTCACAACATATCCATGACTTGTTAAGGCAACACGCAAAAACCTACGAATCTGTGTTTCGTCATCAATTATTAAAATCCTTGCACCTTTGATTTCCATGTTTAATCTCCTTCCTCCATCATTGCAGGGACTTTACCCGTAAACTGATTGTTTAACGGCAAATTAAACGTGATAGTCACTCCACCAAGTTTATTATTATCTGCCCATATATCTCCGCCATGAGCCTCAATTAGCCCTTTACAAATAGCTAAACCAAGCCCAGTTCCACTCACTTGGAGGGGAGAGTTCAGTCTGTAAAATTTATCAAAAACCTTACTCAAATCCGTCTCTGGAATACTCTGACCTCGATTAGCTACTACGATCTCTAGTCGCTCTTCTTGCTGCTTAATAGAGACGGAAATTTTACTACCCTTTTCGGAATACTTTATCGCGTTGTCCAACAAATTAATAAATACTTGCTCTATTAAAATCCCATCTGCTTGCACCAATGGTAATTCATCCTGTATTTCGATGTCTATAGGACGACGATTTAAAGAGACTCCAAGCCTGTTAATGGAAACCCCAATAATATCTTGTAGATCGCACCATTCTTTATTTAATCTAAGCATACCGCTTTCTAGTCGGGCCATATCTAACAGGTTACTTACAAATCGATTCATTCGTTCCGCTCCCTGCAGAATCGTTTGTAATAACTCGTTTCGGACATCAGGACTATAAACAACATTTTTATCTTCTAGGAGTCCGGTAACCGCGCCAATAATTGAAGACAGCGGCGTGCGCAAATCATGAGAGAGTGAATTAAATAGTGCCGTTCGCAATCGTTCAGACTCCACCATAGCAAGGGATTCTCTAGCTTGATCAGCTAATTTAACTTTGTTGATGGCCATAGCAGCTAACCCAGTAAAGGCTTCTAATAATCGAATACGCTCGGCGTCAAATTGCGACACGGTTTCGTTAAAACAAATACCCAAAACCCCATGCGTTCCTTGCTCTGTGTTTAGTGGCAAATAAAGTGCTGCAGCGACACCAAAAGTTTCCGTTCCCTTCCCCGCTTTTTGTCCTCTTTCATATACCCAGGTAGCAACAGCCAGTTCATTAGTATTGTAGAAATTATTAAGTCCCGAAACCTTTCTGAGCACTAATTGAGCTTTTTCATTGGGTATAAGCACCATCACTTGCCCATCCAAAGTATTGGAGACATTATTGACAATACACTCTAATACGGCATCTAGGTTATCTGCGGCAGCGATATCTCGGCTTAGAGCATAAAGCGATGAAATGCTATTTTCCCGCTTTCGTGAATAAGTTATTTGTTTTTTTAATCGAACTGAAAGTGTTCCTATAATTAAACCCACTAAGATAAAAATAGCAAAGCTAATAAAATATCGAAGATCTGCTACTGTAATACTAAAAATGGGTGGAACAAAAAACAAATCAAACGTTAACGTTCCCATAATCGCAGTAAAAATGGCAGGAAATGTTCCCCAACGTGCTGCGCTTAATAAGACGGGTAGGAGATAGAGCAAAGAGATATTAACAAGTCCTAGAAACGTACTAATCAAAGTAATTCCAAAAGTTATAACTATTACCATCAGGCTGGACGCTATGTAAGGAAATACCGGGTATAAACTCCTCCGTTTGGTTCTCGCTCCTATGTCTTCTTCTTTCTCTGATACTACATTGATACGGCCAGATTCTGTCTCCTGTTGGCTCCCTGGGATAACATGAATACTAATTCCGTGACTATGCCGAATAACTTTGTCGACAATCGAGCCGCGAATGATTTCCCAGAAGCGCGTGCGTTCAGGTTTACCTATAATTATCTGAGAAACATTACGTTTTCTAGCCAGCTCCAGAATCTCTTCGACTACGTTATTCCCGGTTAGACCAATAATTTCAGCCCCCAATTCCTCAGCTAAACGAAAGTTTTTGACCATAGAGTCTTTTTCAGCCTCACTTATGGGAAAGCGGTCGAGGGTTTCTACATGAACTGCAAACCATTCCCCTTGTACTCTCTCAGCCATTCTTTTTGCAATACGAATCAACTGAGCCGAGAAAGGACTTGAGCTTATGCATACCAAAATCTTTTCTCCCGTTGGCCAGGGTCCGTCTATTCCGTGAGATTGCATATAGGATTCTAACTGACGGTCCACACGTTGGGCAGTATACCGAAGGGCTAATTCTCTTAATGCGTTAATATTTCCAGGTCGAAAGAATTTTTTTAAATCTTCTGTAGCCTGGTCAGGGACAAAGGCCTTACCATCTTTAAACCTTTGAATTAACTCTTCGGGCGGGATATCAATCAATTGGATTTGGGCCGCTGTATCTAAAACTTGATCAGGAACTGTCTCCCGAACGGTAACCCCTGTTATCTGGGCAACAATATCATTCAACGTCTCTAAGTGTTGAATATTTAACGTGGTATAAACGTTGATACCCGAGGCTAATAGTTCTTGAACATCCATGTATCGCTTTTTGTGTCGAGAACCTATTACATTGGTGTGGGCCAGTCCGTCGATTAATACGATTTGAGGACAACGGGCTAATACAGCATCCAAGTCCATCTCGTAAACGATTTTATCCTCATAATGCAGAGACCTCGAAGAAATAAGCGTTAATCCTTTAAGCATCGCGTCGGTATCAGGTCTCCCATGAGTCTCTATTTGACCTATAACAACATCCATGCCTTCCGACAATCTACCCTGGGCCGCTTCTAACATAGCATAAGTTTTTCCGACTCCTGAGGCAGCTCCTAAAAAAACCGTAAGTTTCCCCTTCGACATATTTATCACCCTCGCAGTCTCGCGTACATTTCTCATTGTCGTCTTGTCGTCATATTCTGTCCTGAGTTTCAGGTCTTCTTGCAAAGGATACCTGTCCAGACTTACTCTTCACGCAGAATATAGCCTTATTATAGTGGATTTATTACCCACTAAATAGGCCATACAACAGGAGTTGAAAATATAAAGATTATAAACACGCCATAAAATAGAAAGCCTTTGTTTCCAAACTTGGAGGCAAAGGCTTTCATGAATTCAGAGAGTGATTCTAGTTGAAGTTAGTTTTTGGGATTAACGTTTAGGTCGGCATGTAATACTTTTTTCGGTACGGGATGATAAGGAACACTTGTTACTAGGATCCTTTTGCGGAAAAGTAACATCAACTTCATCAATTGCCCAGTCTGATTATGCAGGATATTATGCCATAATTTTTCAGGAACATATTCCGGAATCACTACGGTAATTGTGTCGAAATGCCCATTCTTCTCAACTTTATCAATGTATTTCAATAAATCTTGGACAGTAGCTCGATAAGGAGACTCTACAATTTCTAAAGAAATTTCTATTTGATGTTCAGTCCAATGCTTGAGCAACTTCTTTGTTCGACTTTGGTCTGAGGCGATATGAACCGCCGTGACTTGAGGGGTTAATGCATATGCATATTTTAAGGTCTTTAAAACAATTAGATTTAAATCGTAAACTGGAACAATAATCTTATTTTTATAATCTGCCAGCTCAGCTTCTGATCTCCGACGTTTTACCTTCTTTACATGCCTGTGAAAGTCTTCTAAGGCTTCCTGGGTAACTTCTAAATTCTGGATCTCCCCCTGATAAACATAACGGATACAACGGAACATCAAAACGAGGAGCGGCATGATCAGCAGAATAATCCAAGCTCCTTGCTTAAACTTGGTGGTAATGAAGACGAGTAAAACTAGGAACGAAACGATCCCTCCAAAACTAAATATGACAAAATCGGACTGCCAATTTACTCCTCTTTCCTTCCAAGTATGCTTAGCAAGCCCCGCGCCAGTTAAGGTAAACGAAATAAACACGCCAATTGCGTAAAGAGGAAGCATCGTATGAGTATCTCCGTGAAACACAATAATGAGTAGACTGGAAACGATAAACAACGTCCAAATTCCGACGCTATAAACCAAACGATCCCCTAAGTTCTTAAAATATCTCGGTGTGTATCCATCTCGTGCCATTAAGCTTAATAAGATGGGTAACCCAGCATATGGGGTACTTGAGGCAATGACCAGGATAGCTGCGGCGGTCCCCATTAGGACGAAATATGGAATACTTTTCCCAAATATTATTAACCCTAACTGATTAAGGATGGTATTTCCTTCTGCTGGAACTAGGTGATAAGCGCCCGCTAAATATGTCAATCCTATCAACCCAAGAGAAACAATAATGGCTAAAATTAACAAGGTTTTAATAGCCTTCTTTTGGGCAGGATTCTTGAACGCGGTAACCCCATTGCTCACTGCTTCAAACCCTGTCAAAGCCGTTGTTCCCCCTGCGAACGCCCGAGCTAAGATAAACCAGGTCATTCCACCGACAGAGGATGATGCAAGTTTCCCTGTTGCTACCGCCGTTGGTGTTACACCGTGGACCATAATCTCCACTAAGCCAGTTCCGATTAAAAGTGCTAAGGTCGCAATATAAAGATACACCGGGATGGAGAATAAGCGTGCCGATTCCTTTAATCCTCGTAAATTAATCCATGCCATGAACATGATGACCAAACAGTCTGCTATAACTTTGTGTTCGGTAGGGGCTAACCATGGGATAATTCCCGTTAAGTTTTCGATTGCAGAGCTTACACTGACAGCTACTGTCAGAATATAGTCAAGCGTCAAGCTCGCACCGGCGATTAGGCCAAAATTTTCACCGAGATAAGCTTTAGCGATGGTGTAAGATCCCCCGCCCTCGGGGTATTTCTGGATCGCTTTGCGGTAAACAAGGAAAATACTGATCACCAGCACCACGATAACCAACGAAATCTTTAAAATATATGCATATCCCAACGTTCCAGCCAGAAGCAGGACATATAGGATCTCGTCAGGAGCATATCCCTCAGACGAAATAATGTCTGAACCGAAAACTGGAACCCCTCCACCAACGCCAACTTTTGCCTCCTCGGCATTTTGTGACGATAGTGGATGACCAAAAATGAGAGTGCGAAGTTTTAGGGAGAAAAGTTTCTTAAAATTGGACATCAGGAGCTAACCTTCCTTCTCTCAACAAGATTTATAGACTAAATGTTTACTAAAAAGTTTCTTAACCGGTAGTCATTCCATCCTCCTGTATCTTCTTAAACTTAAGAAAATTTATTATCTACAAAAACTGACTTTTGGAGATGCACTTGATTAACCCTCGAAGATCTGTAACTCTAATGCAGATTCATTATAGATCGAACCCCTATAAAAACGGTGTAAAGATTGCAGTAAGCAGTATAAAGAAAAGATAAAGATTAATCAAAGCTCATTCTTACAAAACTACTCACTACCTGCTGTATTTGAGCAACAGAAATAGGAGTACGGAGTACCCCTGGGAATGGAACACAAACAATATCAAAAATGAAACAGGCAAAACTCGCTAATGAACAATAGATCCATGTAGTTCACTAAAACGACTTCGCTAAAGACCCATGTTGGAAAAGTTGTATTAACAAGTAATATGTAGATAATAGTATTTATAGAAATATGCTAAGAAGCTGAAAAGGGGAATCCTTATGAAATGCATACTTATCTATATAGTCTTACTTGTTTTAGTGCTAGTGTTTAACCATGGGTCACACATGGATGATGATATTGATGATAAGAATAGCGACAATAAGCAAAAGAACGATAAAAGTCGTTTTTTTTTTGCTTCGCTATAGACTGTCCAAAGCTGTAATTTCTCAGTACCTCACATAAGTAGAATCTATGCCCTACTTAATTAGAATGAATTTGCTAAATCCCAATATTTGTATTAAAGTATAGGCAAAGGTCACAGTTGGTTGTAAATCAGGGTTATTCAAAAGACAACCGCTAGTATTAATGAGTTTTAGCAAAGGTGGCTTAAAAATGAAATTAATTATCCTTCTATTATTGATCGGCATTGTGCCTTCTATATCAAGAGCGTGGCTCTCCAGAGATGAGGCCAAAATCAATTCACTCTAATATAACCGATAATTAACCGCATTAGCGGTTAATATACTTCACGCTTCTCATTCCTTTACTCCCTCCTAGCGAGGGGGTTTTTTTAGTAATTAAATAAGCCGCTACTAGCGATCTTTGCTATTTGCGGAGTATTGTCGTTATTTCGGGCGTTTACAAAGAAATAGCGAAAACGTTATGGCTAAAGACGTACTTGAACAAATAGAATTAATGAAGAAAATATATTCGAGATCAAGTTTGAGCTGGCGACGTGTAAGTGTTTTTGTGGAAGATGTAAAGGAGAGCTGTTGACAAAGCCGTCCCATAAGATATGGACGGCTTTACCTAGCTTAAGAATTTTAAAATGCCATTAACAAGACGGATAATCAGTGCCACAATAAGAGTGACTATGGTTATTCTCCATAGCTGTTGTTCCTCTGTGACAATGCACATGAGAACCATCTGCCAGATAAATTGCAGGGCCAGTGATATTGGAATAGTAATGCACATGCCCACTATTCCACGAAGTGGTCCCCTTGTAACAGTGGACATGAGAGACACCGTATGCTGCTCCCAAACTAGTCTGCCCTGCAATAGTGTGAGAGTGTTGATCATTGACTGATGTCACAAAAGAAAAACTGTGCACATGGGTAAGACCTGTTCTCAAAACCCGTTCACCTCCTGATATTCATAGTCAGAACTTCCATAAAATCTTTATACAATATATGGTAATTAATACAATCAGTGTGCTAGCCTCGTAACAAATCAAGCGCGCCTAGACAAAATGAGTAAAGTAAAATTTTATCCATATTGCAACAGTTACTAAAGTTCATACCTTGACAGGCATTAGCAAGCTAAAAAGCGGTACAGTTAACGCTATGATCCTTGGGGACTCAATTGCTGTTAGTCAAGGTGCTTCAGATTCCTTTAAAACTGGATGGAATTCTGTTCTTGAAACATCTTTATTTAACACATATTCAAACAAAATAGTGTGGGACAACAAAGCTTCATCAGGAAATCTTATAGATTATTGCTTAAAGAGAGCAACAGAGATAGTAGGTACTACGGACGCTGTATTCATTTGCGTAGGAAGAATAGATAGAAATTTCGGCATGCCAGATCGGTGAAATATACACAGTTAATCCATGACATTAAAAGTAAAGCTCCTAACACAGATATATTTTGCATTGTTGAACCTCCTAAGGTTTCTTTAGACGAATCTTTATTTTTGGGTATCAGAACAGCAATTATTAATGTATCTGCTAAGAATGGGTCAAACTTATTAGATTTGTGGAGTGCATTTCCCCAAGATCAAGTTACCTTGCGTGCATTGTTGATGATGGACTTCATCCAAATAACACGGATAATAAGCTAATGTCAGATTACATGTATAATCGATTAGTTACGGTGATAAACACAGTCAAGTGAGAGTAACGCTGTAATACGAATAGTAACTGAAGTTTGGCACCCTTCTAAACCCATGTTTCTCTGATTTCCGGGTAGCCTAATGCCATTATTTCCTTTTGATTATTACCGATTAACTGGCCTTTCCAAGGGTTTTTAGCTGATTTTCAGGAAAAGAATTTTCAAATAGCTCTTTTAAATACTCATGCCTTCCACATTACTGCTTGACTAAACGGCAAAAATGAAGTAAGATTACTCTCGTCCATGAAATGCCGATGTGGCTCAGAGGTAGAGCAGCTCACTCGTAATGAGCAGGTCGTCGGTTCGATTCCGACCATCGGCTCCATAGGAAACTTAGACCCCGCAAGCGATTGTGGGGTTTTTGCTTTGTTCTTAAATGGTACCCATATTGTGAAACGTCACTGGATTGCTTTTGGATATAATGGGTAATCCTGGGTTCCTTAAAAAGCTAAGCCCGTAAGGGCTTATTTAAGGCGCTTGGCAGCAGCTACAGGACATTTCTGTAGCTGCTGCCAGTATTTTGATCCTAAAGGACAAATATGATTGCGATGAGCAAAGCTATTATAACAGCTAATTCTAAAGCGACAATAGGCCCCAAAGGAAAGCGGTTACGATGGCGATGGCTTTCTAGGTCTCCCATGATTCTTCCTCCTTTTCAAATAAACATATAATTTATCTGTTACTTGGTACATAATATGCCACTTGTCCGGGTTGCGTGAATGCTTGTATATTTACAGATTCCCATTATAAGGTTTAACAAAATCTCCATATAAGGATCACAAAATAGTAACAAATTTTTTATAAGATAAGACCAATTGATGATTACTCGCTAGTTCAGCGGTTTACATATCACTCAGTCCTTTCTCTGATTCTCCTTCTTCACGTCCCCTCCTAGTGAGGGGATTTTTTATCGTTGAGTATACTAATCTTAAGAAGTTAATGGAGGGTTTGTGAATGTCTGAACTCGAAAAACTAATAGAGAAAATCGAAGAATTGCGTTCTAAGCTAATCAAGATTAAAGAGGGTAAAGCATACTCGGATCCAGAAGTTGTGGCAGCAAGCCAAGAGCTGGATTCTGTTTTAGACAAGTACCAAGAAAAGCTACTGAATAAAGAAGATAAGGTAGGTCGTTAACAGAAGTCCTGATGATACAGGCGCTTTTTTTTATTCCTATTTCTGGAGGTATTATAGGATTTGTAGAGAAAAACTTTAATAGGTTATCTTGAGGGGAATCTAAAAAGGGATAATTCATTAATCAACTAGGACCAAGTTGGGGGATGAACAGCTTAGCTCTCTAACACATAGGATAAAGAACTGGATAGAAGTCTAAAGCTAACAAGGAATGGCACATTGATGAACTGTGTCCACCCAAATAGTGTGTCAATGTTCCCATGATACATGGGAATACACTAAAAGTTTGGCCGAAAAACTTGGAGAAGGTTCAAAATTTAGGAAAGGAAAAGGTTAGGTTTGTCCAAGTTTTCTTAACCAGGAGTAAAATGAGTAAATGTAGTTTTTATGACAATTCCAAAGTCGTTTGCGGTAACCCCAAAAATCCAGCGGGAATTGGTACAAAGAGCGGCGTTGACTCTATTCGGTGCAATGAACTTTCTGAGAATTGTATGTTGAATGGCGGCGACCCAAAAGGGAAATGCGGTTATTATGACAATTCTAAAGCTAGTTGTAACAACCCCGAAAATCCTGGGGGGGTCGGGACAAAGAGTGGTGTTGATTCCAGTCGATGTAGTGCCCATTCCGAGAATTGCATGCTAAACGGTGGAGTACCTAAGGGAAAATGCGGTTATTATGACTATGCTAAAATCATTTGTAACAACCCCAAAAATTATGTCGGCATTGGAACAAAAAGCGGTGTTGAGCCAAGTCGCTGTAATGGCTATTCAGAGAAATGTGTCATAAACGGTGGGGTTCTTAAAGGAAAATGCGTGTATTTCGATCGCACTAGAGTTGTCTGTAATAACCCTAATAATCCTGCGGGGATTGATACTAAAAAAGGGGTTGACATCAGCCGCTGCAATGGCTATTCTCAGAATTGCTACATTCATAAAATAAAGAAACTAGAAGACTTAGAGGCGTGCCCATATTGCAGAAATTCTCTTGATGTCATGGCAAAAAAACAAGCGCGCTGCCTAAACTGTGGAAAATACTTATAAACTTAAACAGAATGTCTAATACAAAAAGAACGTGAAAGTGGTTCAAACCATTTTCACGTTCTTTTGTCACTTTGTCCGATCACTTTGAATAACATAGAAGAAGGAGGGGTTGAGGTGAAGGTATGCCTAGATCCTGGTCATGGTGGATATGACTCAGGAGCCGTCGGTTACGGATTGCAAGAAAAGGACATAACACTGGATATTTGTCTAAAACTAAAACCGTTACTTGAGTACAATGGTATAAGCACCAACCTCACACGCGATGGAGACTATGCACCTGGCCATTTGGAAGGAAATCTTAATGGTGAACTCCTGGCCCGTGTGGATATTGCCGAGAAGAACCAGGTAGACTTGTTTGTGGCGGTTCATGTAAATTCGGGTGGGGGGACAGGGGAAGAGATCTTAGTCATGGGTTTAGGCGGACGTGCGGAAACAGCAGCAAACAAGGTTTTGACTTACCTAGTTCAAACCGGGGCATGGTTGAATCGCGGAGTAAAAGTACAGAATGTTTTGGTGCTTAAGGAAACAAGCATGCCCGCAATTTTAACCGAAAATGGGTTTATTGATAATATGGATGATGCAGTGAAGTTAAAGGATCCGAGTTTTCGACTTGCACTGGCGGTTGCGCATGCTAGAGGAATCTGTGATTATTTTGGAGTACAATATAGGGTAGGAGGAAACGATGTGTTAGAAGTTGCCGTGCTATTATTTAGCAAAGAAGACTATTGGTGCGGGGCGGATGTCGCTGCTAAGAATGGTAACTGTGCTATATTTGTACGACCTTTGGATCAATCAGTGCCGAAGGAAGCTATGACTGCCAAAATGTTAATCGTTATTGGTGGACCAACGACAAAGCATCCTAGCGAAATTTTACTCTCCGGGACGAACAAATACGATACTGCAGCAGCGGTTGCTAAATATCTAGTCTAATGGAGAATCTTTGTGTATACTGTATAACAGTAGAAAGATCTAGACACTTTTAATCAAGGAAGCTATAATAAAAATACTTGCAGCGATCGAAGAGCAAAGAGGCTCTAAAAGGCGTTTTCATAAACGCCTTTTAGAGCCTCTTTTTTTTAAAGGAGGGAAAATGATGACGAGTTTAAACACTGGAGACATTTCATTCGTATTCATATGTACCATCTTAGTTTTTTTGATGACTCCTGGATTGGCATTATTCTACGGAGGAATGGTGAGAAAACGTAACGTTCTTTCCATCATGATGCAAAGTTATGCTGCCTTAGGATTAGTCACAGTAATTTGGGTCTTATTCGGATACTCTTTAGCCTTCGGACCAGATCACGGTCATCTAATAGGCAGCCTTGATTGGGCGGGTCTTAGAGGGGTTGGTCTTTTGCCTAACCCGGATTATGCACCGACAATTCCACATTTGTTGTTCTTTTTGTTTCAACTGATGTTCGCAATTATTACACCAGCAGTTATAAGCGGATCAACGGCTGAAAGACTACGGTTCCCAGCATTTATATTGTTTGTGTTCTTATGGAGTACATTCGTATACATACCACTAGCACATTGGGTTTGGGGAGTGGGCGGTTGGCTGCGTAATCTTGGTGTCTTGGACTTCGCAGGTGGTACGGTTGTGGAAATGGCTTCTGGAGTATCAGGGTTGGTAGCCGCGTTAATTATAGGAAAAAGATTAAAAGTAGGATATGAGTGGAATATTCCTCATCATATGCCGAACGTCCTTTTCGGTGGAGGGTTATTGTGGTTTGGTTGGTTCGGCTTTAACGCAGGAGGTGCCATGGGAGCCAATGGGGTGGCAGTGCTGGCCCTGGCTACAACCCAAATAGCGGGGGCAGCAGGCATGATCGGGTGGGCTCTTGTCGAATGGCTTCACCGGCGCCAGGTCACCGTTTTTGGAGCGGTCAGTGGAATTATTGCGGCACTCGTAGCAATCACGCCTGCAGCAGGGTACGTTTCAACGGGTAGTTCGCTATTCATTGGATTTATCGCGGGTGGAATATGTTATCTAGCTGTGAGTTTCTTGAAAGTTAAGCTGGGTTATGATGATGCTTTGGACGTTTTCGGAATCCACGGTATTGGAGGTACTTGGGGCACCATTGCAACGGGTATTTTTGCTGATCTGAGTGTTAATCCTCAGGGTAAAAATGGTTTAATGAATGGTGGAGGAATTGAACCAGTCTTAATCCAACTCCTAGCAGTGGCTGTTACCTATTTATTTACTGGGATTATGACGTTGCTAGTATTAAAGGGCATAGCAATATTTACTCCTCTTCGGGCAACCGATGATGAGCAAGTCAACGGATTAGATTTAACACAGCATCGAGAAAATGCTTATCCCGATTTTGAATTTAGTGAGGGAGTTTCCATTTAAATCGCATCGTCGCCGTGTTCGCCTGTTCGAATACGGATCGTATCCGCTACATCAAAGACAAAAATTTTACCATCCCCAAATTCCCCCGTTTTAGAGGTATTAACAATCGTGGCGATGACTTCATCGGCTTTTTTAGTAGGAATGACAACCTCGAGTTTTATCTTGGGCAAAAGTTTCGATACGATTTCTTGACCACGGTAAATTTGAGTGTGACCTTTCTGTTTTCCGAAACCCATAACATTAGAGATCGTCATCCCGTTTACTCCAATATTCGACAGAGCGTCCTTTACATCATTCAGTTTCTCTGGCCTAATAATAGCTTCAATTTTTTTCATGGTTACCACCTTTAAGTTTATTACTTGAGTGTTAATTGCTAACAAGTTACAATTAACAAATGAAAAAACATTTAGTGAAATTGACACCTTTTCATCCTCTTAGAATAATAGGCGCGTCTTGAATTAAGTATAATTATAGTCATTATACCAGAAAGTTTCCTTCTATAGAATCCTTTCAAACGAAAAGCCGGGCTTATGCCCGGCTTTGAGGTGTTTTCTTCTTGAAGGGGGAATTTTTCCCTCTGTCTGGTTTTCCTGTCTGTGCTTTATCGGTCGTTCTATTTGACATTTAAAATACCTCCTTTGAAGCCTTAAACTAGGTTTCCCTATGCCGAGATATTAATGCACTAAGAAAAGGGATTGTCGTTGTTTAGTCTATCCTTTGTATGTTGTTTCCTTATCTCGACCATAGTCCGTTCGTCCGTCTTGGTCAGCCTGATGATTACATGGCATTACTTCACGTTTAGGAAATGGTCGTTTACTCGGTTCGCGTGGCTCCAATGGTATCCCTCCCTTTAAATGTTGCAACACATTTAGAATACCCTTAAATGTAAAAGGTTATGATTTCTTCGTTTAAAAAGAAAGAAACCCCCGCGTCCGGAGGTTTAATTTTTGCGCTAATGTCTATAATTTCTTTTAGATAACTTGTACAATACAAATTTAGCACGAAATGAGAAGAGATTCAATGCCCACTTTTTGGGATATAATGAATCTTCAATTTCCACAAATTTTCAGTTGAAGGTTCACGTAAGTGAACAATATTAGTGGGAATAGTGTGAAAACATTGGTGATAAAAGAGTGAAACTTAAATTAAATAAGGTCAAGCAATGATTTAAGCATTAATAACTTGGTTAGTAGTTTATCTGTATTAATATACGCAAATTTGTATTGACATGATATAATACAAATGTTAGACTCAGCGTATGAATTGAATAAGGTATACTCTTATCCGGAGTGGTGGAGGGACTAGCCCAATGAAACCCGGCAACCCGCTTTGTATGTTGTAATATTTATGGCTTGCGCAAAGCATGGTGCTAATTCTTGCAGAAGAGGATTCTTCTGGCAGATGAGAGGAGTGTCGATGATGTAATTTAAGACCTCTTCTATCTTGGAAGGGGTCTTTTTCTATTATCAAACTCAATATCAATCGACAAACAACAATTTCGGTGGGTCCCTTCTCGCTGTCCTTGGCTACAGGGACACTTGGCCTTCTCACGGCTAACGCATAAAGGTAACAAATCTGGAGGTGGAGATAACATGGGTGTTGAAAAGACGTACTCGGAGATCAATGCCAAGATTAAAGCAGGTCATGCCGTTGTTGTGACGGCAGAAGAACTGATCGCTCTGGTAGAGGAAAAAGGTCTCTCCAAAGCAGCTCAAGAAGTAGATGTGGTAACGACTGGAACCTTTGCACCAATGTGTTCGTCGGGTGCCTTTCTAAGTTTTGGACATACGACGCCCCGTATGAAGATGCAGAAAGTTTGGCTGAATGGAGTCTCAGCTTATGCGGGTATAGCAGCTGTTGATGCATATATTGGTGCGGCTGAAATACAGGAAGATGACCCGTTAAACAGTAACTATCCTGGCGAATTTCGCTATGGCGGGGGGCATGTTATCCAAGATCTCGTCGCCCGTAAACCCGTCAAACTAAAAGCAGTGGCTTATGGAACAGACTGTTACCCGCGCCGAAATCTAGAAACCACTATTTCATTGGATGATATTAATGAAGCGATTCTTTTTAATCCCCGGAACGCCTATCAGAATTACAACTGTGCGGTGAACCTGACTGATCGGGTAATTTATACTTATATGGGCATGCTTAAACCTCATATGGAAAATGCCAACTTTTCAACATCGGGTGAGCTGAGCCCACTTTTGAAGGATCCTCATTTCAAGACAATTGGAGTGGGCACGAAGATTTTCCTCGGGGGCGGAGTCGGGTATGTCGCTTGGAACGGCACACAACATTTTCCGTCGATGATCGATGTCGATGGCAAGGAACTTGGCAGTTCAGGAGGAACCCTCGCTGTCACGGGGGATTTGAAGCAGATGAGCCCAAGGTGGCTGGTAGGTACTAGTTATCTGGGATATGGCGCAACACTCAGTGTTGGGATTGGAGTTCCCATTCCTATTCTCAATGAAGAAATCGCCAGGTATG
Source organism: Desulfosporosinus sp. Sb-LF (assembly GCF_004766055.1). NCBI lineage: Bacteria > Bacillati > Bacillota > Clostridia > Eubacteriales > Desulfitobacteriaceae > Desulfosporosinus > Desulfosporosinus sp. Sb-LF. The sequence continues at coordinate 232,902 of NZ_SPQR01000005.1, read as the reverse complement.
CAGCTAAGAGAGATGACGAATTATTCGCCCCTGTTGTCGATTATGGCGCAGCGTATCCTTCGTTTACACCAGGCAACCTAGGGTATGTCAGTTACGCAGAACTCAAAAGTGGCAAGATTCGGGTGAATGGCAAGGAGATCACCACGGCGCCCTTGTCAAGTATGCCCCGAGCCCGGGAGATCGCCTCAACGTTAAAGGACTGGATTCAAAAAGGTGAATTTTTATTGACCGAACCCGTTAAAACCCTCCCCTCACCCTCTGATGGCATCGTAGCCCACAGTATAAAGGAGGCCTGATTCAATGTCGCCGAAGAGAATTGTTTTGCGTTTTGGGACAGATATCTCGGTGAAACCGATTGTATATCGTTTGGTTAAAGACTACGATTTGGTGGTTAATATTGTGAAAGCAGACGTTAACCCTCAAAAAGAAGGAACGATGATTTTGGAGGTCACTGGAGATCAAAGTGAAGAAGGACTAAACTATTTGCGTAATCTGGGGGTCTCCGTACAGGATCTCAAACAAGAAATTGTGCGAAATGAAGAAAAGTGTGTCATGTGCGGTGCATGCACTGGGCTTTGCCCGACCGGAGCCTTATATATGGAACGCCCATCTATGGAAGTCCGCTTTGATGGAGACCAATGCATTGTTTGTCGCCTTTGTACGAAAGTTTGCCCGATGCGGGCCATGGAGGTTCATTTGTAATTGGATTTTACGGAACGTATTTACCGGCAACAGCATCGCCAGGCGGATCTGGTGCATTTTCAACTGGCAGTGCAAGAAACTGACCTGGACATCGGGGTTCGCAAAGACCGGTTTTCAGCTCAACTTGTGAAGTGGGTAGAAGAGACGATTCAGGCCTGCCGAAGGCCTCTTGAAGACTATGTTCAGAGGGATCCCGGTTTCCTGAACGCTCTAATCCCATACTCTGTTTTGCCAGATGCTCCTTTAATGGTTCAAACTATGGCGGAAGCCGGGCGACTTGCAGGTGTGGGACCGATGGCTGCGGTTGCAGGGGCCGTGGCAGAGTGGGTCGGGAAAGCGATTGCCAAACGCTCCAAGGACGTGATTGTGGAAAACGGTGGGGATATCTTCTTGCGTACGAGTTGTATTCGTAAAGTCGGGATTTTTGCAGGAAATTCGCCCCTGTCTAATCGGGTGGCTCTTGAGATCCGGCCGGATCAAACCCCGCTGGGAATTTGTACTTCGTCTGGAAAAGTGGGTCATTCGTTGAGCTTTGGCTTAGCCGACGCTGTTGTTGTACTGTCCCCCTCGGTCGCTTTGGCAGATGCGGTAGCAACGGCATGTGGGAACCTTGTTCAGACAATGGATGATTTAGAACGAGCCCTTGAATTTGCCTCGGAAATCAAGGGGATAACGGGTGTATTGATCATTAACGACGATCGGTTGGCTGTTCGAGGAAATGTAAAATTAACTCCAATGACTTCATAAGCATAATGATAAATTGTTGCATTTATCCGAAAGCAAAACAAGAGCCTTCCACTACTTTCACGCATGAAAGTGGTGGAAGGCTCTTGACGTTTTAAAGCATTAGTAGGTGAAATAGAGTTAACTTGAAAGCCAAAGAACCTTTCAAAGCCTTAGGAATATAATGGAATATATTCAACGGGAGAAGCTGGATTAATAGAGGTGAAGGCTGTGGATGGGCTTGCTTTGGTTTTTCTCTTAGCCGTTGTGGTAGAGAAATTGGTTGACATTTTTAAAGATGTTATTTATTCTATTCCCTTTTTGCCAGATAAGTTTAGGCCTTTGACGTTAGAAGTACTGAGTTTAGCATGTGGTTTACTCTTTGCCTTTCAGGCAAATATTGACGCATTTATGCTATTAAATGTTAAAATCATGAACCCTATGATTGGTGTAGCGATAACAGGGCTTGTGATTGGAAAGGGAGCAAACTTTGCTCATGACTTTTTCCATTCGTTTAGTAAGGACAAAAATCTTTCGAGTTAACACTAAGGCTTTTAACTTGAAGTGTGTAAAAGGGCAATTAGCAAGGAACGACAGATCCGTGGCTTCGAATAGCAAGAAGTCGCGGATTTTGTCGTTTTAGGCAAATGATTCTTCTTATGTCTTTTCAAGCCACTTTGGATCATGACCCAAGGCCAAAGCTAAAGGTAACATCAAGGGGACATGAACAATACAATACCATCTTTTAACCTGGAAGGTACTATCGACGCCCAGCAAGAGGAAAACTTCGCAAGCATCTAACTCGTTACAATGTGCTAAATTCAGATGCTCTTTCAAATGGCACTCCATCGCCAAGAACAAAAGCTGTTAATTAGAAAATAATTAGCAGCTTTTGTTATATGGAATGGAAATTTGTAACAATTGGCGGACAAGAAAAATACAATAAAGTAACCCGGGATTATGGGGGCACTGTCCGTATGCGTGTTTAACGAGAGGTTTTTTTGAAGCACTACAGTTGCAGGCGTTAGACCGCAATAACAATCATTAGCGATGACTGTGTCATACAGAACCTCCATACAGCTGTAGTCAAGGAGTTTAAACCAACTATTGTAAATTTATTACAAATAATTAAGGAGGGGAGTCAATGTCTTGCTCATCAACAAAGAAATTCAAAGTGCGAGTGCAGTCTTTAGGTTATAAATGGAATAAATGGAATAAATGGCATAAATGGCATAAGCGTGATGAAGATCATAAACGTCGTCATAAACATCATAAACATCATAAACATCATAAACGTCATGAATGCCATGAACGTCATGAATGCCATGAACGTCATGAATGCCATGAACGTCATGAATGCCATGAACGTCATGAATGCCATGAATGCCATGAATGCCATGAATGCCACGAATGCCGTGAATGCCGTGAATGCCGTGAATGCCACGAATGCTGTGGATGCCATAAATGCCATAAATGTTGTAAATGTTGTAAATGCTGTAGGGGAGCAACAGGAGCCACAGGAGCAACAGGAGCCACAGGAGCAACAGGAGCAACAGGAGCCACAGGAGCAACAGGAGCAACAGGAGCAACAGGAGCCACAGGAGCAACAGGAGCAACAGGAGCAACAGGAGCAACAGGAGCAACAGGAGCAACAGGAGCAACAGGAGCCACAGGAGCAACAGGAGCCACAGGAGCAACAGGAGCAACAGGAGCAACAGGAGCAACAGGAGCCACAGGAGCAACAGGAGCAACAGGAGCCACAGGAGCAACAGGAGCCACAGGAGCAACAGGAGCCACGGGTGCGAAAGGTGCAACAGGGGCAACAGGGGCAACAGGGGCAACAGGAGCCACAGGCGCAACAGGCGCAACAGGGGCAACAGGGGCAACCGGGGCAACTGGCGCAAAAGGGGCAACAGGAGCAACAGGAGCAACAGGTGCCACAGGAGCAACAGGAGCCACAGGAGCAACAGGAGCAACAGGAGCAACAGGAGCAACAGGAGCAACAGGTGCCACAGGAGCAACAGGAGCCACAGGAGCAACAGGAGCCACAGGAGCAACTGGAGCTACGGGAGCCACAGGAGCGAAAGGTGCCACAGGAGCCACAGGTGCGACAGGAGCCACAGGTGCGACAGGAGCCACAGGAGCAACTGGAGCTACGGGAGCCACAGGAGCGACAGGAGCAACAGGAGCAACTGGAGCTACGGGAGCCACAGGAGCGACAGGAGCAACAGGAGCAATAGGAGCAACAGGAGCAACAGGAGCCACAGGAGCGAAAGGTGCCACAGGAGCAACGGGAGCAACAGGAGCAACAGGAGCAACAGGAGCAACAGGAGCAACAGGAGCGAAAGGTGCCACAGGAGCGACAGGAGCAACCGGAGTCACAGGAGCAACTGGTGCAACAGGAGCAACCGGAGCAACCGGAGCAACAGGAGCCACAGGAGCAACAGGAGCCACAGGAGCAACTGGAGCCACAGGAGCCACAGGAGCGAAAGGTGCCACAGGAGCGACAGGAGCGACAGGAGCCACAGGAGCAACAGGAGCCACAGGAGCAACTGGAGCCACAGGAGCAACCGGAGCAACCGGAGTCACAGGTGCAGCAGGAGTAACCGGAGCTACAGGAGCTACCGGTGCAGCAGGGGTAACCGGAGCCACAGGTGCAACAGGAGCTACAGGAGCTACCGGTGCAGCAGGGGTAACCGGAGCCACAGGTGCAACAGGACCCACGGGAGCAACCGGAGCTACAGGAGCCACAGGACCGACAGGAGCAACCGGGGCCACAGGTGCAGCAGGGGTAACCGGAGCCACAGGTGCAACAGGACCCACGGGAGCAACCGGAGCTACAGGGGCCACAGGACCGACAGGAGCAACCGGGGCCACAGGTGCAGCAGGGGTAACCGGAGCCACAGGTGCAACAGGACCCACGGGAGCAACCGGAGCTACAGGAGCCACAGGACCGACAGGAGCAACCGGGGCCACAGGTGCAGCAGGAGTAACTGGAGCTACAGGTGCAACAGGACCGACAGGAGCAACAGGAGCCACCGGTGCAGCAGGAGTAACCGGAGCGACAGGAGCAACTGGAGCGACAGGAGCCACAGGAGCCACAGGAGCAACAGGAGCTACAGGAGCAGCAGGAGTAACTGGGGCCACAGGAGCAACAGGAGCAACAGGACCAGGCTGCCCGGCTTCCGGAGAATTGGTTTTAAATCCCGGTATGGAGAATTTCACAGGCACTGTTCCAACAGATTGGAATGCCAATGACCCGACTCTAGTAGCACCAGAAACTGCATTGGGCAATGTTCACTCAGGTAGTTCTTCAGTTGCTTTGAACAACGGCGCCGTATTGTGTCAAACGATTGATGGAATTACCCCCGGATGCATCTACGAGTTTACCTTCTTCGCAAAGTCGTCAGGTGGAAGTGTTGGATTTACTGCAACGGTAACGTGGAATACTCCGGGTGGTCCAGTGATCGACGGGACGATCACGGTCAGACCTGGTGATATGCCAAGCGCAAGTGGAGTCTTCAATTATTATAGGATAGTTACAGATGCAGCTCCCACAACCCCCGCGCCCGGCGCAACGTCAGCTACCATTTGTTTCACAGTTAATAGTAATGGTCAGCAAGTTATGATCTTGGATGATGTATCTTTCGTCACCGAGTAAGGCGGGTAAACTGACTAGAAACTACGCCCTTTAATATCAAGAGCCCCTTGGTGCCAGCACCAAGGGGCTCTTTTTTTACTCTTTGGTAGAATAGAAAACTTCCATTCCAGTTTTGGTTTGAATATATAGATAATAATCGTTTTTTAGAGGAGATTGAAAAATGGAAGATAAGGAAATAAAAATTAGTTTATGTATGATTGTCCGTAACGAGGAGAACACGATTGCCCGTTGTTTAGATTCTGTTAAAGGTGTCCCAGATGAAATAGTCATCGTTGATACTGGTTCAACGGATCGTACAAAAGAAATAGTTAGAGAATATACTAATACCATCTTTGATTTTGCTTGGATTGATGATTTCGCAGCCGCTCGTAATTTCGCTTTCAGCAAAGCAATCAATGACTATATTCTTTGGCTGGATGCCGATGATGTTTTAGCGGACTTGGATCGCGAGCGGTTCCTCAAGTTAAAGAAAACTTTAGATCCGCAGATAGACGTTGTGAACATGCCTTATCTTTTAACGTTCGATCAGTCCGGAGCGGTTACCTTTAGTTTAAGGAGAAACCGCTTGGTAAAAAGGAGCAAGAACTTTCATTGGGTTGGGGCGGTGCATGAATATTTAGATGTATATGGACCTGTTTTAAACTCAGATATTTGTGTAACACACATGGGCTCGGACAGTGATCATTCTGATCGTAACCTAAAAATATATGAGAAACGTAAGGCCAGAGGGGAATCATTTTCTCCGAGGGATTTATTTTATTATGCCAACGAACTTTACGACCATGGATTCGATAAACGAGCCATCGGAACTTATCAAAAGTTTCTAAAAACAAAGCAGGGATGGGTCGAGGATATCCTTGCAGCTTGTGGGAAACTCGCAGATTGTTATCAGAGGTTAGGCGACAAGGATAAAGAACTCGAATATATCCTAAAATCCTTTGAATATACCACCCCAAGGGCTGAGTTTTGCTGTCGCCTAGGTTATTACTTTTTGTGTGCTGAGCAATATGATCAGGGTGCTTTTTGGTATAAAACAGCTACTCAATTAGAAAAGCCTGTTGACTGCTGGGGACCTATGATTGAATCTTGTTGGACGTGGTTACCACATTTACAGTTATGCGTTTGTTATGACCGCTTAGGCAAGCATGAGTTAGCATATCAGCATAATGAACTAGCTGGAAATTATATTCCAGACGATCCGAAGATTATTTATAACAGGAACTATTTAAAGGGTGTATTGCATTTAGAGAATACGGAAAAAGATTAGGGAAATCTTTGAACTGGAGCCCCTTGGCAAAATTAAGGGGCTCATCCCGTAAAGTGCCTTTAGAAAGCGCACACATGAGAAGATGAAAACATAATGTATAATAACCCCGGAAAAAAATAAATAGGTGGTAAATTATGAATCTATATTCATGGTACGGACTTTATGCGATTATAAGTGAATACGTTAGCGGCCCATCAAAGTTACCTCTATTATGTCGCTATGAGCATGGGTGGAATCCTTTACCGGAGCCTAATCCATACGATCTTCGGACCGATCAGCCCCTAATGTTAGTTTGGAGTAAAAGACGTCTACAAGAGTGGAATGAAGTAAGTAGTATTCCTGCAGCAATCATGGGTGCGCCTTTTGTACACTATCGTAAATTAAGGCAAATTGAAAAGGATATAGCTGCTAATGGCACAGTAGCCTTTCCTGCACATTCCACTCCACTAATTGACGCAGTATTCGATATAGATGAGTATTGTGAGCAACTGAAAAGTCTTCCGACCGAGTATCATCCGATAACAATATGTTTGCACGTTCATGATTTAGAAAGACAGAAGGATGCAGTATATAAAAAACACGGATTCAATGTTGTAAGTGCCGGGGAAGGCACCGTGCTAGGATTTGAACATGTCCAGAAATTTTACGATATCCTCAGAAGTCACAAATATGCAACCTCTAATCAAGTGGGTTCTTATTCTTTTTACGCTGTAGAAATGGGTATTCCCTTTTTCATCTTTGGGGAGCCAGCCCATTTGGAGAATAGTGGAGAACCGCTTATGCCTCGTAAATATAGTTATCAGGATTACCCAATTGGTATTTATGCCACAGAATTGTTTAGGGGTCTAACGCAAGCCATAAGTGAGGAACAGAAAAAATTTGTTGAAGATGAACTAGGAGTCCATGACTGTCTGTCCGGAGTAGAACTAAGGGAATTAATAATAGAAAGCAATCAGCGGACAATTGAAGCGTATCAGGAATTTTTGAAGACAGGACAGGGTGGGGTTGAAGAAAAGATTTCTATTTGTGAAAAACTGTATGATTATTATCTGGCATTAGGAGAAAAGGACAAAAAGCTTAAATATATCTTTAAATCCTTTGAATATGCTCCTCCAAGAGCTGACTTTTGTTGTCATTTAGGTTTATATTTTTCGGATATTGAGCAATATGAACAGGCAATTTTCTGGTACAAGTTGGCTGTTCAATTAGAAAAGCCTAGTGATAGCAGATTGATGTGGTTACCTCATGTACAGTTGTGTGTTTGTTATGATCGCTTAGGAAACCATGAGTTGGCCTATGAGCATAATGAGATTGCCAGAAATTATTCTCCTAAAAATGAAGCGGTTCTGTACAATAAGAACTATTTGGAGCGGGTATTGGGAATAGAATCTCCCGAATAGAAAGAAATAGAGGCGCATGGAAGGCTGAATCTACCGGCGAGGATGCCTCCCATGCGCTTGTATTGTAAGGTATTAGTGTGCTGGAAGGGGCTAGAATTATGAAATTTTTGGTTGTCGGTTTAGGTTCTATGGGTAAGAGAAGGATACGGTGTTTAAAAGCCCTTGGGTATAACCAGGTCTTCGGCTTTGACACCAGGGAAGACAGACGGGCAGAGGTTGAACAAAACTACAAGCTCGAAACGTTTACGGACTTCTTAATGGCAATTAATGAGGCTCAACCAGATGCTTTAATCATTTCGGTTCCCCCAGATCTACACCACCAGTATATTAAACAAGCAATTACCTTCAGTTTACCGTTTTTTGTGGAAGCAAGCGTTGTGGATACGGACATGGAACTTATAAAGGAAAAATTGGCTAAAAAGGCTTTAGTTGCGGCCCCATCTGCTACCTTACTTTTTCACCCAGCCATAGTCATAATTTCTCAGATTTTAAATTCAGGGGAGCTTGGAAAAATATCCAATGTCGTACTTCACTCTGGCCAATACTTGCCTGATTGGCATAGCTATGAAAAGGTAAACGACTACTACGTGTCCAATCCAATTACGGGTGGAGGACGCGAAATTGTACCATTTGAACTGACTTGGGTAACAAAACTATTTGGGTTTCCTAAAAGGGTGTGCGGTAATTTTAGAAAAACCATTGAAATAGCAGGTGCTGATACTATCGATGATACCTACAACTTTTTGCTAGACTATGAGAACTTTCTGGCATCTATTACGGTTGACGTGGTTTCAAGGCACGCTACTAGAAGGCTTATGATCAATGGAAACAAGAAGCAATTGATTTGGGACTGGGATTTTAATTATATAAAGTTGTATGATCCCGAAACAACAAGCTGGGAAGAAAGAACTTATATAATGGAAGGCGCGGCAATAGGTTATAACCAAAATATTGGAGAAAACATGTACATTGAGGAGATTAGGTGCTTTGTTGAAGCAGTAGAGGGTAAACACCACTTTGTCAACTCCATGGAACATGATCATAAGGTTTTAGAATTGCTTTATGCAATTGAGGAAGCAGATAATAGCTCAGTTTATGTGAGGTTTGAGTGATGAAAACAGGTATCTTTATTACGGCTAGGCTTGGTTCCACAAGACTCAAGAAAAAGCATCTGCTTGAGGTTAACGGCAAGGCAATAATAGTTTATTTGATTAAGAGGCTAACTGCCGAGTTCAAGCGGGAAATAGGGGATGCCCATGTAGAGGTTGTTATTACGACTTCGGATGAAGTGGAAAACCGGGAATTTGAGGCTCTAGAACGGTTTGGAGTAAGGGTCTTTTATGGGTCACCTAATAATATCCCCTTGAGACATCTTCAGGCTGCAAAGGCACTGGGGTTTGACAGCATTATTTCAATTGATGGTGACGATATCCTATGTTCTGTGACTGGGGCGAGGCGTGTTTATGAATCCCTGAACTCTGGCGCAGAGTATGTGAAGACTACAAATTTGCCATTTGGGATGAATAGCACCGGGTATACTACGAACTTCCTGGAGGAATCCTTGGTAAGTTATAGTAAGGATTTTTTGGAAACTGGTTGGGGAAGGATTTTTGATACTGAAAAAATAGTCAATATCGATATGGGTCTTCATCAAAACAATGACCGGCTTCGCTTTACCCTCGACTATGAAATGGATTTTGACTTTTTTAAGGTTCTCATCGAGGCACTAGGTGAGGGTGTTATTGAGATCTCAGATAGAGATGTTGTAGAATTGGTGATTTCGAGGAAAATGTTTAGGTTGAACGAAGCTATAAATATAGAATACTGGCACAACTTTAATAAAAATGTTACAAAGGAGCTAAGCCAAAATGAGTAATAATCGAATTTACCAGGAAAAAGCCCACAGATACATTCCAGCAGGGTCCCATACCTACAGCCGGGCGGACGACAGCTACCCTTTAAATGCTCCCCCTGTTTTAGAAAAAGGCCAAGGCGCCTATGTTTGGGATATTGAGGGCAATAAGTACCTGGACTTTGGCATGGCGTTAAGATCTGTTACGCTTGGTTATAATTTTGAGCGGATTTCCAATGCTGCCATAGAGCAGATACACAAGGGTAACAATTTGACTAGGGCCTCCAAAATTGAGGTTGAAGCCGCCGAGGCTCTGTGTCAGTTGATACCGTGGGTAGAGATGGTCAAATTCGCCAAGAACGGTTCTACAGTAACATCAGCCGGGATAAAATTGGCTAGGGCGTACACCGGCAAGGAGTATGTGGCGAAATGCGCGCAACATCCTTTCTTTTCATATGATGACTGGTTTATCGGGGATACAGTAATGAACTCGGGCGTACCTGATGTTTATAAATCCCGTACCCTGAATTTTAACTATAACGACATAGAATCATTAGAGAAGTTGTTCACTGAATATCCGGGTGAGATTGCTTGCGTAATTTTAGAACCTGCGACCACCGAGGAGCCAAAAGATAGGTTTTTAAATAAGATTAAAGACCTCTGTCAAGAAAACAAGGCAGTTTTCATTATAGACGAGATGATTACGGGTTTTAGATGGCACTTGCAGGGAGCATGCAAATACTATGATGTCGAGCCCGACCTGGTAACCTACGGGAAGGGTATGGCCAATGGATTTTCTGTGGCTGCCCTATGCGGAAAAAGGGAAATTATGGAACTTGGTGGATTACTCCACGATAAGGATCGGGTGTTTTTGATTTCAACGACTCATGGAGCCGAAATGTGTGGTCTAGGTGCTTTATTGGAAACGATCAATGTATATAAAGAACTTGACGTAACAAGAAGACTCTGGAGCTCGGGGAAGCGTCTTTGTGAGGGCATGAACCAAATTGCCACCCAGAACGGTATAGGGGACAAACTTCAATTTATAGGCGTGCCCTGTTCGCCTAACTTTATCACTAAGGATCAACAAGGCCAGGTCTCTTTGGAATTTAGGACCTTATTCATCCAGGAAATGATTAAAAATGGGGTGCTTATGCCTTGGGTTGCCTTGAGTTATGCTCATACTGACGAGTTAATAGATTTGGCTCTAGAAGCTGGCCGAAAAAGTATGGATGTGTACAAAAATGCCTTGACAGACGGTGTGGAAAAATACCTCGACGGGCGTGCTATAAAACCCGTCTTCAGAAAGAAGAATTAGCTATGAAAATTGGACTGTGTCAGTTGGATATAGCCTGGGAAGACAAGGAGCTTAACAAGGCTAAGGTCCTAGAATTTACAAAATTAGCAGTGGATAATCAAGTGCGGCTACTATTGTTTCCCGAGATGACCCTTACTGGTTTTTCTATGAAAACGAGCATAACTGCCGAATTATGTAGGGAGAGCGTAAAATATTTCGAGGGTTTGGCCCATAAGTATGCTCTATACATCGGTTTCGGCTGGGTAGAAAAGTATCTGGATAAGGCGCGAAATCGTTACAGTGTAGTTTCACCAGAGGGAAAGTTGATATTCGATTATGCCAAAATCCACCCTTTTTCGTATAGTGAGGAAGACAAATATTTTTACGGTGGAGAAGAGTTAGCAACCTTTAGGACCGACGAATTTGATATTTCGGGCTTTATTTGCTATGATCTTAGATTTCCAGAAATCTTCCAGGCTGTGTCCGATCATGTTCAATTAATTATTGTACCTGCTAACTGGCCACAGACTCGGAGTGAGCATTGGCGAACTCTTCTTAGGGCAAGAGCGATAGAAAACCAGGTGTTTGTCGCAGGAGTCAACTGTGTCGGGAACAAGGGAGGGCTTTGTTATTCCGGAAATAGCATGGTGGTAGACCCGGAAGGAAATATCGTTATGGAGATGGAAGAGCAGGAAGGGTTACTGATTGCAACTCTAGACAGAGCAAAAGTAGAACAATACAGGATGGATTTCCCTTGCAAGAAAGATCGGAAAACTGTTTTTTACAAACAAGTATTATGAACAGTGAGGTAGGTATGAACAAGAAATTTGATCTTAACGACAAAGTTATAGTCGTAACTGGCGGAACAGGAATCCTGGGTTCTTTATACTGTCGCCGCTTGGTTGAAGCCGGAGCGAAGGTGGCAATAGCTGATTTGGATAAGGAGAAATGTATTGCCTTAGCAAAAGAAATTAGCACAGGCCACGATGAAGCTCTTGCATTTGCGGTAAACTTGGCAGATGAGGCTTCTGTTAAGATTTGGGCAGGGCAAATACTTGAAACTTATGGCAGGGTGGATGTGCTGATTAACAATGCAGCCGCAAAATCGGCCAACTTCTTTGCGCCTTTGGAGAGATTCCCCTTGGAGGATTGGAACCAAGTAATGGCTGTAAATGTTACTGCAATGTTTCTTACTACCCGGGAGTTGGGACCTAGCATGGCGGAAAGAGGGCAAGGAAGCATAATCAATATTAGCTCCATTTATGGTGTAGTTGGGCCAGATCAAAGAATATATGAAGGTTCGTGGTATGAAGACCTTGGCGGTTCGATCAATACCCCTTTGATCTATTCGGTCTCTAAGGGCGCAGTGGTGGCGATGACTAAGTACTTGGCCACTTACTGGGGCCCAAAAGGGGTCCGGGCTAATACCCTTACTCCTGGAGGGATATCCTCAGGGCAGAATGGGTTGTTTCAGGAAAAATACAGCGCTAGGGTTCCTCTGGGCAGGATGGCTCAAGCCGAGGAAATGGTCGGTGCCTTGATTTTTCTGGCATCTGATGCCTCTAGCTATGTTAATGGGCAAAATATTATTGTAGATGGTGGATTGACAGCTTGGTAGAAGGGCTTCCCATTAAGAAAGGGTATTTCTTAATGGGAAGCCCTTAGAACCGCTGAGCGTAGGAATACGATAATCTGGTTATCATGGAACATTGTCTTAATCCTTTACATCATAAAAACGCTTTTTAAGATTTATCTTATTATTTTCTAGGAAATCCTTTATTACCGCAACAATTTTTTCGGAAGTTTTCCCATTGCCATAGGGATTAACTTGCTCAGAAATTTCTTGCAAAAACTGATGCGATCTTGCTTTAGCAATACAATTGAGTATAGAGTGCTTTTCAGGTTCACAAGATATGACTGATTTGGCACAAATCCTGCCTTTCTGCCTGTCCCCGATATTAATCGTGGGTTTTCTAAAGCTTGGGGTTTCAATGATTCCGCTAGAGGAATTGCCAATTACCATTTCACAATAGTTCATCGCGGAAAGGTAACGCAATATACCCAATGATGTAAAGGCAATCGCATTACCTTCTTTTTCACAATAGGCATCTATTTTTTGATTTATTGCCCTGCCATTTGCATCAGCATTAGCTTTTGTAAAAATATAATTTAAACCATTGGTCTCATCAAGTGCTGATAGAAGTACTTCAATTTGCTTTGTGGCAGTATCTTTTTCCAAGGTTGCCGGGTGAAATGTTACAAGAGCATACGGACTATTCAAATCATAGTTGATGCTCTGTGCCAGCTCTTCTTTGGTCATAAGGGACATACTTAGAATATTTTCCACACCAGTTGCACCAACATTGAATACCCGACTCGGTGCCTCCCCCATATTAATAACACGCTGCCGGTATTGCTCAGTGGAAGTAAAATGCAAATAACTCATTTTACTTATTGAATGGCGGAAAAACTCATCCATCGCTCCTTCGGTTGTTTCCCCTCCATGAAGATGAGCAATTGGTATACAAGCAATTGCAGCAGCCGTAGCAGCAGCAAAACTTTCAAAGCGATCCCCTAACAAGACGACCAAATCAGGTCGGGATTTTTTAAAATACTCTGCAAAACCAATTACTCCAATTCCAATGGCCTTGGACATTGAATAATTTGAATCATCATTTTGCAAAACATCAATTTTAGCATCTATTGAGATACCATCTGCTTCAATCTCCTTATACGTAAAACCAAAATCCTCTGACAGATGCATACCCGTTACAACAATTTTTAAAAAAAAACTATTAGTAAGCGATAGTTGATAAATTACTGGCCTTAAAAGACCATACTCAGCTCGTGAACCAGTCACTATACAAATCGATTTTTTCATAACTCTATCAACTCGTCCTCGGAAAAATCACGTGCAGCCGTCGTCCCTAGTACTTCAAACCATTTTACTGGAGAAATACCGTTTCCCGGACGTTTAACTGTTAAATTATCTTCGGTGAAAATTTCTCCTTTTACTATACCTCTCTTGGCAACAATGCTTTTCCGTGCTACTTCTTTATTGGGATTTTCGGATTTGGATACTCGTTTTATACCATCTCCTAAAGCAACTTCGATATTTCTGATCGATGTCACCATAACCTTGAGTTCCTGCGGATCAAGACTTGCCATATGATCCGGTCCCTCCATACTTTTATCAAGAGTAAAATGCTTTTCAATCACTTTAGCTCCTAGTGCTATGGCTGCTAAAGAAACTTCAACTCCCAAGGTATGATCTGAATAGCCAACTGCAAAGCCAAAACGTTCCTTTAAAGTTAACATTGCCTTTAAGTTAGCGTCTTCAAATGGAGTAGGGTATTGCGTATTACAGTGGAGCAAAGTAATCTTTCCTGCACCATAATCCCGGAGTACCTTTATTGCCAACCCCACCTCATCCAGATCACTCATCCCCGTTGACATTATTACTGGCTTGCCAGTGCTTGCGATTTTAATCAGGTACGGTAGGTTAGTTATCTCTCCTGACGGTACCTTATATATTGGCATTCCGAGACTTTCTAAGAAATCTATGCTATCAAAATCAAAGGGAGTGGAGAGAAATAGTATTTCCTTTTCTTCACAATAATTTTTAATATCCTTAAAATCGCTAAAAGATAGTTCCAGTTTTTTAAGCATTTCCTGCTGGCTTTCACCCGTCTTAGTTGCTTGTTTTTGATAGTCTGCCTTTTGTGCAACTTTTGACACAAGACATTCTGCTTTAAAGGTTTGAAATTTTACAGCATCAGCACCTGCGTTTTTTGCGGCATCTATTAATTTCTTCGCTAGCTTAATATCGCCGTTGTGGTTAACTCCAGCCTCAGCGATAATAAAAATCTCGCTCATTTATTTCTCACCACTTTACACGGATTACCATAAGCAATAACCTTACTTGGCACATCATGGATTACAATACTTCCAGCCCCTATGATACTGTTATCTCCAATATTTAAACCTTGGATAACCGTAGCATTTGCGCCTACATGCGTGTAGGCACCGATTTTGACATCACCACATATAACAGCTCCTGGCGCTATATGTGTGAATTCGCTGATATAACAACCATGCTCAATGATAGCACCTGTATTTATGATCGCCATATCGCCAATAGTGCTTTTCGCATTGACAACCGTGTTCTTTCCTATGAAAACACTCTCACCAACTGATACATCGCTTGCAATATTTGAAGAAGTATCGACTATTGCTGGTAGATTAAAGCCTATATCCCTAAGCATATTAAGCAATTTTTCTCTCAAGAAAGTATTTCCTATACTTCCAACCGTAACAAAAGCATACCTAACACCGCTATTGAATACAGACTTTAATACGGCATCATTACCGATAACCTCATAGCTTAATACCTTCTCACCGACAACACAGCCCGAATCTGTAATTCCAACGATTTCGTATTCTCTACTTGATTGGATGCTATCTATAACACTGAGCGCATGTCCACCAGCACCTACAAGAACAATTTTTTTCGTGCACTCACACCCCCAACTCTTTCCTCATGACTTCCAACTCCTCTAACTGCCCCATATCGAGCCAACTTCTTTCACTAACAGGAAAAACTCCTATCTTTTCTCCCAGGCCTTTTTGCTGTTCGATTATATCAGGAAACCCTATAGCTTTATTATCCTCAATCCTATTTAGAACTTCTGCTTCCACAACATAAAAGCCAGTATTGGTCAGAAATGAGTACTGGGGTTTTTCTGTCATTGAAGCTATTTCACCGATGTTATTCATATTGATTATTCCGTAAGGAATAGTGAGATGTTTATATGCTGCAACTATTGTAATCATATTTCCATTTTGCTTATGAAAATCATATATTTCCTTATAATTAGCTCTGATGAGGATATCACAATTAGTCAAGAAAAAGGTAGACTCCAGTTTCCCTTTAAGAAGGCTAAGCCCACCACCTGTACCCAACTGTATCTCCTCATCATGAAATTCGATTTTATAATCCTTTGCAGCTTCACTAAAGTAAACCTTGATCATATTTTTTTTATGGTTGACGATTAAATGAAACTCATTGCACTCGTACTCCATAAAATTATTAATTATATGCTCAGTAATCGGTATTTCGCCAATTGGAATGAGTGGCTTCGGTAATATTTTGGTATACGGATATAGCCTCGTTCCCAATCCACCTGCCATTATTACGACAGGTGCACTAACAGGAAATTTACGTCCAATCTCGTAATCTTTTAGAAAAGTAATGGATAGTATTTCGTGCGATTCGCTCACAATCGGTAGAGATAATATTGACCATTTCTTCATTAATTCAAGAGCCTTATCCTTATCTTTTTCAAATATTAATTTTGGATTATAATTGGCAATTTCTTTTACTCTGTCCTCTAATTTCCCACCGCGCAGTATGTGCCTTCTGATGTCTCCATCAGTAATAATTGCTTTCAAAATATTGTTCTCAGAAACCAACAGTATTTGATAACCTGTCGCATCTATCTGTTTCATCGCCTCTAGAACACTTTGATCTTCAGTGATAAATAATGTCTCTATATTCAATATTCTCACCCCTCTTATTATATGAAAGCTATAATAAAAGTGAGCTAGAATTAAGGAAAAATCTAGAAAAAGACAGAAGCGCCTGCCAACGTATCAATGAACGATTATGAAATAGAACAAATTTTAATAAGAACCTTCTTCACATTTTCAGCTGACAGATTGCTACTGCAAGGAATATTAACAATGCGATTATAATAGTCGTAAGCCTTATTAATCATATAAGTTTGGTTATTCAAATAAGGCTTTTGTTCGTGAATAAGTCCCCATAAAGGTCGGGTTTGAATATTATCATTAGCTAAACAATCAATTATTTTCTTGCGATCATATTTGTCTAAATTTAATATATATAGGGAGTAGAACCAATAGTTTGGTCTTACATCCTCTCGAAAATCCATTACTTTCAAACCGCTTATTTTATTATTTATACTGCTTTTGTATATTCTATAGTTTTCTTTCTTTACAGATATAAAGTGCTCAAGCTGTTCCAGTTGGGCAACCCCCAATGCAGCCTGAAGGTTGGTCATTCTATAATTATAGCCAACTTCATTATGTAAGAAATTTACGGCATCATCCTTGGCCTGTGTAGACAGATATTTGGCTCTTTTCATAATGCTTGTATCACTTGAGACCATCATACCCCCACCACCGGTCGTAATAATTTTATTGCCATTAAAGGAATATACGCCTATATTGCCAATTGTCCCAGCATATTTACCTTTATAGCTACCTTCAAGGTAGTAGGTTCCTAAAGCCTCTGTAGCATCCTCAATCACTTTGAGGTTATATTTTTCGGCAATATCCATAAGCGCTGACATATCTGCCATGTTGCCAAAAACATGGACAACAACTACTGCTTTTATATGTCTCCCGGAAGAATTGTTAATTAGTTTGTTATTGATAAAAGTACATTCTGTCTGGCAAAACAGCTTTAATTTAGCCATATCCATGCACAAAGAATCGTCACAATCCATAAAAACAGGATATGCATATAAATATTTTACTGGATTTACAGTAGCTATAAATGTTAGCGTTGGCACTATTACCTCATGATCCGCTGCTACACCTGATAGAATTAATGCTAAATGTAAGCCAGCAGTTCCACTTTGACATGAAACCGCCGATTCTACTTTTAAATAATCAGCAAATTCCGATTCGAACTCGTCAATGTATGCTCCAGAAGTAGACACCCATTCTGTATTAATTGCATCAGTTACGTATTTCAGTTCGTTACCTTTGAGGTTGGGGACTGATAATGGGATGAATTTATCCATTAATATCACTACTTCCCATAGTTTTTTACATATTATAAATATCTGCTTTATATCGGTTTAAATTCTCCTTTAGAAACGCTATCGTCTCAGCCAACCCCTGTGTTAAACTGTACTTTGGCTCCCAAACTGTAAGTTCTCGGATTTTCTTGTTTGAACCTAATAGTCTGTTTACCTCGCTTTTTTCTGGACGGAATCTTTGCTCGTCACAGATAATCCTTGCTTTAGGGTTAATCTGATCAATTAACTCCTGAGCGAGCTGACCGATTGATATCTCCTGCTGGGTCGCAATATTAATCTCTTGCCCTATGGTTTTATCAGACTTGGCTATGTCAATAAAGCCTTGGACTGTATCTTTTACATAATTAAAATCTCTAGTCGGAGTAAGTGAACCTAGCTTTATTTCAGTCATTCCTGATAAAAGCTGGGTAATAACAGTTGGAATCACTGCCCTAGCCGATTGACGCGGTCCATAAGTGTTAAATGGACGTATGATGGTAATGGGCATTTCAAAGCTACGATAAAAGCTCTCCGCTAGTCTGTCAGCCCCTATTTTTGTAGCTGAATATGGAGATTGACCTTGAAATGGGTGTTTCTCATCGATGGGAACATACTGCGCAGTGCCATAGACTTCCGATGTAGAGGTTACCAGGACTCTTTTAGTTCCCAGATCTTTAGACGCCTGCAGCACATTTAGTGTGCCTTTTACATTAGTATCAACGTAAGTATCAGGTGAATGATAGCTAAATGGAATCGCTATTAAGGCCGCAAGATGGAAAACCTCATCCACCTCTCTTAGTGCCTCTCTTACTCCGTTGGGATCACGGATATCACCAGCAAATAGTTCAATTTCCTCTAACAGCTCTTTGGGAAATGTATCAAGCCATCCCCAGGTATTAAATGAATTATAATAAACAAATGCCTTAACTTTTTTACCTTCCCTTATAAGTTGTTCTACAAGATGACTACCTATAAATCCATCAGCACCGGTGACAAGTGTTTTTTTCATAGCATTTCCTCCAAAAATATTTAATGACCTAATCCTAGAGCTTCATTTTGACGAACATAAAAAATATTCGCCATCCGCGAAATATCTTTGAACCGTATTCAAAAGCGCTTCCTCTTGGGCGTTTTTCAAGAACATCTCCAGTTCGATTGAACGATCAAAATGGTCTTTAATGCACGTTTATTACGACCGGTAACGATTATAATGTCTTCAATTCCCGATTGAGCAGCTTCTTCAACAATAAACTGAATTGTAGGTTTATCCGCAATCGGTAACGTTTCCCTAGGTTGAGCCTTTGTTGCCGGCAAAAACCGCGTGCCAAGTCCTGCAGCCGGAATAACTGCTTTACGAATTTCCTGCATATCATTGCCTCTAATAATTTGTTCTTTTATCTAAATTATATAAGAGTAAATCCAAAGATATACCAGATATAAATAACAGAATTACCACTGACGACACAATTATGTCAAGAGAGAACAAGTACTCAGAGACTACAACTAGTCACGAATTCCGCCACAATCGATGGTCACTACGGCTGCACCGCAAGCCATCGCTTCAAGAGGAGATAAACCAAACGCTTCAAAGTAAGAGGTGTAAACAAAGGGGTCAGTCTCGAATAGAGCTGGGCTAGCTCTGATCCGTTGCCGTATTCTTAATTTCAAGGGAAAGGGCTTGTAAAAAGGGCGTTCTCAGGAAGGCAGGGCCTTGGGTGAACGAAGGTTCTGCCTTTTTATAGGACATACCAAGAGAAGCTTGACAACTAATTTCCTATATAGTGCAACTCTATAATAGTGGCAAAAGTGGTGACTGGAGTGGGGGCGAGATCGCCCTTACTCTATTATTATTTGTGACATGGAGCCGTTAAATGGCTTCTTATCTTTGAAGCGCTTCGATTTCCCTCTTGACATAAAAAAGGCTATAATAATGATTGACATTTTAATAAAGAGTTGAATGATAAAATGAAGATAATAAGATATTGAACAAATTAGTTAAGACTAAGACTAATTGAAAGGGTGAAGTAAACGTATGGCAAAAAAGATGCTGCTTATCTTTGCCCATCCTGATGACGAATCCTTTGCCTTGGGTGGAACCATTGCTAAATATGCTGAGCAAGGGGCAGAGATTACCCTTGTGGCTGCGACCAAGGGAGAAGCTGGTAAGACTGCTGAACTTTGTAAAAAAGAAGAACTCGGACTTTTTCGAGAACAGGAACTGCTGCGCGCGGCAGAGGTCTTGGGAATTTCCAAGGTTATATTTTTAGGTTATATTGATAAGGAAGTTCCTCAAGCACCTCCTCTGGAAATTATAGGAAAAATTGTCCGGATTATACGCGATGTTCGGCCCCAGGTTATCATAACGTTTGGAGAGGACGGTGCATCTGGACACCGGGATCATCGAGCCATTCATCACTTTACTAAGGCCGCCATTAACCTGGCGAGGGAGTCTTTAGAGCCAGAGTGGGGTACTCCCCATACTCTGTCTCGTCTGTGCTATGTTAAGCCAGGCTGGAGACTTCCTGAGGCCGAGCTTCAGGGCGTGGATTTTGTGATTTCGATTTCATCATGGGCAGAACGGAAATGGGAGGCTATCTCCGAGCATCGAACTCAGCTCGGTTCTCGATTGAAGTTTGAGGGAATGGAAGAGAAGCAAAAACAGGATTATTTGAGTCGTGAGTATTTCCAATGTGATCAGGCGTTAAGTGCGTTGCCTGGACGAGGAGAGGATATCTTTCAGGATTTGGAGAGGGTGGAATCTTAAGTGCAGGCAAAAGTAGTTTTGAAATATTGCCCCGATTATACAGCCGATGTGGAAATGAGTTTAAGGGAAGGCTTGGCTGAACTGGGTGGCATGTCGGAGTTTGTGAAGCCTGGGCAAAAGGTTTTGCTCAAAGTAAATCTGCTGATGAAAAAACGGCCGG
The DNA here is from genome assembly GCF_004766055.1 of Desulfosporosinus sp. Sb-LF. NCBI lineage: Bacteria > Bacillati > Bacillota > Clostridia > Eubacteriales > Desulfitobacteriaceae > Desulfosporosinus > Desulfosporosinus sp. Sb-LF. Next base: position 212,249 of record NZ_SPQR01000005.1, on the reverse strand, counting down.
AAGAAGCGGTCACGACTCATCCTAGTGTTGTTGAAGCCGTAGTTCGCCTAGTTCAGGTAGCTGGTGGGATACCAATCATTGGGGACAGCCCAGGTGGACCTTACACCGTGAGTGCGCTGCAGGCTATTTATACAAGGTCGGGCCTCCGTGAGGTTGCGGAACGAACTGGAGCCATTCTCAACGAAGATGTTGGACAAACGACCCTTCAGTATCCCGAAGGAAAACTTGCTAAAAGTTTGACCATCACTAACTGCGTCCTCGATGCGGATGTTGTAATCCCTATTTCAAAGTTGAAAACTCATGGCATGATGACCTTCACGGGTGCAGTCAAAATTCTTTTTGGAGTCATCCCTGGGTTACTTAAGGCCGAATACCATTTGAAAATGTTTAAGATCCCAGATTTCGCCGATCTTCTAGTCGATATTGCGAGTTGGGTAAGCCCAGCTTTAAGTATTATGGATGGAATTGTGGGGATGGAAGGGGATGGGCCTTCGGCAGGAAAACCTCGCAATATTGGCGCGCTCATTTTGAGTACAGACCCCTTCGCTCTAGATGTTGTAGCCGCGGATCTTATTGGATTAAAGCCAGAAAAAGTTCCGACCCTGATGGCAGCACGTGCTCGTGGTCTAACAAGCCGGCTCAATGAACTTCAATTAAAAGGGGATTCGCGCACGCTTTGGCGGATTCAAGACTTTCTGATTCCTAAAGCAATATCGACAAATTTCTTAGATATGGTTCCTTTGCCGCGTAAAATTAAGAGGTTCACGCTGAATCGTTTGCGCCCTCGTCCGGTCTTCGAGCATGAGAAATGTAAACGGTGCATGGACTGTATCAATAATTGTCCTCCCAAGGCTTTGACGTTGGATGAGAATCAGCGCCCGGTCGTGGATTTAGAAGCGTGTATTCGCTGTTTTTGCTGTCAGGAGCTTTGTCCCCATCAAGCGGTCAAGCTCTTTAAGCCTTGGCTGGGGAGGAAATTGATTAAGTAACGGTTGAAGCCGGTCTGATGGTATAACTGTCAAAAAAGACGCATAAGGTGGTTAAGTCTTGTTGGTGGAGGGTATGTAAATGACAGAAAGTGTGTTAATTATTGATGTCGGGTCCGGCACCCAAGATATTCTTCTCTATCAACCTGGGAAAAATATAGAAAACTGTCCAAAGTTTATCGTTCCCAGCCGAACACAGACTGTTGCGGCACAAATTCGTGTAGCTACAGATGAGGGCAAGGATGTTTTCCTACAGGGACATTTGATGGGTGGTGGCGCGTGCGCTCTAGCCCTGAAAAAGCATTTGACATCGGGTCTTAAAGCCTATGCAACTCCACAGGCAGCGTTAACCTTTAACGATAACCTGGCTCTAGTAGAGGGGATGGGAATACAGCTTCGCGAAGAAGTTGCAGAATCTGAATTCATCACTTCCATTTGGTTAGGAGATATCGATACGTTTTCTTTGAGACAGGCTATTGAAGCGTTTGACTTAGAATACCCTCAAAGGTTAGCTGTTGCCTTACAGGATCACGGGTTCAGTGTCACCGAAAGTAACCGAACTCTACGTTTTAGACTCTGGGAGGAGTTTGTGATTCAGGGGGGTGACTTGCGCAAGTTGGTGTTTACCCAGAATATCCCGGAGGTTTACACGCGGATGCGTGCAGTACGAGAGATTATGCCCGAGGCTATCGTGACAGATACCGGGACCGCAGCGCTCTTGGGAATCATGTCTGACTCCTTGGTAAAACCCTATCTGGATCAAGGGATCTTGGCAGTTAATATTGGCAATTCGCACACCCTTGCAGCAGCCATTCGCGGGAATCGGGTTTACGGAATTTTCGAGCACCATACAGGTATGCTTAATCTAGAGTCTCTAGCCAACTTGATTCAACGTTTTCAGTCCGCAGAATTAACCAATGCGGAAGTTTTTGATCAGGGTGGGCATGGCGCAACTCTTCATCCGGAAATGCGTCCAGGCTGGGACTTTGTCGTAGTAACAGGTCCTCGGAGAAGTATGGCAAAACCGCTGGGTTGGTATGAAGCTGCCCCCTATGGGGATATGATGTTGACAGGTTGTTTTGGGCTTCTTGCTGGCATGGGGATCATTTGAGATAGCGTAAAGAAATATTTATAAAGGCAAGGATTTCTCGCATTTATGTAGAAACGTATAGTAGTCCAATAAAGCAAGTTTACTGTGCACCAGAAAGGGGGGAGACCATGGCAGAATTCTTATCTCAATTTCAAAATTTTGGGTTGCGAAGTGCGATCGATATTATCGTTGTAGCAGTGGTCTTCTACCAATTCTACATGCTCATTAAGCGTACACGGGCTGTGCAGTTGGTCAAGGGAGTTATGGTCCTTCTGGCCGTTTCGCTACTTGCTAGATATTTCCAACTAAGAACTATTAGTTGGTTGTTGGATAAACTTTTACAGATGTTTGTCGTAGCGATACCGGTCGTTTTCCAACCTGAACTTAGAAAGGCATTGGAGCAACTAGGAAGAGGGAGCTTTTTTACACGCCATCCCTTAACCCCTGGAGTGGATAATCTGGAACAAGTGGTCGAAGAATTAGTGCGTTGTACGCAAGTTCTCTCCAAGACTCGTATCGGGGCTTTGATTGTGCTCGAACGGAAAACAGGAGTTCAAGATTTTGTAGAAACTGGGATCAAGATTGATGGAATGGTATCCTCTGAATTTTTAGTCAATATCTTTATTCCCAATACCCCGTTGCATGATGGTGCTGTGATTATTCGGCAGGATCGTGTGGCAGCGGCTGGTTGTTTTCTCCCGTTATCCGTCAATCCTAATATTCAAAAAGACTTAGGTACACGCCATCGGGCTGCTTTAGGGTTGACGGAAATTACCGACTCTTTGGCTATCGTGGTCTCTGAGGAAACAGGGGCGATCTCTGTAGGAATTGACGGAACCCTTACGCGTTTTGTCGATGATAAAATGTTACGGGAATTATTGCTGAGGGAACTCGAAATAAAGAGTACCTCCTTTTCATTTAGTTCATTTTGGAGGTGATGGCCCATGCATAAAATGTTTCGGCGCAACCTCGGGGTCAAGGGGATTTCGTTCCTATTTGCGATCATCTTTTGGCTTTTTGTGATGAATCAAGGTTCACCCGATACGCTGACCGGTGAACAAACACTCACGATTCCGCTCGTAGACAATGGACTGCCTCAAAACATGGTCGTTTTGACCCGTCTTCCTTCAGTCAGAATTCGTTTACAGGGGATCAATCCCAGTGCCAATATAAAGGATTTATATGCGGAGATTGATCTATCTGGAGGTACACCCGGGGAACACACATATACGATTAAAGTCAACACTCCACCAGGAACAAAAGTGGTTGATCTTCAACCTGTTGACGTTAAGCTGCAACTAGATACTGTGCAGGAGAAGATGATTCCGGTCGAGGCCCTCGTTACGGGCAGTCCAGCGGAAGGTTATCAGATGGGAACCCCCTTCGTCAAACCCACGGCTGTGAATGTACGTGGACCGAGTTCTATACTTGCCACACTCAACAAAGTAACCGTAGAAGTCAGTGCAACAGGTGCCACTGATACGATTCAAGTTTCTCGCCCAGTGAGTTTTCGTGATAAAGAGGGTAAACTCATTTTCGGACCGAACCCCAGTGTCGACATTTTAAGTGCTTCTCCGAGTAGCGTGGATGTGATTAATCCTGTAATGCTGAAAGGTCTTTCGTCGAAGATGGTTCCCCTTAAAGCCACGAGCAACGGGACACCTGCACAAGGCAAGGTCTTACGTTCCTTAGTACCCTCTCCAGCCAGTGTGCAAGTTTTGGGTGCTACTCAGGCCTTGAAAGGATTTGATTCCTTAAATCTTGGTCCTGTAGATATTAGTAACCTTACCGAGGATAAAGTGTTCCAGATCCCTTCCGATAAAGTAACCTTGCCACAAGGGATCACTTTTCCTGACGGAACAGCCTTAAGTGTTATCGCCCAAATAGGCCCCGGAGTCATTCAAAAAGAAATTCCCAACGTACCGGTTCAAATCCGAAATATTGGGGCAGGTCTAGAACAAGACCCAGCAGCGACCCCTGTTAATATTGTGGTCGAAGGTCTTTCTGACATCTTGAAAGATGTCAAAGCTGATCAGATTCAACTCTGGGTTGACGCCTCCGGTCAAGCGGCGGGAAGTTATGCGAATACTAAGGTTTTCTGGCAACTTCCACCGGGTGTGACAATGCCTACAACACCACAAGTGAGCTATAATCTCAAAGCTCATTTAGTAAAAGGAGCAGAATAATTACGTGGAGTTACTATGGACGAATTTGAGAATCCCTGTCGAAGAAGATGCGTTGTTAAAGACTACCATGGCTCGTAAACTAAAAGTTCCTGAAGAGACAATCAACGGTCTTCGTTTTTTGCGTCGGTCGTTAGATGCCCGAAAAAAACCCTATCTTGCGTTCGTCTATACGATTCAGTTATCCCTTGACATTCCAAACACAGAAGTAAGCCGAATTTTAGACCGGGTTCCAGGTCTGAAGGAAGTTCCAATGGAGGTTCCTGTGCTCTGGCCTGAGCCCACTAAAACGCTTAAATCTCGCCCTGTGGTGATCGGAGCTGGACCAGCGGGGTATTTCGCTGCATTAGCCTTAGCCCGAAGAGGGTATGCTCCGCTTGTGCTGGAACGTGGGGACCCTGTTGAGGAACGCTCACGCAAAGTTCAGGAATTTTGGGATACAGGGAAGTTAGACACTGAGAGCAATGTGCAATTCGGCGAAGGTGGAGCGGGAACTTTCTCGGATGGTAAGCTCACAACTCGAATTCAAGACCGCAAGATTTCAGAGGTTTTGGAAACCTTCGTCAAGCACGGTGCGCCCTCAGAGATCCTATATTTAGCCAAACCGCATATCGGGACGGATATTCTGAAAGATGTCGTCAAAGGAATTCGGAGGGAGATCGAGTCGCTAGGTGGCGAGGTTCGCTTCCGGTCTAAAGTCACTGGGTTAATGTCGTCCTCAGGACGTTTGCAAAGGGTTATTGTTGACGGGGAAGAAATTCCTGCCGAGGCGGTCATCCTTGCTATTGGGCACAGTGCTCGTGATGTTTATGAGTTTTTATATGATTCAAAGGTAATGCTGGAGAAAAAAGGGTTCGCGATAGGTCTGCGAGTAGAGCATCCACAGTCCCTTATCAATTACTCTCAGTACGGAATCGAAGAACATCCTCATGTCGGTCCGGCGGATTATCAGCTGACGTATCAGGATGTGAGGACAGGTCGAGGGGCCTATGCTTTTTGCATGTGTCCCGGAGGAAAGGTCGTGGCAGCCGCTTCGGAAGAGGGCGGGGTAGTCACGAATGGTATGAGCGGATATGATCGGGATACGAAGGTCGCTAACAGTGCTATTGTGGTGACCGTCGGTGCGGACGATTTTCCGACAGCGCATCCACTCGCAGGTCTAGCCTTTCAAAGGGAGTGGGAACATAAGGCGTTTTTGGCAGGAGGAAGAGATTATAAGGCCCCGGCACAACGAGTTGTGGACTTTTTGGAAAGTCGCGTGTCGGATCACTTTGACCTATCAGCGACGTATACTCCTGGTATTGTGCCTTGTGAGTTGCATACCGTCCTCCCGACTCAGGTAGGGGATGTGCTAGGCCGAGCACTTCGGGTTTTTAATGGTAAAATCAAAGGATTTGCCGGAGATAAGGCGACCTTGACAGGGGTTGAGACAAGGACAAGCTCTCCCATTCGCATTGTTCGTAATGGGCAAGGAGAATCGTTAAGCTTGGCAGGGCTATATCCGGCGGGCGAAGGAGCGGGGTATGCCGGGGGAATTACGAGTGCCGCAGTCGATGGTATAAGAATGGCAGAATATCTTATGGCGCAATATGCCCAGGTAGGGTAGAATAGAGAAGATGTGTCTAAATAGTATTAGAGATTTGATAACATTTCTAGGAGAACTAAATATAATAAGAAATGAAGGGAGGGAAAAGACTTGGGTCGACTCTTTGGGACCGATGGGGTACGTGGTGTTGCTAATAGCCAATTGACATCGAGCCTCGCTTTTCGCCTTGGGCAAGCGGGCGCCTACGTCTTGAGTAAGGAGCATCCACATCCTAGAATTGTGATCGGCAAAGATACCAGGATTTCTGGAGATATGCTGGAGGCTGCACTTGTCGCTGGAATTTGCTCTGTCGGAGCGGATGTTTTGCGAGTGGGTGTCTTACCTACACCGGGAATTGCCCTCTTAACACGAACCCTCGATGTCAGTGCAGGGGTCGTGATTTCAGCGTCCCACAACCCTGTCCAAGATAACGGGATTAAGTTCTTTGATTCGACAGGGTATAAATTACCAGATTCCATTGAAGATGAAATTGAACGGATTGTCTTGAACGAAGAGAAACCTTGGGAGGTTCCGATTGGCGGAGAGATCGGACGGGTCATTGAAGTACCCGATGCGGGACGTCGCTATATAGATTTCCTTAAATCGACCGTGGGACGTCTAGATGGGCTTAAAGTCGTTTTAGATTGTGCTAATGGAGCAGCGTCGTATGTTGGCCCCGAGGTTTTGCGAGAATTAGGGATAGAGGTTGTCCCTATTTTTAATACGCCAGACGGTGTGAATATTAATGCTGGTTGTGGTTCGACCCATCCTGAACAGTTGCAAAGGGCTGTGTTAGAACATAACGCCGACCTGGGGCTGGCAAATGATGGAGATGCCGATCGTCTTATTGTGGTGGATGAACAAGGGAACATCTTAGATGGGGATTTCATCATGGTAATTTGTGCCTTAGCCCAAAAGGCGAAAGGAACCTTAGCTCAAAATTCTGTAGTGGTCACCGTCATGAGTAACCTTGGCCTTCATCTTGCGTTGAAAGAGGCAGGAATCACGGTCGATCAGACGCAAGTTGGGGACCGCTATGTCATGGAAGAGTTGCTCAGAACCGGAGCAAAGCTTGGTGGAGAGCAGTCTGGACATATTATTTTCCTCGATCAAAACACAACAGGTGATGGTTTATTAACCGCTCTACATTTGTTGGCCGTTGTCAAGGAACGACAAGTTCCGCTCTCTCAGCTTGCTTCTGCCATGCAGCGCTTACCCCAGGTACTTATCAATGCCAAGGTTCAATATAAAGAACGCTTGATGCAAGATGAACGAGTGCTTGCCAAAGTACAAGAAGCTGAGGAAATCCTTGGTGGTCGAGGCCGCGTGTTGGTACGCCCCTCTGGGACAGAACCTTTAATTCGAGTCATGGCTGAAGGTACTGATCAGCAAAAATTAAAGGAATTAGCCCAAGGAGTTATTGACATCATTGTCCAGTGCGATGTATAAATACCATTGCATACCTCTTTAAATCACGTATAATAGTTTATGTGCTAAATGGTATTTTCTCCTTACGACGATGTTAAGGAGCTTTGTAGATTATAATTAAGCCACTCGTCTCATGGAAGAGCAAATTACGGCATATGTGAAATAGTATCGCAAAAGTGGGGACACGCAGAATCTATCTGATAAGGAAATACTGCGTAGACTACGTGAAAGATAGGATACCGAATATGCCGTGAGTTTGTCCCAGTAGATGTGTGCTATAATTAAGGGAGGCCAACTAAGTGAAAGACAATCCTAATAAGATATGGGTCGTTGTAAGCCCGATACCTGCGAAGAATGCGGAGTATTCTCAATATAATTCAGTATCGGAAGCACTCTCCGATTTTGATGAGTGGACACTTGAGACAGATAGTATCGCAAGATGTGAAGTGATGTATCGGGGAGTCACGATGATGCACTCTTCAAGAGGTAAAGTAGGCGGTGCAGCATGCGAGCAGTATCACCCAGAATGCCCAGTTAGAAGTAAATTACCAAACTCACGAGAGATCCTAAATTGTGAAGAATGTGTCAAGAAAATGATGGCAGATTACGCCTAAAATAAAGTTGTCTCAATAATTAGCAGTTTATTGTTAGGTGCCAGTTATTGAGGATTGAAAGGAGGTGAAGTAGCAAAAGAACGCTAAGTATCATAGAATACAATACTTCATGGTTGGACGATTGTTTCATAGAAGGCAATAAAATTAGAGCGCCAGGACCTTAGTCGTTATTTTGATTTAAGGTCGACGAGGAAGAGGGTTATCGAAAGATTCGGCGGATCCCTCTCGGTGGCTTGTCACCGTAAGCTTGTTTAAAACCGAGGAGTAATTCTCGGGACAAAGAGCAAGTTGACAAGACAAGGGGATAGTGTGTGCATTTGACCCCCTTGCTTGTATTGCCTAAAATGTGAAGCAACAAAGTCGTCCGTGTAGGGGCGACTTTTATTTTTTACGGTAGACACAAAGGGGATTGTGGTTCATTAAGCGCGTAAGAAAGTACTGAAATTGATTAGAATTGAAAAAATAGGTATGATGAGAGGAGCAAAACACATATGTGTGGAATTGTAGGATATATTGGAAAACAGGTGGCTATTCCTATTTTGGTGGAGGGCTTAAAAAAGCTAGAGTATCGGGGTTATGATTCGGCAGGGGTAGCGGTCGTAGATCAAAATGAACTTGTTATTTCCAAAAGTTTAGGTAAATTAGTCGCTTTAGAAAAAGAACTCGGGGAGAATTATTCCCAGTCGTGCATTGGAATCGGACACACCCGCTGGGCAACCCATGGCCGCCCTTCACACCTTAATGCTCACCCCCATTGCGATTGCAAACAGGATTTTGTGGTGGTGCATAATGGAATCATTGAAAATTACCTGGAATTAAAAGACAAGCTCATCGAAAAGGGACATCATTTTGTATCAGAAACTGACACGGAAGTTCTAGCCCACTTACTTGAAGACTTTTATGAGGGAGACTTTGAGGGGGCAGTTCGGAAAGTCTTAAAAACGGTTCGCGGGTCCTATGCGATGGTCGCGCTTAGACGCCAGGAACCTGATAAATTGGTGGCCGCTCGTAAAGATAGCCCTATGGTTGTAGGCCTTGGAGATGGGGAGTTCTTCGTGGCGAGCGACATTACAGCGATTTTGAACCAGACACGCAAAGTCTATATCTTAGATGATGGAGAAATGGTAGTTATCACTGAAGATGGGGTAAAAGTCTCAGACTTCGAAGGAAATCCTCATACGAAAGAAGTCTATAACGTCAAGTGGGATGCCGTGGCCGCAGAAAAGGGCGGGTATGAACATTTCATGCTTAAGGAAATTCATGAACAACCTCGTGCCTTGAAGGATACGATGTTGAGCCGCTTGGAAGAACAGAAAGTCGTTCTTCAAGAAGTGGATCTAACCCTTGAAGAACTGGCGCAAATTAACAAGGTTTATATTGTTGCATGTGGTACTGCTTGGCATGCTGGGCTTGTCGGCAAGACTTTGATTGAACGTTGGGCACGCCTCCCAGTTGAAGTGGACATTGCCTCGGAGTTCCGCTATCGCTCACCCCTTGTGGATGAGCATACTTTGGTCGTGGTAGTGAGCCAGTCTGGAGAAACAGCTGATACCTTGGCGGCCCTACGTGAAGCCAAAAACCGCGGCGCGCGCGTGGTTGCAGTAACTAATGTCGTGGGAAGCACGGTTTCCCGAGAAGCCCATGATGTCATCTTCACCTGGGCTGGTCCCGAGATCGCAGTAGCGTCTACGAAAGCATACACGACTCAGCTGGAAGGAATGGTTTTACTTGGACTCTATCTTGCTCAGGTCAAAGGAACTTTACCTTCCGAAAAGATTGGGGAAATTATTACCGCTTTGCAGAGAATTCCCGCTCAAGCCCAAGAAATCCTGGATCAAGAGAGCCTCATCAAGGAGTTGGCAAAGTCGTTTGTCAACGTGGAAGATACCTTCTTTATTGGCCGTTCGTTAGATTGGGCTGTGGCGATGGAAGGATCCCTGAAGTTGAAGGAAATTTCCTATATCCATGCCGAAGCCTATGCAGCTGGCGAGTTAAAGCACGGCACATTGGCCTTGATCACAGAAAATACACCCGTCATTGCGCTGGCAACCCAACGGGATGTATACGAAAAGACCATTTCTAATATCAAAGAGGTAAAAGCCCGGGATGCTAAAGTGATTGGACTGACCTATAAAGGAAACACCAGCTTGACGAAATCGGTCGATCATGTGATCTATATTCCAGAGACCATGGATGAGCTTTCTCCGATCCTCACAGTCATACCGCTGCAACTTCTGTCCTACTATGTCTCCGTGGCCAGGGGGTGTGACGTTGATAAGCCGAGGAATTTGGCAAAGAGCGTGACAGTGGAGTAGGAAGCTATTGTATAAACGCCTGTTGGTGTTGTTTCATAATAAAGTTTGTTGTTTCATAATAAAGTTTGTACTTTAATAAAATAGTTTGTATTTTTATAATAAAGAATGTTTGAATAGCCCCCTTTTGATGTAGAATAACATCGAAAGGGGTGTTTTTTTTGGCAAAAAGAAATAGGGTTGAAACACCTGAAAAGCAGGCTAAATGGATTAAAGAAGGCAGGGGTTCTGGATATGGTGAAAACTATAAACCGTGGTTGACTATCCATGATGTTCCGTCAAAAGGCGGAAGATCCAGAATTGCCGGAACTAAAATCAAAAGAGAACACCATTTACTGTCAAATCTCGAACGAGATTATTTTCTTATATTGGAGTATCGAGATTCAGTGGTTGATATTCGTGAGCAGTTTCCCCTCTTTGAATTGACTGAGACTCTTGCCATCGCAAAAGAATGCGGTATTGAACCTCCAACCGATCCAGTAAGTAATTATCCAATTGTCATGTCGAGTGATTTTAGAATTACGATAAAAGATGAAAATGGTACTGTCGATGTGATCAGAACCGTTAAACCCAAGGGCGAGCTTATGGACGAACGAATTATTCAAAAATTTGAGATTGAAAGACGTTATTGGAAGTCCAAAGGCCTTGATTGGGGCATTGTTACGGAACTAGAGATAAACCAGGTATTAGCAAGAAACTTAAATGATTTACGGAGTTGCCATGACCTATCCAACTTAGATGGGTTAAGAAGTATTTCGGTCAAAAATAGAAACGCTCTTATAAGCGCCTTTAAGCAAACCGTTTCTGGCAATAGGGTTGTGATCCGCGATATGGCCCATGACTTCGACAGTAGAATGACATTGGAAATTGGGACAAGTCTCTCAATATTTAAACACTTGCTCTATACCAAACAAATTAACATGGATATCGATACAGTAAAACTAAAATTTGATACTCCTCAAAAGATTAGTGTTGGTAAATCGGCTGATATTGAGGTGTTTGCAGGGTGATACAAGTTAATACAGTCATACAAAGAGTAAAGAGTCAAGACAATGAAAAGATCGAGCGCCAGAGAGTAATCTGGAAAGAGGAGGAATATGCATTTCTTGTGGATCTATCTGACGAAGGGTCTCTCCCTTTTATGACAACAGTAGATGAACTTGAAATGGGTTTGGATACTGGAAAACTAGTTATTATCCCTGACCCTTACGCAAGAACTTGGAGAGATGAAGATATTCCTTCTTCATTAAGAGAAGCTAGGGATAAAGACTGGGATTTAGTTCAATGTCTTTGGGCTAAAGAGCCGATAGCGATGTTAACGAGAAGTACAAGATCTAAATTAGTCCGACAAGCGTGTGACAAGTTTCTACTACCTAAATATAAAGTTGATCGTATAATTAAGCGTTTTTGGCAACGAGGTATGACTAAAAATGCGCTGTTACTTGATTACAACAATTGTGGGCACCCAGGTAAAAACCGCAAGAGTACGGAAATAAAGAGAGGTAGACCGCCAAAATACCGTGATCCTGATAAAGTGGGAATTAACATTGGCAAAGCTGAACTTAATTTATTCAGGCTAGTCATTGACACAAAGTATCGAACTAAACAAAAACCAACTTTAACAGATGCTTATAACTATCTCCTCGATACATACTTCTCTACTCCTTATACAGAAAACGGGGAGAAAAAGGTAAAGAGATGGGGCAAGGATCGGAGACCTACATACACACAATTCCGATACTGGTATTTGAAGGAAAAGGATGAAAAACAGGACTACATTGACCGCCATAGTGAAAGGGAATTTAACCTTAAACTCCGTGAATTGCTTGGAGATTCAACATCAAAGGTATCGGGGCCGGGATCTGAATATCAAGTAGACGCAACAATTGCGGACGTCTATCTGGTGAGCAGCCTTGATAGAACCAAAATAATTGGAAGACCAATTGTATATGTAGCTATCGATACGTATTCAAGAATGGTTGCAGGGATATATGTCGGTTTAGAAGGACCTTCATGGGTCGGAGCCATGATGCTTATCGATAATATTGTGGATGATAAGGTTGCGTTTTGCAGTAAGTACGACATTCGTATTTCGGAAGAAGAGTGGCCCTGCCAAGGACTGCCTGAAAGAATTATTGCTGATGGTGGAGAAATGGAGGGCTTAAATGCTGACAATTTAATAAATAATCTAAATGTTGAGGTGGATATTACTCCCCCATACCGCGGGGATTTAAAGGGAATCGTGGAAAGGCATTTTCGAACAGTCAATGACAGAATAAAACATATGCTACCCGGTGCCATCGATCGAGAGTATAGACAACGCTGTGAAGAGGACCATCGTTTAAAAGCAGAACTAACTGTTAAAGAATTCACAGGGTTAATGATAAGGGATGTAATATGGCATAACAAACACGTCATGACTAAGTATCCGTTGTCCACGGAATTACACGCTTCGGGAGTAATACCTAAGCCGATCGTGATATGGCGTTGGGGAATGGAAAATAAAAAGGGATGTTTTCACAGTTTCCCTCGTGAAATTGTGAGATTGAATTTATTACCAAGAGCCAAAGCAAGTATTTTAAGACAAGGAATTAAGTTTGAAGGTCGTTATTATAGTTTCGAGAAGGCATTAGCGGAAGGTTGGTTTATTAATCCAAAAAGGCGTAGTGAGGTAATTGCATATGACCCAAGGGATATTAGTGTAGTATATTTACCCACCAAAGACGGAAAATCCTTTAGTGTTGCTAACTTATTGGAGAAGAGTGAGGATTACGCCAACCTTTACTGGGAAGAAGCTCGATTTCACAGCGAGTTGTTGGCAGAGCGTTTAGAGGATGCCATAGATGAAGAATCACAAAACAATGCTGATCACGATATGGCAACCAGAGCAATCTTGAAGAGTGCAAAGAAAGAAACTGATAAACAAAAAAAGACAAAACCAAAGACCAGCAAGGCTCAAAGGACTAAGAACATTTCTACAAATAGGGCCGATGAAAAGTCTCAAAGAAGAGAAGAAGAACAGTTCAACCTTGGGGCGGCACAACCTAAATCAGGTGAAGTAATTCCCTTCTTAGTTAATAATAGTGAATCAAGTAACCACATACCTTCGCGCGGAATCGATCCCGAGACTTCAGCTAAAAGATCAATGTTGGAGATGATGGAGAAGAGGATTGAAGAAAAGTTTAGGAAGGACATAGAATAACATGAAGTACAATTTGCAAAACTGTTTCGAAGTAGATGCAATATATAGTAAACACCCGCTCCAAGAATATAACAATAATCCACTCGTTGAGGCGTTGCCAGACGTTTATACTGAGGAAGAGTTGTTCGAATACATGTTTTCAAGGCCTCTCCATTCGTCTTCGGATCTCGAACTTCAGAAGGAGATAAGATTTGATGTTATTCAGAGGCTTAAACATTTTACTATGCCTTGGAATATTCACTTTGACTTAGCGAGAAACATTTCTAGTATGTTAAGAAGAGGTTATATTGCTAGAAATCCTATTAAACAGAAGGACTTTAACCAACGTATACATTCAATATCCGAGCAGGATGAAAAACTAATAGAATCTGTTACCTTTCAGGGATTTAAAGATATTAAGTCGAGTGCTCTTACTTTAAGTATCATTGGTATTAGTGGTATCGGAAAAACAACAGCTATTGAAAAACTACTTAAAATGTATCCTCAAGTAATTCGACATACTAAGAAATATGAGGGTATGGCTTTGAACCGAACTCAGATTGTCTGGCTCAAACTTGATTGCCCGTTTGATGGTTCGCTAAAAACTTTCTGCCAGATTTTTTTTAAGGCTGTTGATGATGTTCTAGAGACAAATTATTATGATAAATTCGGTGATGCTAGAAACTCCAGAGGGAAAATGATGATAGATATGGAGCGTCTTGCTACCATTCATTCGGTCGGTGTAATCGCAATTGATGAAATGCAGCATCTTATCAGTAAAAAGACTGATCCAGACGAACTTCTGAATTTCTTAGTCACTTTAGAGAATAAAATTGGTGTTCCAATTATCCTTATCGGAACTTTTAAAGCTTTAAAGGTACTAACTAAAGAACTTAGGCAAAGTAGACGAGCTGCAAGTCAAAAAAGCATTTATTGGGATAGAATGGCGCCTGATGAGGAATGGGATTTATTTTTAAAGACCATGTGGAAATTTCAATGGCTCAAAATCCATACTCCTTTATCTAACGAATTAGCTGAACTGATGTATGAACAGTCTCAGGGTATTACTGCTATTGCAGTTAGTCTATTTTTGCTGGCTCAAGAGAGAGCCTTATTTACAGATGATGAAAGAATAACCGAAAAGATAATTCTTAATACTGCGAACGAAGATCTTTATATGGTCAGTGACATAATAAGGGCACTTCGAGATAATGATCGGGCGAGATTAGCACAGCTCGAAGATGTTGCTATAGACATGGAAAAGATAATAAATTCTAAACGGGAAAAATTGGATTTGAATGGTAAGATCGCGTCGATTACTCAAAGCCTTGAAAAACTTGATACAATTGAGCATAAAAGCAAAGTGCAGACTTTGATGTTCGACCTTACAGGATTAGGCTTTTTAAGTAATCTGAATCAACGTGACTTTGAAGGGATCGCTACACGAATAGTTAATGAACTTGGAGTAAATGAAGATTATTTAAAAATAAAGCAACTTGCTATTAAAACCGCTATGGAAGAAAATGATGCAAAGGCGGCTAAAGCAAGTACAGGTGGCAAAAAGATCAAAAAAGCAGTCGAGAGTAAGGGCTTAATTCATATATTCCATCAAGCTATCGGTAAAAAGAAGCACGTTTACGAGTTGCTGAATGAGTCGGGGTATATAAAGAACGTGGAGGAATTTGCTTAAACTATGAGACCCTTTTTCCCCACTCCCTACGAAGATGAATTATTATACAGTTTAATAGCAAGGTATCATTTTTTAACCGGGAATTCGGATTATAAAGATACTTTAGTTGAGGTTTTCGGTTCACGTAGCAAGATCCCTTCTATCCATTTCCCTACTAACATCGGCTATCTCTGTGCCCAATTTTATAGGGAAGCCGACTGTACTCCAGAACAGTTAGTTTTTAACCACACTCTGTTTCCCTTATATAGTCCATTCCTACCGAAGGAACGTGCGGTACGCATTTTAAATTTAATGATCTCCGACGCTAAAAGTAATGTTCAAGCTATGATTGGTATGATGGCAGGTAGTGTTTGTTCAACTGAAGGCCTGTTATATTGCCCAATTTGCGCCGATAATGATTTCAAGGACAACGGTGAAATGTACTTCCGAAGAAGCCATAATGTTCAAGGTGTCAGTGTTTGTTATAAACATGGGTGCTTGTTAAAGCATTACCGTGAATCGTACCATATAGTCAGCCGAATTGAGTTTATTAGGTTTGATCACCGAATAGCAGATTTAAAACCTGAGTTTTTGTCGGAGGAGAATATTCAACAAAAGCTTCACCAGGTTGCTGAATCGGTACATCATTTACTGAATCATCATCTGATTGACAATAGCCAGGTAAGAGTTCATCAAATGTATTTACATTTGATGAACGCCAAAGGCTTTTTGACCAGTAAAGGGCACATTTCACAACAAGATCTAGCTTTTGCAATATATGGCTTTTATGGTGGTAGTATTTTGTCCATTATGGAGTCAGGGTTGGGTAAGGGGAATGAATATAATTGGCTTAAGGTTATTACCAGAAAACCGAAAAGAGTTGTACATCCAATCCGCCATATTCTGCTAATGATGTTCCTAAGTGGAAGTGCTGAAGAATTTTTTCGGAATGACTTTAGACCAGTCCCAGTCTTTGGTGAACCTCCATGGTATTGCTTAAATCCCGCTGCCGAACACTTTAGACAACCAGTAGTAGTTGATTGTAAGATTTCCGCAGATTATAAAACACGCAAACCAGTGGGTACATTTGCCTGTCATTGTGGGTTTGTCTATTCCCGAAGAGGTCCAGATCTTACGCCGGAGGATAAATATAGAATTGGGCGGATTAAAAACTTTGGCCCAGTATGGGAGGCAAAACTACATAGCTTATTGAAAAAAGGTAATGTCGTGTTCAGGGAAATAGGACGAATAATGAATTGTGACCCGAACACTATAGTCAAATATGCTCACAAATTAGGGCTTGCCGAACAACTTGGATGTAAAATAAGGGTACAACAACCAGTTAGTCCAGGACCATCCAAGAGTAAGGCTGATTTTTTTAAACGCTATGCTAAAGACATTACGGTTTTTTTAAAAGAAAACCCGGAATGTTGCAGAACTGAAATGCGTTTTGCTTTACAAAAACAATATGCTTGGTTTTATAGAAATAATCCCGATTGGTTAGAAGAACATCTTCCCCCACCACTCACGAAGAAACTGGCAAAAGACACAAAGGTAAGAGTTGATTGGAAGACTAGGGATATCGAAATACTTTTCCAGCTCAAAGGTGCCAATCATGAATTGTTAAGCTTATCCCGGCCAGTTAGAATTACCTCTTCTCGTTTAGCAAAATCAATTGGTCAACGGGCTGTGATTCAGCGCCATATTGACAAATTGCCAAGGACAGCGGATTTTTTGGAGAAAGTCTCAGAATCGGTGAGCGAATTTCAGCGACGGCGTATCGTTGGCGTAACAAAGGAAATATTCCAGCGTAAAGGTTCTGTGAAGAAATGGGAAGTTATTCGGGAAGCAGGCATAAGACCAGAATACCTGAGTAATGTTGAGAGCTTTATTCAAGATGATATTCAACGGATTCAACTTTTAATTGAAAGTAATAGTATTCTACAAAACACAAAGGATTTCGGAGACAGTAATTATTTGAATTAGGCTATTCTTGAAGCAAATATATGAGGAGTTGGGGGCAGCATGAGTTATGTTCATTAAAGGTTGGCCGTTTAGTCCGGGTGAGTCAGTTCAACTGCTTTGGATTAAATCCCCATTCAAAGAGCAGAATCAGGAATGGAAAGTTCCGTTAGTTCTCGAAGGTGAGAATGGAACAATAAAACTGCTTAACATTTCATGGGGCTTACTTCCATATTTCCGGATAGGACAATTCTATATTAAGGGTCTACCGAGTGAGTTCCATAGATCGGGGACATTAGTTAGTCTATCACTTTCAAATCCATCAGAGGGCCAATTACTCAGGGTTCAAGATTTACCGTCGGGTTTGATCGAGCTTAAGAATTCTGAGGCAAGTGAAGAATACGTATGGGTCTGTCAATGCAAGGAATTGCACGTGATTATTCCTTGTGTAGAAATTATCAGGAGTTTTTTAACTCCAAATGCAACTTTGGCTAGAGCTCTACTAGAACCAAACGGGATTGACTTTGTTGCTACATATGTGAAATCAATTGAAGGGTTATTAAAGATAAACTTTGATCCACATGTGCCAAGGAAGATTATCATGGATTCTTCTGTAAATCATGTGGCATGGCTCATTACTGATCCTTTAGCAAAGAAAGTGTGGAATTCAGTTTATAATGGAGTCTACCCACGCGGTGACATTAACCTCCCTTTGGCCCTTTTTACTTTAACAGATGAGGATTTGATTGGTTCCAAAAAAATTACGGCAGTTCCTCCGATGGATCGTTCTTGCATATGGCAAGTAAGGGCTATTCAACAGGGTCAAGCAATTATTGTCTTAGAAATAGTTTCAGTACAGGGTTTAGAATTACCCTACAAAAAGATTGAGTATGCGCATAAGTCCTTTACTGATAGAAAGAACGTTGAAATTATTGGTCATAGGTCAGCTGTTAAAAGGAAGAAACGCTCAAGCATTAACAAAGATAAATCGATTGTAATTGATAATCCGACAAGTAATTCGAAGACAGTGACACGTATGGTTTCTAATAACGTCTTATCATTTACCGAACTTCCCGAGCTAGTTAGGCAAAACCGTGAGGTTAATGCTTATAGAGAAAAGAATAACCATGAAAATCATAGGCAGTTTAGTAAACGGGAAAGACGAGAAATCGAAGATAAGGCAGGAATGGAAGCTCGTGAAAAGGAACGACTAGCCCACTTAGAGAAAGAGTCAGGAAAGATTCCAGAAGTAATGTTCTCAGGCGAAGAAGTCTTTTATACTGGTAACAGCGAAGTGCGTCCCTTGGATTTCCGGGGACCAAATGTAGTTATAGGTTTTAATGACAATGGTCTTGAGCAATTTCGTGGCATGTTAGAGGTGATTGCCAGGTTTAGCCCAGTAATCTCGGTTTCTCCACCCAAAATAGATGTGCTGCCATCAGGAAGGCAGTTTTCTCGAAATGAAGATGGCGGGCCAAGAAAATATGCTTTGGTAACAATTGAGCATAGGAACAAACCCAAGTACATTCTAGAGGTAGAGCGACCAGAAAAAGTGCAACTTTCAACGCTAATAATTGAACTTCGCGATAAAAGAAAGCTATCTGAGGTCGAACTCTTCAGTGAAGTACAAGGACTGTTGCATGGCCTTATCAACAACTACGGGAGTTGGCGAAAGAGTCAAATACTTAATCATCCAGTGTTAAGAATTGTTAAGGTTAAGCATTTAAGTAAGTGGAGTATAATTGATTGGGCAGCAGTTATTTGGGAGAACTTAAATTTTATAGAAGAGGAAGATTTCCTTGAAATATAGCTACATTAAAGTTTTAAAATTTGGACATGCCCTATCTGCTGCTTTCACCAACTCAACTCCACGGACTAGTATGTAATTAAATGTTTAATAAGTATGGAAAATATATACAGGATGAATCGAGTTAAAAGAGCTATTGAACAAAATTCGTTGGGGTTAAATATTAATGATTTTGTTATTATTTTCAAATATTTGTTTTTTGGCAGGAATATTTAGAGAATTTGTTGAAATATTCCTTTATATATATAATAGATGTAAAGAAGAGGCAACTCGCTCTTCTGCGCTTAGTGGTGTTCCTATATAATTAATGATTACTGACACGCTAGAAATGAGATGAATGACATGAATGCTGATCTCCTCAAAAGATTGTTTAGATCAATTTTCTTGGAAGATATTGATTCTTTAAAGAAAATTGCACCTTTTATAATTAAGAGCGAAAGAAAAAATGGGCATGATATTCTTGCAAATTCGCTTGAGAAGAAGCAGTAAATCAAGATATACTGATTTATGAACCAATTAGAACCCTTATCGAAGCAGAAATCGAAAATCAAGAGCAAGAAATTGAGATCGAGTAAACTATTTTATTTAAATATTGGGGCCTATCTAACTACTTTTGAGTTAACACTTTAAATATCCATGCTCCTTTCAGCAAACATGACATAGACATGATGAATCTTCCTTTTAGATTTAATTGAAGTAAGGGGAGTTGATTTGGTAACATCGTCACCAGAATATGAAGGTATAATTCCACCAGAATTAGTGATGAATTGAAAAGGTAACTTCCACTTTGTAAGACTTATTTCCAATTGCTTTATTGGGAGGCGAGAGTATTAATACTACTTCAAATATATATGATGTTATTATCATTGGTGGTGGGCCAGCTGGTTTAATGAGTGCTCATGAATTGATTAAGTCAAAACGAGAATTCCTTATTTTAGAAAAGGGTAAACATCTTAATGAACGATCATACCAGATAGCTTCAGACGTGCCTTCAGGTTTTGGTGGCAGCGGCTTATTTTCTGATGGGAAGCTTTCTTTTCCTCCTGCTGCAACAAAGTTATGGACAATGACAAATAATCTATTGATCAAAGAAGCATATACTCGATTTCAAAGTATTTTGAAAGAGATAGACGTAGATATTCTTCAATGGGACGAATCTTGGTTAAATAAGGATTTCTATGAATTTGGGGAAAGAAAGGAATATGATTCTTTTTACTTAACAAGCAAGCAAAGAGTTGAGCTAAATAATTATTTATATTCTCGGCTAAATGCTTACATTAAATTTAATTCTGAAGTAATTTCTATTAGTAAAGAAGAAGGTTTCTACATAATTGAAACAAAAGATCAGAGTTGTTATAAAGCTAAATATGTTGTTTTTTCTGCAGGGAAATATGGGTCGATACTACTTGAAAAAGTCGGCTTTATTAGTAGGGAATATAACTATATTGTTGAAGCTGGAGTTAGGATTGAAACATTATCTGATTTATTAAATGTGTATAATGATAAATCAATTGACTATAAATTTATAAAAAAGATTAATGATAGTGTTGAAATTCGTACTTTTTGTTGCTGTAAAGATGGGTCTGTTCTTGAATCTAAATTTGACGATTTTGTTTCATATAATGGATATAGTTTAGACGAAAAAACAAATCATTCAAATATAGGTGTTTTGATACGAATCAAAACAGAAAATAGCCCCTATGGAAAAGAAATAAATGAACTATTAAAAAATATATCGAAGAAGAAGATTTCTTTATCCGAATATATGGATAATAATTTTAAGTTTATTGGCAAAAATTGCGATTCTATTATAAAAGAATATATTGGTATGCTTGTTAATTTAAACGAAGATGCAGTATTAAATAATACAAGTGTTTACGGACCGGAAATTGAGTATATCGGAAAATATCCTCTTTTTGATTATCAGAAATTGAAAATGGTTAATGAAAAAGTCTGGGTACCTGGCGACTGTTCTGGACAATTTCGTGGTCTTGTAGCTGCACTCGTGAGTGGTATTTATTGTGCTCAAGAACTTAATGATGATCTAGAACAAGTTGAGAACAGCATTAAGTTTCTAAATATCAAAAAAAGTAAGATAGATACAATGAAATTGATTTTTACGGCACAATCAAAAGTATATTTTTATTGCAGGGATATAATTTGTGAATATGTATTAAAAAAAGAGCTTTTACCAATAAACCCATTCAGAGTATTTGATTATTTTCTGAGTGATAGGGTACCAAGGGATATTATAAGACGTGGTAATAATCAATTGATCCAGACCTGTGAGGAACTATGGGTTTTTGGACCAATTGCAGATGGAGTATTATTTGAAATTGCTTTAGCTAAAAAGCATGGAAAAAAGATAAAATATTTCACCATTGGCTCAAAGATTGAAGAAATATTTGAAATACGAGAAGATGATGTGGTTTTTGAACCTGAAGTTCATGCAAAGCAAGTTAAGAAGATAGATCTAATCTCATTTATTAAGAGTAATGAAAATCCGATAGACCCTCAACTGAAGCTATTTGGCGATACTAATGAATAAAAGAAATTCTGAGTCTATTTATTATCATTTTTTGGATAGAGAACTAAGAGAGTCAATTAAATTAACGTTGTTTGATGATTTGGCGCTTGATATTGTTGCGAAATCAATGTTTATGTCTCTAAGGCCTCCGTATGCCTCCTATTCTCACCTGTGGGAGAGTAATATAGAATTACCAAAGACGACAACATATTTAAGGCAATTAGATATATGTGATATAGTTCAGTTTTTTACAAATCATCGTTCTCTCGAAGATTTTGTATTAAGTAGACAGATATTATATGCAAATGATCAAAATAGATACCCAATGTATTTCCATGATTCTATATCGTCTTGGGGAAATAATGTTATTACTTTAAATGGTTCAACAACTGATTTGCTACGGAAAAATTTCTTGGAAGAAAAGTTTGATTTTTTAAGAGAAAAGATTAGTACATCTGCATTTGATATCATTAAAGGGCAGGTACCACTTTTGATATTAGGTGATCAAAAGTCTGCAATAACGATCCATTTATTTGATAAATTATTAAATGAGAAAATTAGTGATTATCATTCTAAAAGGCAAATTGAGCTTTCACTAAGAATGTTTATTTCCGAGAAATATACACAAAGGTATCTAAATGCTGGTAATGGAACTATTATTACTGATATACCGCAATTACAAGCCTATGATTTTTTAGCTAATAACAAATGGGATACGAGTTACAAAATTTATAAAAAGATCTTGGATCTAAGTTGTTTTCCTATAGAAAAATATATTGAAATTAAGCTCGATCCTATGTTCCCAGAACTGTATTATATTTTGAAAAAGATTGCAAACGGAATTGGATTACTTAATGAACAATCTAATTTAGTGAGAGCCAGATATAATAATGGATTAGGCTTGATTGAGTATGTCTCGACAAATTCGACTAAGCCTGCATTAAATATTACTGATCTACTCTTTTATTATGATAATATTTTAAATAAGGCCAGAAGATTAGAACCGATTTTTATGGAGGTATCACCAATGGATGTTAATGGAAAGAAAACTTTACTAGTAGTCGTTACAACAATTACTGAACTTAGGTATGCTTTGAAAATGTTTAGAGATGAATTTACAGTTAATGAAAGAACAGATGATTTTGGTTATTATTCTATCATAACTTTAAGCATGAATATTTATATTATCAAATCTCAAATGGGGCTAACTGGGCCAGGGGCTTCAATAATGACTCTTTCGAAAGCAATGGATAAATTCAAACCAGATTACATAATTATGGGCGGTATTGCTTTCGGGGCGAATCCCGATAAACAAAAGATAGGAGATGTACTAATCGCATCTCAAATATGGAATTATGAAATAAAAAAAGTAAATGAAACTAAAATTATTCCTAGAGGTGATAAAACACAAGTTTCAACGTATTTAAGGCAAATATCTGACATGACAGCGGTTGACTGGACAAGCTCAGGTGTACATATAGGTGTTATTGCTTCAGGTGAAACACTTGTTAACTCAAAAGATTTTATAAATACACTAAAGGAGCAAGAGTCAGAGATTATAGGCGGAGATATGGAAAGTGCTGGTTTAATAACTGTAGCAATTGGTAACCAAGTTGATTGTATTATGGTAAAAGCAATATGTGATTGGGGATATGACAAAACTGACGAAAATCAAGAATTAGCAGCATTTAATTCAATGAAATTTATTATCGAGACCGTAAAAAAAATGCTACAAGTTTAAATCAAGTTGAAGTCTTAAATGATGCTCTCGAAACAGATAGCACAATTTTTGTTATTCAAGCTATTTTATATTTTAAATCTTCAGTTAAAAGGCTTCATGTGTTTTCTCTTTAGCTTATCTAGGGAAACGGTCTGGGTGGTAATGAAGTAACATCAACGCACATTGAGTGCTTAATACTCAAAAGTCTCAATTGATTACAACAAGGACTGATCATCTTATCTCAGTTACTACAAACTTTATTATAAAAAATGATAGAATTATTAAAGTAAATAAACAAACTTTATTTTAAAAATGGGTCCAGAAATGTACGCTATTTACAACAAACTTTATTGTAAAACAACAGTTGGTGGTATCTTGAAAAAGAGTTTTAGCAGACGAGTTTTTTAGCTATAGCTGTCTAGAATTTAACGTTTTTAAGGACTGAGTATATAATGCTCAGTCCTTAAAAACGTTTTTCAACTTTGAGTTATAATTAATGTTGTCATATAAATAACAACGATTGTCACTAAATATATTAATAGATCTCATCTTAAGAATTTAATTATATATCCTTTAAAATTCAGAATCTTATTGCTAGCTTGTGATAAAATTACGGCAATAAAGATTAATATAGAGCCAATGAACATCCTTTTAGTAAAGGCCTCTCCCAATATAATGATAGATAAGAAGCAACCAAATATTGCTTCTAGAGATATTATTATTGAAGTGTGGGTATCAGAAGTATATTTCTGTGCGATATTTTGAACTAAAAATGCAATAGTTGTATTAAATATTACAAGATATAAGATACCAGTCACACTTTTATAATTTATAGACTCAATAGTTGGCTCAAATATTAGTGCACTAATTGATGCCAAAGTACCTGCTGTTAGCAATTGGATAGTGGTTAAATGAATGGGGTCAATATTTTTAGCGTATATGCCTATGAAGACTATTTGGAACGCAAACATAACGGCAAAGAGTAGTGTTAAGCTGTCTCCATAAGTTAATGATAAATTTTGTTGTAAACTTAACAAGCCAATACCAATTAACGTAAGAAAGCCTGATAATATAGATGGAATGGTAGGTTTCTTTTTAGTTAACATCCATGAAATGAAGGGAACTAATACGGCATAGGATGCTATCAAAAATGCTTGTCTTCCAGCTGTGGTATATTTTAGTCCTATAGTTTGAAATGCTTGCCCAACATACAGAATTATTCCCAAGACAACACCTGATAATATACTTTGCTTATTAATTTTTCTTATTTTTTTAAAGAATATAGCGCTCAGAAGTAACCCAGAACATATGAATCTAAAGGCCAGTAGATAAAATGGTGTAATACAAGATAATGCAACTTTGGCAGCTATAAAACCTCCTCCCCAGATTAAAGCAACTAATAAAAGAGATATATCTGCAATCAAAGGTTTTCTGTCTGCTACATTTTTCATTTCTTATATCCCCCTCTTTCCGTGTTCATTACATTGCACAATGTGTAATATAATGAACAAGTGGGGTTTATTATATCAATTCATAAAGGGTATATCAATATAGTGAATAATATTTATTATATTGAACAAATTGTGCTATAATACAATAAATAGTTTTATTTTAAGGAGATTGACTATGGGCGATATGAAAATAGGCAAAAGAATTATTGAACATAGAAGAGCTAAAAGTTTAACTATAAGAGATTTTGCTGAACTAACAGGATTAAGTTCTTCTTTGTTAAGTCAGTTAGAAAGAGATATGGGAAATCCTACTTTAAGTGCATTAAAATCTATTTCATCTGTATTAGGAATTCCTTTGTCTGCACTATTTATAGAGGAGATAGATAACGAGTCTTTAATATTGAGAAAAGAAGACCGAAAAAAAATATACAACCCAGATGAAAAACATATTATATATGACGTTTTAACTCCGAATCCGTTAAAGTCAAACGTCGAACTACTATTGATGAATCTAAAATCTAATAGTGAAACCTATGGAGGATTTTCTCAGCATGAAGGAGAGGAAATAGCCTATGTGTTGGAAGGAGAAACATATATCGAGTTTCAAAATGAAGAATTTCTCCTCTTCGAAGGTGATACTGTAAGAATTCTTTCAAACAGAAGGCATAAATTTAGAAATCCAACAAATAAGGATATAAAAGTATTATTTATAAAGAGTAAACTAGCTTACTAACCCAATTTAGTTATCAGCTTCGCATTATTCTTAAATGACATTTGACATCTAAGCTTAATATCAATGTTCATAGTCGATATATTAGTTACCGACTTAATTGGCGCACGACACTGTTTGTTTGTATTAATGGAATTAAGTTGGTAAGTTTTAATTAAGTTGTAAGTTTATAAAACACATTGCCATGTAATCGTATAATTATTCAGAGCCATGGCCGAAATGTAAAACATTTCGGCCATGGCTCTGTTGTTAACGACATTTTTACACTAACTCCTCCTTGTAAATTTACTTAACTAATAGGATCTACTGCTAATTAATGCAAGAGTAATACCCTGGTACCCCTAAGGGTATTTAATTGAAAGTATGGACATAAAGGCATCTGTCAATAGACTTGCTTTTAATATCTGGGCAATTTACTTTGTTCCAGATATTAATTCTCAACGCCTATTTCCTTCATTCGATTGTTTCGCTCCAGCCATTTTTCTCTTGTCTTGCCTTCAAATTGTTGTCACATGGATACTCGTTGCATTCAAAACAAAAATCCGCCCATGTTGTCGATGACAAGTTTTGGCACGGCATTCGATAGGGCACCGTAAATTATCACTCCGGCAACCACCACAAGCTCCTTGGGCAAAGTGCTGTGGAAATTCTAGAAATATGGGATATTCGCAACTAAAGGAAACCTGAGACGATCTATGACATCTATTTCTAAGCTGTTTCTAAGGAAAAAATGATATGTTATTGCGTATAAGTGAAATTGAGAGGGGGCTAAGAGCTTGGGAATAATTATAGATAGAGGCATAAGTGTTGCCTTTTTTACAGTAGTGTTATTTGCATCCACCTGGTATCACATAAAGAAAGCTAAGCAACAAGGCAATAAATTAAAAGAAAATGCAACGACGCAACCTTAATTGGTCTTTTCACATAGTTAGCCTTTGAAAGACACGCTACAAAATTTCATACATCAAGTGAGAATGAAAAAAATCACAAACAATGAATTCATGGTACACCCTCGCCTTTTAGTTATTACATGTTTCATTGTCTGGAGAGTTCCCTACTCTTCAAAACCTTGCCTAAACATTTAGGCGGTTGCTATGGTTCAAGTAATAAGTAATAACTATAAACCAATACAATCGAAGTTTATTGAGGAGGGATTAGAAGCGTGAACTTTTTAGAAAGCATCCGCTTGTCTCTTAGGGCTTTACGAGCCAACAAACTACGATCAGCATTGACAATGCTCGGGATTATTATCGGAGTAGCCGCTGTCATTGCAATGGTCGGAATCGGGAATGGAGCAACCGCTTCTATTACTGCCCGGATTCAGGGCATGGGCTCCAACCTTCTCACGATTACCCCAGGGCAGTCAAATTCCGGAGGGGTTAAAGGGGGAGTTGGCAGTTCAACCACCCTAAGCATGAATGATGTAGACAAGATAAAATTAGGAACAGCCGTGAAAGCTGTAGCGCCGTTTACGGATAACGATTTTCAAGTGGTATTGGGTTCTGGAAACACCGCCTCGCAAATAAGTGGGACAACAGAGAGTTATGAAGTCGTTAAAAATGTTACAATGGCCAGTGGCCGCTTTATTACAAAAGCAGATGTGGATAGCAACGCCAGGGTTGCTGTACTCGGCCCGACAGTGGTTACAAACCTTATGGGGGACCCGAATGCTAATATCATCGGGCAAGTCATTAAAATAAAAGACGTACCTTTCCAAGTTATTGGGGTAACAACGGCCACAGGGTCAAACGGATTTCAGAGTAGTGATGATATGATTATTGCTCCGATCACAACCGTTCAGGCGCGCTTACTCGGAAAAAAGACGTTGCGTAATATTCTGGTATCGGCTTCTTCAGCGGACCTTATGCAAACGGCTCAAGATGATATTACCTTAGAAATGGAAAAAGCCCATAAAATCCAGGCAGGTAAAGCGGACGATTTCAAGGTTCAGAATCAAGCCGATATGTTAGCAACCATGCAAGGAGTAACACAAACGTTGACCATGCTCCTTGGTGGAATTGCGAGCATCTCCCTGCTAGTCGGAGGAATCGGAATCATGAACATTATGCTTGTATCGGTCACCGAACGAACACGGGAAATCGGAATTCGGAAAGCAATTGGAGCTAAAAGTAAGGATATATTGTTGCAATTTCTTATTGAGGCGGTTGTGCTCAGTGTTTTAGGGGGAGGCATCGGTATCGCCCTCGGTTATGGAGGATCCTACCTTGCAGGAAACGCTTTAACGATGAACACCAGTATTTCCCCGACCTCCGTATTGCTGGCATTCGGCTTCTCTGCCGCAATCGGTATCGTCTTCGGGGTGTTTCCGGCGAGAAAAGCCGCCGCAATGGATCCTATTGATGCCTTAAGGTACGAGTAAGTTTGGCTTTGCATCAACAACATAAACGCATTTTAGTAAGGTGCATCTAGCAGGTAAACTGAGTAAGGAAGGTTTAAAGTATGACGATTTAGGAAAATGAGGAAAGTTCAGGGGTTCTGTGTTAGAGTATTGCGATACGAAAGACTTCATTCTTTTTATAAAAAATGGGATAAAGTAAAAGGCTTTCCTAGAAGTAAAGATTTCTGGGACGCAACAAAAAATACTACAAGAAATAAACATAGAAAGTGCTGTAAAAAAGGGTAAAAGTGTTGCGGTTACCTTACTGAGACTATAGAACTTCGGGTCATTCCCGAAAGGAAAGGTTACTAGTCTGCTGTCAGCGCTCGTTGATTATAGAAATGGGATATAATACATATTGATCCAAACGGTGTAAAAGCTATATATTTGATAATGGAGGGTGAAAAGTGACAGTTATACACGCATTGATATTAGGTATTGTCCAAGGATTGGGAGAATTTCTGCCCATTTCTAGTTCAGCGCACCTTATACTAGTCCCATGGCTTTTCGGATGGGAAGATCCAGGTTTAACATTTGACGTCGCGCTTCACATGGGTACTCTTTTGGCTGTGGTTCTCTATTTCTGGAAAGATTGGGTCAAATTATTCAAAGCGGCTCTAAGGCGAGGTGCATCGGACGATAAGCGTATCTTCTGGTGCTTAGTTGTGGCGACCATTCCAGGGGGATTGTTTGGTCTCGCGCTGGAGAAGAAAGCAGAGACCGTTTTTCGTTCCCCTTTGCTCATCGGAATTATGATGATTGGTATGGGAATACTACTATATTTTGCCGATAAGAAACGTGAAATTCGCAAAATAAATAAAATGACATTGAAAGAAGCGATATGGATCGGTCTTTCACAAGCCTTAGCAATTATTCCTGGAGTATCTCGTTCAGGAAGCACTATGACGACTGCTCGCTTTTTGACTATGACTAGGGAAGATTCTGCTCGATTTTCTTTCCTTATGTCTACGCCAATCATTTTGGGCGCAGGAGTTCTAAAACTTCGGCATTTAACGATGGCTTCCATAAATTTACCCTTTTCAGTTGGCGTTATTTCATCCTTTGTCGTTGGTGTTTTAAGTATTTCATTTTTAATAAGATATTTAAAAACTAGTAACTTTGGACTTTTTGTAGTATACCGTTTTGTCATTGGTTTGATTGTTATTGCCTTTGTTCTAGCAGGACATTAAGGTAAGGGATTCGGCTTGTCTTTGCGTGCCATTATAACATAGGGTTCTTTCTAATCCTTCCGTTGATCTTTATAGAATAATAACGGAAGGATTTTTTGATATCAATTCCGTCAGGGAAATCTCAGGTGGTAGTGAGCTGTTTGTAGGATGAATCAACAAAGGAGAGCAAACCATGAACCCAATAACACGAATAAGTATTCCAGATTTGTCATCACGGCCATTCAGTCTTACTGTGGAGCGAACAATGCCGTCTACACCCAATATATTGTACCGAGCATGGACTGAACAATTTGATCTCTGGTTCGCAATGCCAGGATCAGTTTTAATGAAAGCGGAGGTAAATGATGTCTTCTTCTTCGAAACGTCCTTTGAAGAGAAGCGTCATCCACACTATGGTCGCTTTCTCAGACTTGAGCCGGAGCGACTGGTTGAACTTACATGGTTAACAGGTGCTGGTGGAACTAAAGGAGCTGAGACGGTGGTGACAGTAGAATTGAAACAAATTGAGGACGGAACTATATTACGACTAACTCACGCTGGGTTTCCGGATGAAGAGTCAAGAAATGGACATCAGCAAGCATGGCCCCTGGTTCTTGCTCGACTTGAGGATGCGTTGAGTAAATTCTCCTAAAAATAAAACCAAGTCAATTGGTACGCTACTGGCCGTCTTATGGAAATTTGGATTGAAAAACGTTGTCTAGGCCCTTAACGCCTAGCCTCCGACCCGCGTCGTCGGACGCCATATCCTGGTGAACACCTACTCTTCTGGTTGCAAAAAACAATTTGAAGGGAAGCTTAGAGATAGATGGATTCATAGAAATAATAGGATGGCTAGATATTAAAACAATGTGATCCTCCAGTTCACACATTTCGACCCTGCAAGACCCAGCCGGGGTGGCTGTCTTTCTTAACAAGTAAGTATGTGAACGTTGGGGAGTTTAGATGACCCCATTGTTTTTGAAAGAAATTATCGTTAAATGTTTTCTGGGTACGTCCACGGGAACATGTCGGTACTGTTTGGTGAAATGTTTTGGGGTATGGCTCTCCCACGGGAACATGTAAGTATGTAAATGTTCCGTTACCGTTGGTAATTTTCGCTATGGTTGGTCGAAGTGGTCTGGTCGCTGAGTTTGGGCAGATGGAGGATACAAGCTTTAAGGTGGATTTAAGCTTCCACTCAGTCAGAATTGGGCAGGAAACCTAGAAACCAGACGTCGTAATGACGACTGGGGTTAGTCTTTACTCTCTGGCCCGATTTAAAAGAATACTCTGTGTGATAGTCGGGGCAGGAAGTTCTTTGGTATTATTGAAACCCTCCCAGAAACCGATTCCTATTATGGCCAGAGTGTCGCCTTGGAACTAATTCGAGTTGACTATAGTGAGGGGAGGGGGTATATAGCCCTGCAATCATTAGCACGAAATGGCTATGCCTCAAGCCAAGTTGATAAGGCGCTCCATTCAAGTGTCAGGGAACTTCATTTTAAATACTACTTGCTTGATTATCTCAATCAGTTTAAAGTAGAATTGTTGACGGCTACCAAGGCCTTGCCGACCGCTTTAGATTGGGCTCCGGGACCCTCAAAATTTGTCTGTCGCAGGATTTAGATAATTTCACAACGAATACTATAGTGAAACAGAGTAACCCGGAGAAAAACAGACAGGGTATTGACAGCAGTTGTCATAACTTCTAGTTATAGGGCGAGGAAGGAAAAATATTTGAATCGGCGAATACATAATGAGCGGTTGGGCAATTTGGTCCCCTACCTGTAGGAATATACCCTAGGAGTGGTTATGATGAACGCTAAACGGTTAGGCCCTATGGTGATTGCTTTCATAATATTTTGGCTAACCATCTTGTATACAGGAGCAATTACCCAAGATATTGCAGACTATTTCTGGCTGACGCCTGGTGTGATTGAAGCGGCTGGGTTAGCTCCCCCTCAAGAAGTCTTGTTAGGAAGTATTTTTCAGCATAAGGCTATGAAAACCGGGGACGTCTTGCCAATGTATGGCTCTTCCGAACTGGGAACTGGTTATGATTTTAACCCCACCCGCGTTTTTGCCAATCGGCCGACAGACTTTACCCCGTTTATTATTGGGCGTGGGAGCTGTCAAACTTTGGTGCATATACTTAATATCGCTGCCCAGAATGATATAAAAGAGAAAAAGATTGTCATAACTTTCTCTCCTGATTGGTTCGGAAACTTGCAAGGAATCCCTAACGACAAGTTCTCCGATAATTCTTCCCCACTGAAGGTATATGACGTACTGTTTAATCCGGACTTGTCTCCTAAGCTGAAAAACCGGATCGTCAAACGTATATTGGATCTTCCTCAAGTTGCTAAGGATGACTACCTCCTTAAAGAATACTTAACAACCTACAAAAGTTCTGACTGGAAATCGCTCATGACGCGCCTATTCTTGTGGCCGCAGGTACGTCTTGAGTATGCCTCAATGCAAATTCAAGATGCCCGAAATGTAAAGATAGCTTCCTCTAAATTAGACCGCAGGATAGTTACTAAGCTTGCCTCTCCGACATCAGACCAAGCCGTCAATTGGGAGAAAATTAAGGAACAAGCTGTGACTCTAGCCAAAACAAAAATGAAAAATGACTTTAATATTGAGGATGATCTCTACGCCAAAAACGTCAAACCGGCTACGAAGGGTTACCAAAAAGGAGCTAATAAATTAAATGATTCTGTGGAGTACGATGATCTTAAACTAATGCTGGAGCTTCTTAAAGAAAAACATGTAAGACCACTTTTTGTAATGATTCCACATAACGGACTTTTTCGTGATTATACCGGACTATCTTTAGATATCCGAAAAACATATTACCAAAAGGTTTTCCGAATTATCCAGGATGCGGGATTTCAATGCGTTGATCTTTCCTCTCATGAGAGAGAACTCTATTTTATGCAAGATCCTTGGCATCTCGGCTGGAAAGGTTGGGCTGAACTGGATCAGATCATCAATGACTTCGATCATAATTAGAGCTATCATTCCTACACCCGGACTATTACCGAGCGTAGGATATTTTTTTGAAAAGAATATGTTCCCACAACCTTGCCGATTCAGTGTAATGAGGGAGGAAGGGAGTCACATGAAAAAGATACGAACGATTGAAGCAACAGTTATTATGGAGAAAAAGCTCAAGGTCTGTGCTTACTGTAGGGTTTCGTCGGATCTGGCCGAGCAGAAAAATAGTTTCTCAGCGCACGTCGAAACCGTCAGTTGTCTTAAGAAATAGACAGCTGAAAGCTGATTGTGGTAAGGGTTCCAGAGTTGGGGTGTAAATTGTGTAACAATTTACTAGGACCATCTACGTCCACGGAAATATGTTGTGATGTAAATTGGGGTCGAGGGTGTACCTGGGAACAGAATTTATGTATTTTAAAGGAAGTAGAGGTGAAATATGAAAAGTATTAGAAATCAATAGACCATCTCGGGTGGGTCAAACAAGACCAGCTTTACTAAGAATGCTGGTCTTGTTTATATGTCGATAATGCCCAGGGTATCTATATACTACAATGCAAACCCTGAACATATTGTAGGCTCATTTTAAAGCATTTGTTTCGCAGATGTCACAGCTATTTCCAATACTGCACGAACCCATGAAAATCTTTCTTTCATACGATCAAAATCCTCACCTGATTTCACAAAACGGGTAGTTCCTTTCACGATAAAACCTGTTCCTTTTGCTTTGTAACCTTCAATTTCCCTGCTGGCAATCGATAGAATAACATCGTTATGCACGCTAAGGTTTCTTTCAGTTTTGTTGAAGCCGTAAGCTGGGATTAATAGTTTGTCATCCGGTGTGACGACTATATAGCTATTCCAAGTATTCACTAAATGTGGGCCATCGTCACCGTTGGTCACGATAGAGACAGCTCCGTCTGCGGGATGAGAAAGTACGTCCAATAATTTTTCGTTTAGCATAATAATGCATCCTTTCTGTTTGAAAAAGTATTAGTTAACGGCCACTTAGCCGCTGGCTGGCTCAATT
This sequence comes from Desulfosporosinus sp. Sb-LF, assembly GCF_004766055.1. Taxonomy (NCBI): domain Bacteria; kingdom Bacillati; phylum Bacillota; class Clostridia; order Eubacteriales; family Desulfitobacteriaceae; genus Desulfosporosinus; species Desulfosporosinus sp. Sb-LF. The sequence goes on along the minus strand of NZ_SPQR01000005.1, from coordinate 179,410 downwards.
AATGTGCCTCAAAGTCATATTGCTATGCATATAATAGTTTCCAAATGTCATCTAATCGATGTGGTATGTATCGGATACTCATATAATAAAATAAAACTCCTCTAATCAACTCTAAGTTTGATTTGGCGTGTATTAATAAAGGTACTAGAGCTAAAATTAGATAGTATTGCCATCCTCATAACACAAAGTGTAACATCTGCCCCTTCGCAGAATTCTGTAAAAAAGAAGTCAAAAGTGTGATTGATATTTGGACATAATGATATGTGAGATGGATTACTCTAAAATGGATCCTAGTGAAATTGGTTAGCCTTTAGGTCAAAAAGGATGATGATAATGGATACACTTTTATTTGGCATATCTGGTCTTCCGCTAGGAAACGGTTCCACTAAATTTAATTATGCTAGTGGGATAGACTATGCTAAGTCAATAGGGCTTGATGCAATGGAACTTCTTTTTGTCAGAAACGTTAATGTTACGGATAACAATAATAGCCTTATATTACAAGCTAAGTTAAAAAATAATTTTTACTTATCAGCACATGGCTCGCACTACATAAATTTAAATGCAAATGAGGCGGATAAACAGGAACAATCCATAGAAAGGATCTTAAAAGCTCTGGAAGGGTTGTCCAAAGTTGGGGGGAGGAGTCTAGTCTTTCATCCAGGCTTTTACTTGGAAGACTCCAAAGAGGGTGCGTATCATACCATAAGGGACAATTTATTACGTCTTCCCCTAACCGGGGTAGATTATAGATTAGAGACAACTGGTAAGGGAACACAATTCGGCACCCTTGAGGAGCTAGTGTCTTTGTGTAAAGAAATTAGCTCGTGTAAATTGTGTATTGATTTTTCACATATACACGCAAGATACAACGGCAAACTAAAAGGGCTTAATGATTTTGCTATAATACTTCAGTATGTTTCAGATGAACTCGGAAAATCGGCTTTGGAAGACTTACATATTCATATGGGAGGAGTAAATTACAATGAAAAAGGTGAGCGGAACCATCTCCCGTTGCTACAAAGTGACTTTAATTATGTGGATTGCCTGAAGGCTATAAGGTACTTCAATGTAAAAGGTTGTATCATATCTGAAGGCCCTATGGTGGAGAAAGATGCACTATTACTAAAGGAAACCTACGAAAGGCTCTGATTTGAGCTTAAAGAATATCTAGATAAACAAACCCCGACCAACCAATTTGGAAGTGTAGTATGCGTGGTGTAGACGGCTAGCTGTGGGCTATTGACCTTGCTGCCCTCGCCACCGAACCGTGCTTACTCTTCTTTCTATTAAATATGCTCTACTATTAAAGTAGTCGGAGATCGCAGTAAGAAATCCCCAATGGTAAATAATACAGGTGCCAGTTTTTAACCTCCTGCTACAGAAAAAACGGTTGGTATCAACCAGCCGCTTTATAAATTTACTAATGGAGAAACATAATCTATTTACTAGCTAATCCTAGGAACTCTGTATAAGGGGTAAGAAGTTCCTGAAAGGCTTGAGATCCAAACCGAGAAACAAAATCATGAAATGACTCCTGGGGAAGTCTTTTATTTTTATAGAAGCTAATAAAGTCCTCCAAAACCTCTTCAACCTTTTCGGCTGAGACCGCCCCTTGGAGGGCTGTTGCAAAGCCAGCATTCATTCCGAGGCTTCCTCCAATCGATAGTTCGAATTTCTCGACAGTCTTACCATTTAGCTTTCCCATTGTACCTCTTAATCCAATATCAGCAATTTGTAATTGCCCACAAGAATTAGGGCAGCCATTCACATGGATTCGAAGTGGAGTATCTAACTCAACCTTTTCATCAAGGGTTTGTGCCAATCTCAAAGCAAACTCTTTTGTTTCAACTAAAGCTAAATTGCAGAATTCCTTTCCAGTACAAGAAACAGTGTATCCCACAAAGGGCTTTGGATTCGGTGTAAAACGTTTGATGATCTTTTCCGCTAGGAGGGCCTCTATATTTTCAGTCGGTATATTACCAAGCACTAGATTTTTCGAAAGACACGTCCGAATGGAACCATCTCCGTACTTATCGGCACATTGCGCGACTTCAAGTAGATCTTTCGCAGATAACCGACCTAGAGGTACGGATAACCCTACATAGTTGAGCCCTAATTGTTTTTGAGGATGAACACCGTAAAAATATCCCGCATTCCAGCCGCAAGTTAAGTCTATTCCACTGGTTTCAAGAGGGCCAGTTAGTTTTAAAAGCTCGGTTTCAAACTTGTCTCTGCCCCAATCTGCAAAGAGAAATTTAAGCCTCGCGTGTCGACGATTCTTTCTATAACCATAATCTCTAAAAAGAGTTGTAACAGCAATTGAAACCTTTAACACTTCATGGGGATAAACAAATAGATTCAACTTTTGGGCAAGATAGGGTTTTGCCGATAAACCACCGCCAACATAAACATGAAATCCGTAAATATTATTTTTGCCATCTTTTTTAACCGCCGGTGTAAATGCTAGATCGTTGATTTGTGCATGCCCAGTATTGTACACATTTGTCGAAATAGAAATTTTGAACTTCCGCGGGAGATTTGAAAACTCTCTGTTTCCCTGAAAATATTCAAAAACCTCCTGTACAATCACTCGGGTATCGATCGTTTCATTAGGGTCTATTCCCGCAAGGGGGTTCCCTATAATTGTTCGAGGACAGTCTCCTTCGGACCCGATAGTATGCAATTGGAATTTATTCAAGATGTTCATAACTATAGGGATATTTTCTATCGTAAGCCAATGAAACTGGAAAGCTTGACGAGTCGTTAAATCCAGAATTCCCCGACCATAATCTTTTGCGATATTTGCTAAGACACGGGCTTGATTTGAATTCATTACTCCACTGGGAATTTTTACACGCATTAAAAAATATCCAGCATCCCGCGGTTTTTGGACATTCACCCCTGCCCATTTTAAGAGATCCCGCTCTTTAGGATCTATAGTTTCAAATCCAGATTCTTTGTAATCCGGAATTTTTTCAACGATATCTAAGCCATCTTTTGATAGCTTTAGCTTTTCAAAGTCGTTGAGTTCATGATAATCCTTTACCCAGACTTGGTTCATAATCAATGCCCCCTAAACATAGATAAATACTGGGATATAAACATACTTGAAGAATACTATGAAAAGAAGTATTATCATAGCCTCAATATATGGTAATTACCTCATCTTTGCTTAGAAACTCTTTTCAACTATGGATATAGAACAGTGCGATAGCCTGACGATATTCTATGTTTTGTGGTGCAATGGATAAACCATTCCAGCACTTTGCTGAGAATATGAACCGTTGTTTTCCATCTTGCTTTAAACTTTCTCCCTATTGAAAACTTTCATAATAAACCATAAAGTTCATTTTTGTACTATATCATTGTATAATAAATGAATAAAATAAATTTTAGAGGTGTTAAAAGATGTCCTTGGAGATAGGAAATAAAGAAAAGATGATTAAAACCTGTCAAGCTATCTTGGAATCTTGCGAAAAACCTTTTGTCTGGGAAGAAGAAGATACATATAAATATGGCGACTATAAAAAGCCTTTTAATCTTTTTCTGCCGCATCAACAGATAGATAACGAGTTACATAATCTGTTTGAAAAATTTTCAAACTCTAGTTATTTGTACGATCAGATTAAAGCAACTTGTACGCTTGATGAGGAATGGGCTGAGTATGGGACTTACGGCATGGATAGAGATTTTAGTTGTTACTTCAGTAAATTTACTCTAAAACCGGAATATGTTGAGCAAGTCAAAACTTATTTTAATAATCGTCTTAGCGAATTACAGAAGAGCAAAAGTGAAATAGAATCGCGATGAAGAACCAAAAAATCACCAATATAAAATATTATCAAACCGTGAAACCCAAGATATGCTCAAAACGTGTTTAACGTGCTTCCCAACGAAATTATTGAAACCCAATCAACGAATGTCGATGTAGTTTCGGGAGCTACGGAGACCAGTGACGGAATATTTCAGGCCGTTCGAAATGCATTAAGTAAGGCATCAAATTAAGAATAATTCATTTGATGATAATAATTAGTCCCATTTAATCCGTAAGTCGGGTTAGTAAATGAAGGTTAGATCCGCTCTTTTAGTTCTATCGTTCCCATTCTTTTATATTTTCATTTATAATCTCGAATCTTATCACCAAATCTTAACTGAATATAATGCATAATGATTTTTTCCGCTATGTCAAGCCCAACTATGCTAGTATCTATAGTAAGGTTGTAATTTCTCAAATCATACATATCTTGACCTGTAAACTTATGAAGATGCCTTTGGCGAGTAATATCGGTCTCGTATATGAGTTTTGACGCTTTGCTTTCAGAAATATTATAAATTTCTTGACTTCTCTTTTGGCGAAATGCAGTTTTTGCGTGTAAAAAAATACTAACGTGGTTGGGATGATCTTTTAGAATGTGTGAAGCTCCTCTACCCACTATAACAACTGGTTTCTCTTTTGCTGCCCTTAATATAATGTCAGCTTCTACCTCATATATCTCTCTATCATTTGGTACTATTGGAATTGGAACTGGAGCATAAAATAAATCTGTATATTGGAAGTTGAGTAAAAACGATTTCCAAACAGAATTGATTTTTTCTTCATTGTCTTCTAATTCTTCACCATGAATGCCAAGTCTATCTGCTGCCGCACGAACAATTTCTCGATCAAGAAATACAAAGTTTAATTCCTTTGCGAGGTTTTTTCCTAAAACGCTACCACCACTTCCTAATTGACGGCTAATTGAAATTGCAAGCGGAAATTCAATACACATAATCACCCCTCCATTTCAATGTTAAATGATTTTACTTGTTCCAATTAGAACTAATCATATGCCAAAAATGTTTCAATCACATGGTAGATTATACTTACCATCTTTCTCTATAATTCTTGAAGGCAATATTATATTATTATTTGGAGGAGAACAGTCTTATATAGTATATATAAGACTGTTCTTTTAAGTTTCTTATATCAATTAAATTTTAAAATTCCTCAGAAGTCTTTATTCTTTACCTTATAGAAAATGTATAATGTGTTTTATGCCCAACAGTTCTATATAGAACAATTTGAATAAAAACTAATTAAGAAGTGGAGTCAAGAAAATGGTTCGAGAAAAAACGAAAACATCGTAAAATGGCTCGGCTTGTTAGCCGAATCTCCTTTCGGTTGTGTATACGGTGGAACAGACTCGAGAGAAGATGCGCTTAGCTATCGTTCGAAATGAGTGGTAACATGAACGAACGATTATATACAATTGATTAATATGCATAGTTAATGGATATAATTTCCTTGGGCGTAGTACGTGAAGTGAGTTATAGTGCTATATAAATGTTACGCATTTGAAGCTAGGCTGTATGTGGTCGGAATACGCTCCTTCAGCTAGTAAAAATGGGGTGGGGTAGTGTAGGAGACCACTAGGAAGCTTTCTAAGCGGTCCACGACTCTTATAGCGTATACGGCTAATGGCGGTAATATCTGTAAGAGAGTATACTTAAGTCAATTAGTGATTGGAGGTAGTTACTATGGGTGATAAGAGTCCTAAGAACAAGGAGAAAAAGAAGAAGAAGGCTGAAAAGAAGCCTAGTGCTTCAATATCTTCTTCAGTAGAGTCAGTGATAAAACCTAAATAAATATATTTTGAGGAATTGTTCCTCTGATGACAAAAAGGGTCTAGCTTTCTCAAGCTGGACCTTTTTGTCATCAGAGGCATTTGGTAAATATCTAAAACGTGAAAGATAATATATCATATAAAACTAATGGATAAATTAGTTATTTGTTATGACATTTTTGCTTTTCTACTTGAAAAATCATTCGGATAGGTTTATTATTCTATATAGTGCTTGCGCCACTAGCTCAGCTGGTAGAGCATCCGACTCTTAATCGGCAGGTCCCTGGTTCGATCCCTGGGTGGCGCACCAATTATATGTGAAAATGTTACCCCGTATTACTCTAGGTAGGAGTGATATGGGGTAATTTTTTACTAAAATACTTTTTCTTCGAAATAATAAACTACCTATAGTACAGAAAATACGCAGATCAAACTTCGAACTCTTTTTAGGTTTCTATTAGTGCCTTTTAAATTTAGGCATGCTTCGATTAGGACCACCAGCATAGTGCGTCTTTAAACGATAGTTCTACCAATAAAATTATAAAGATAACGAAATAACCCGAAGGCCTGACAAAGGGTGCTAAGCTATAAACAATAGTCCAAGTGAGGCTGACATATCATAGGAGATAACTAAATTTTAGTTGATTTTCATTTTGAATGACTAAATTTGGTAAATGAAAAATAGAGTGATTAGTGTCAGTCGTACAATATTAATAGAATTATTTATATCTTAGACCTTAAAGCAGAAACAAGGAGACAGCCTGAGAATATAATCTTCTGTGCAGGGGCATTATATCACCTTAAGTAAAATTCAATTTGGAGGGCTAATGTAATGACGCTTGAACAACTTAAGGATATCCTATCCGATGGAACCCCGGGCTATTTTGCGACTACAAATGGTGAACAGCTTGAAGTTAGGGGATGGCAATATCAGTTTGCAGAAGAAAATAAATTCTATTTTATGACTGCGAATACAAAGAATGTTTATAAGCAAATGCAAACTAACCCAAATGTTGCATTTTCGTGTGCAAGTGACGGATACAATGTTCGAATTTCCGGTAAGGCAACGTTCGTGACGGATGCAGATGAAAAAGAGAAAGCTTTCGCGAAGGTCTCTGCTCAAGTTCAAAAGATGTATGAAGGTGCCTCAAATCCAATTGTGGAGATTTTTTACATTGGTTCCGGTGAGGTTAAGGTTAGCAAGGGGTTTGATCCAATTGAAGTGGTCAAATTCTAAGAAGGAATTAGATAGGCACTAAATAAAAAGTAGGGATCAATATCCCTACTTTTTGTATTTCTTCAATTGTATCAGACAGTTATTTAGATATTTCGGATGGGAGAATGGGTTACCCAAAAGGGTTGAAAGGGGAAGAAATACCCCTTCAGGCTAGAATCATTGCTGATGCTTATGATGCGATGACCAGTGAAAGAAGTTATCGTAGTGCATTGTCAAAAGTAGTAGCACTTGAAGAACTACAAAAAAATTCCGGTATCCAATTTGATCCGGAAATTTCAAGAGTATTTATTGAAACGGCCTCAAGTAAGGGTAATAGCGAACTTTCTATAAGTGAGAGTGAGGCTATATAAAGCTTTATAACCATTTGAAAAGAGGCACGGGGGGAGTACCGCGAACATAATTATGAAATCTTTGAATTTTATAGAAGGAATCTAACAGAACCCGTTGAAACTAACCAATTAGAATAATTGCGCCCTAACAGTTTTGGCGAATAGAGGAGGAGCGGAAATTGAAAAAAGAATTAAAATATACCTTCGTTTCGTTGATCATCATTGCGGCGGTAGGGTTGCTTGGATACCGAATTCAGGCTGTTTTGGCAAAGCAAAAAGATTTACCTCAGTCCACTCCTGTTCAGACAGTTCAGGTCAAGAATGTTGGCAATGTCAAAATGGAAAACTCACTTGAACTTTATGGGAGTATCGAAGCGATAAACAAAGTTAGCGTGAGTTCTAAGCTTACCGGGCGAGTAAGTAAGGTAACCGTTGAAAACGGTCAATGGGTGAATGCGGGAGACACTTTAGTAGCACTTGAAGATCAAGACTATCAGGCCCTCTTAACCACCAATCTAGATAATTTACATAAAGCCCAATTGAGGTTGAACGATGTTCAGGCAGATTATGAGCAATACCAGAAGCTTTTGGCCGGAGGAGCGATGGCGGCACACGATGTTGATAAAGCAAAACTGGCTTTAGACGTGGCGCATACTGATCTTAATTCTGCTCAAGTCGCGGTAGATAATGCTCAATTATCCCTTAAAGAGACAGTAGTTACTGCTCCGCTGGCAGGTGTAGTTGCTTATCGTTCCGTAAATCTAGGTCAGATGGTATCCCCTGGAGTTCCTTTATTGACTTTAGAAGATGTTTCGTCCGTCTATGCTACGGTAAATGTTAAGCAGGTGGACCTACCTCAAGTTAAAGAGGGCATGGTTGTTCAGATTATGCCAAGTGATGATGACAAAAAAATATTATCAGGGGAAGTATCGCTGATTAGCCCAGTGGCTAATCAAGCAGCTCGAGTGTTCGAAGCGAGGGTTAAGGTCGAAAATAATAGCAATATTCTTAAACCAGGGATGTTCGTGAAAACTCGGATTACCTTAGGTAACCCGGTGGATGTCTTAGCAATCCCTATATATGCCTTGAGTGGGAAAGAGAATGCTTATTATGTCTATGTTGCCGAGGAAAATCAAGCAAAAAAAAGACAGGTGGAGACTGGAGCAACAATAGGAGACCAAATAGAGATCAAGTCGGGATTAAAGCCGGGAGATAAAGTTATCGTAACAAACATGAACAAGTTAAAAGATCAAGATAAGATCGCCCTTGTGGCACAGTAGGGGGAGAGTCGATGTTCCTTGCAGATCTTAGTTTAAGAAGGCCGGTTCTCGCCACAGTGACCATTCTAGCCTTAGTGGCATTGGGGATTACCAGCTATTTTGGGTTAGGGATCAACGAATGGCCGGAAGTAGAATTCCCCTATGTCGCAGTCACTATCGTTGAACCGGGTGCTACGCCAGAGCAAGTTGAGAACAATATTGCCCGCGAAGTAGAAGACGCAATAGGCCAAGTGTCTGGAGTTAAACACGTTAATTCCCATATTCAAGAAGGGGTTGCATTGGTTTTTGCCGAGTTCACGTTGGAGACAGTACCGGCAACTGCAGCTCAGGATGTCCGGGATAAACTCGGCACGATTCGAGGGAAACTACCTACAGATGCGCAAGAACCTGTGATTTCTCGATTTGATCCTTCTGCAGAACCTGTTATGTCTTTGGCAGTCTCGGGAAGTATGCCCTTAACAGAAATAACGACACTCGTTAATGACGATATTCGAAAGAAAATAGAATCTATTAATGGTGTTGGGGTAGTGAATGTGCTTGGCGAGCAGCTTAAAGAAGTCCAGATACAGCTGGACCAAAATAAAATGGCCGCCTATAATCTTACCACCTTAGAAGTGATGAATTCCTTGGGTTATGAGAACCTGGAAGCCCCGGCAGGAAACGTTACGACCAATGATCGGAAGATTTCATTGCGTACCAGTGGTAAAATACAAAAAATGGCGGATTTCAACAATATTCCGATTGCTAAACGAGGTGGTATACAATTATACATTAGGGATATCGCCAAAGTCATGAGCGGGGTAAAAGATCCTGAGAGCATATCCTTTTTTCAGGGCAAACCTACAATCGGTGTAGATATTATCAAACAGTCAGGTAGTAACACGGTTATCGTCGCCGACGATGTACGAAAAATTGTCGAGGGTTTGAAACAGACTCTTCCCGAGGGCGTCAGTTTAGATATTGTCAAGGATAACTCTGTCAACATTCGAGGTTCCGTGAACGACGTTATCAAGACGATCGCTGAGGGGGGAATCCTAGCAATCCTGACCGTGCTTTTATTTATGGGCAATTGGCGGACGACCATTATCAGTGCCATTGCGATTCCTACTTCAATTATTTCAACGTTTTTTGCAATGAAGGTTTTGGGATATACCTTGAATATGATGTCTTTAATGGCCCTGTCTCTATCGGTGGGGTTACTGATTGATGATGCCATCGTGGTCATTGAAAACATTGAACGGCATTTAGGGATGGGTAAGTCACCGCTGGTAGCGGCTAAGGATGCCACGTCAGAAATTGGGTTAGCAGTCATGGCAACGACCTTCACCTTGGTAGCTGTATTTTTACCGTTAGGGATGATGAGCGGAATTACGGGTAAATTCTTTAAACAGTTTGGGATTACTGTAGTTGTAGCAGTTTTGGTCTCTCTTCTAGTTTCGTTTACGTTAGTTCCCTTATTTTCTTCTCGTTATTTAAAACAACAAGAGGAACATAAGGCCCGAGGGCCCTTGGGCAAATTCTTGGACTGGTTTAACCGTCAATTTGAGATTGGGCAAGATTTGTATGCTCGGTTACTTGGAATTGTTCTTAAAAATAGGACAAAATCCGCCTTGATTGTAACTCTCTTGTTTTTCGGTAGTCTGGGCCTTATACCGTTTTTAGGTGTGAGTTTTATGCCCACTGCAGATACCGGCGAATTCAGCGTGGTTGCTACGTTAGACTCAGGTTTGACCGAACCGGCTGCTGCTCAAGCGACGAAACAGATTGAAGATATTATTCGTACCTATCCGGAAGTTTTAGAAACGTATTCTACGATTAAGAACGATCAGCTCAATATTTATGTGCAACTTAAGAATAAAGCCGTTAGAAAACGCTCTAGCTTTCAGATTATTTCCGATCTCAGACCTAAATTGAACGCTCTTTCCGGCATTCAAGTTGCTCTCAATCTTAAAGGTTTAATGCAGATGGGGAAAGATGTCCAGTATAGCTTACAAGGTGATGACTTAGACGTTTTAGAAACCTATGCTGAGAAAGCGCAGAAAATCCTAGAAACTATGCCTGGGGTAACCGATGTCAGCAGTAGTTATAAACCAGGGAAACCCGAGGAAAATATCAAGATTCGCTCAGCTGCGGCTGCCGATTTGGGTGTATCAACCGGACTGGTGGCCAGTACCTTACATACCCTTTATAGTGGAACGGTCATCAATCAATATCGGGAGGGCGACCATAACTATGATGTGCGCTTAATGCTTGATCCTGCTCAAAGAAAAACGTTGACAGGTCTCGACAAGATCTATGTCCCTGGGGGAAACAGTACGCCTGAAGGTCAAGCAATGATCTCTTTGGATCAGGTGACAGACAAGGTGTTTGCTCCGGCGCCCAGTGAGATCAGTCGTTCGGACCGCAAACGAGAGATTCAATTGTCCGCAAATTTAGCAAATCTTTCTTTGGGGAAATTTGAGGAGAAATTTAATCCGGTTATCCAAGAGCTTGGTCTGCCTCCAGGCTATAAGTTTGTTGCTGGAGGTCAGTCGTCCTTCATGGGAGAGAGTTTTACATCCATGGGAATTGCTCTTGTTATGGGTGTCTTATTTATCTTCTTTATTTTGGCGGCTCAGTTTGAAAGCTATATCGATCCTTTTTCCATTATGTTTTCACTTCCCTTGGCAATCATCGGTGCGATTATGGCCTTATTCCTGGCCAATGACGATTTTGGGATGATGGCTAACATTGGAGTCATTATGCTTATGGGATTGGTAACTAAAAATGCGATCTTACTTATAGACTTTGCCAAGCAGCAACGCGCTCAAGGGGTAGAGCGGGATGAGGCATTAGTGATTGCCGGACGGACTCGTCTTCGACCGATTATAATGACCTCTGTAGCTATGATCTTTGGCATGATGCCGCTTGCATTAGGACTTGGGCAAGGGTCTGAATCGCGAGCCCCGATGGCCCATGCCATTATTGGAGGGGTGATTACTTCGACACTTCTGACGTTAGTGGTCGTTCCTTTGATGTATTCATTTTTTGACGATTTACGCAAGAAGTTTCGTCCGAGTACTTTAATGACTGGAAAGAAGGATCTAGCGCTATAGGCAAATGTCCAATAATGGGCATCTCGCACCCAGGCAGACAGAAGTAGAAATGTTTAACAGAAAATTTAAAATCATATCAGCTATGCTTATATTCGGAAGTATTGGCGCCTTTACCGTATGTTTTTATGAAAGATCATATGGACTTTTCGGGTATAAGCTCAAATTCCATCATTTTTATCCTAATAGTAGGTAGGTGTTATACATACAGGGATTGCTTTCTTCTTATATTTTTCATCGGTCAAGGAACTAAAGGGACAGACTATCGCTGTTTTAAGCTATATTGACCCAATTTCTGCAGTGATCGTCGCTGCAATATTGCTGGAAGAAAGATTGAGTCTTATGCAAATGATTGGAGGTATCCTCATATTAGGTTTCACTTTTTTAAGTGAGAATTAGAGATAAAGCCGAAAATTTATAAAGGTAAAAACCAACGTTTAGTTTAAAATTTCCTTTTTTAAAACCAATTATTATTCTTCCGAATCGCGGTATTTTTTAGCAAATTTAAAGATTAAATATAATAATTGGAATTTTCAAAAATGACTCAAATGTAGTAAAACGAGCATGAACGTGGCAACTTTGGGTATCGAAAAGATGTTATGATGAAAAAAGCATTAAAATCATTCTTTAATATTAACAGTGGGTATATTTAGAAGAAAAGTGTCGCAGTAATCTTCGAACGTCGGATGGAAGAGTGACGTTTGTAAAGCAAGTTTTGGTGCACGCTGAATGGCCATTTATACTTTAGGGGAGGGAGACTATGACTAAGATCGAAGTCAAAAATCTTGTAAAAGTCTTTGGCTCTCAAACGCAAAAGGCCCTGGAATTATTACAAAAAGATTTCAATAAGGAACAAATTCTTGCGAAAACAGGTCAAACTATTGCCGTCAATAATGTTAGTTTTTCGGTACAGGCCGGAGAGACATTTGTGATAATGGGTTTATCGGGTTGTGGAAAATCAACCATTCTACGTTGTCTTAATCGTTTGATCAATCCTACCTCAGGGAGTGTACTCCTTGATGGAGAGGATATCACAAAACTTGATTCGCGTGAATTACGCCAAATTAGGCAAACGAAAATGGCGATGGTTTTTCAGCAATTTGCCTTATTGCCTCATCGTACAGTTTTGCAAAATGCTGTCTATGGCTTAGAGGTTCAAGGTGTGGATAAGGAAGAACGGGAAAAACTAGCTGAAAAAACTTTAGCGTTAGTAGGTTTAGCTGGTTGGGAAAGTTCTTATCCCGATAATTTAAGTGGAGGTATGAAACAGCGGGTAGGCTTAGCACGGGCTTTGACTAACGATCCGGACATTTTGCTTATGGACGAGGCTTTTAGCGCACTTGATCCCTTAATTCGAGAAGAAATGCAGGAGGAGCTCTTGAATTTACAAAAACGGATGAATAAAACAATTGTGTTTATCACACATGATTTATCTGAGGCTCTGAAATTGGGTGATCACATTGCTTTTGTAAGAGATGGCGCCATAGTGCAGATAGGTACACCTGAAGAGATCGCAGAGCAGCCCGCTGATGATTATGTAGCGCAGTTTGTTAACATATTTAAGAAGTCAAAGGGGGTGCGGTAGTTGTACCGGATACCCTTAGGAAAACAAGTCAGTGTCGGAGTGGATTGGCTACTTAAACAATACGGACATTTATTCGATGCCTTCGCGGCAGGAGTTAACACATTTATCCATGTTTTTAAAAATGGTTTGACAGTGCTTCCTTGGTGGATCTTAATTCTGATTGTTGCTGCACTGGCATGGCGAGTGAGAGGCTGGCGTTTGGCTATCGGTTCAACCTTAGGACTGTTACTGATTTACGACTTGCAACTCTGGCCTGCCCTTATAGAAACTTTAGTACTAGTTATTATTTCTGCCCTCGTGTCAATTTGTATCGGGCTTCCGCTAGGTATTTTAGCTGCACGCAATCAAAAGTTTCAACGACTGATGTCTCCGCTTCTGGATTTCATGCAGACCATGCCATCCTTTGTATATCTGATTCCTGCATTAATGTTTTTTGGATTAGGAACTGTACCCGCCGTTTTTGCAACGGTCATTTTTTCTATGCCACCTGTCATCAGGTTAACGAATTTGGGGATCCGGCAGGTACCGATTGATTTGGTAGAAGTGGGAGAAGCTTTTGGTTCAACTCCATTCCAACTGCTTTGGAAAATCCAGTTACCGTTGGCAATGCCGACTATTATGGCAGGGATCAACCAGACGATGATGTTATCGCTTTCAATGGTTGTTATTGCAGCGATGATCGGTTCGGGTGGTTTTGGGCAGGGTGTGTTGGCTGGCATTTCACAGATGGATATTGGTAAGGGTTTCGAAAATGGCTTAGCCGTAGTCATCTTAGCTATGATTTTAGATCGTTTGAGCCAAGGACTTATTCATAGCCCAAGAAAAAGTAAAAGACTATAATCATGTGGGGGGGGTTAGCAAATGACGAAAATAGGAAAATGGCCAAAGATAGGCAATATTGTCTTAAGTATTTTGCTAATAGTTACGTTAGCGGCGGGCTGCGGGCAACAGCAAGCTGAACAAGAGGTTAAAGGTACAGTAAAAATCGGTTATATCAATTGGCAAGAGGATGTTGCTGTTACCAATCTTTGGAAAGAGATTTTAGAAGAGAAAGGTTATAAGGTAGAACTGCTGAATGTAGATGTAGCTCCGCTCTTTGTTGGCTTAAGCAAAGGCGATTTAGATTTATTTTTGGACAGTTGGTTACCCCTAACACAACAGGCTTATTGGGAAAAATACAAAGACAAACTTGATGATTATGGGTCCTGGTATCAAGGTGAAGCTAAAATAGGCTTAGTGGTGCCTAAATATGTAAGTATCAATTCCATTGATGAATTAAACGGCCAAAAGAGCAAATTTAGGGAACAAATTATAGGGATTGATCCTGGTGCGGGAATTATGAAGACAACAGACAAGGCCGTAAAGGACTATGCTCTAAGCTATGAAATATCCCAAGGCAGTGAAGCTGCCATGTTAGCGACTTTAGATAAAGCGTATAAGGACAATAAGTGGCTCGTGGTGACTGGATGGAGTCCACATTGGATGTTTAGTAAATATGACCTTAAATATCTAACAGATCCTAAAAAAACTTATGGTGTAGCGGAGGGCCTGCATATTTTGGCGAATAAGGAATTTACCCAAAAGCTACCGTCAATTGCATCGATTTTGAAAAAGTTCAAGTTAAATGACCAACAAATCGGAAGCCTAGAAGGTCTAATCAGTCAAGGACTAGCACCCCAGGATGCTGCCAAGAAATGGGCAGCAGATAATAAAACTTTAGTAAATAGTTGGATGAATTAATAAGAAGATATATATAAATGCCAAAACTCAGGATATTCTCCTGAGTTTTGGCATTTAGCGGCATAACAATTAAGAATAGTTAGAATAATAAATTATGGCCTCAAATGTAGTAAAACGAGCATAAACGTAGTGATAATGTGAAAGAGATATAATGTTATGATAACTGCACGAGAAATAATCTAAAAATTGCATCAGGAGATCATTAGCACATAGGGGGTGAACTTCACAGAATCGTGGAACGCGCTAGCAAATGAAGTAAAGTTCCTATTTCATGAAGGTTAAGGATTGCCGTTTATAAGCAAACAATACAAGATTTAGGGGGATTTATTATGTTAAAGTATACTTCAGAACAACATGTTTACGATATTAATGGCGTAAAGGTAGGTGGACAACCGGGACAATATCCTACTGTGCTTATCGGTAGCATCTTTTATCGGGGTCACAAAATTGTCAAAGATGGCGTGAAGGGAATCTTTGATGAAGAGGCTGCGAAAGCTCTTCTCGATCAAGAAGCTGAGTTAAGTGCTGAAACGGGTAATCCATTTATTCTTGACGTTTTAGGGGAATCGGTAGAGGCTTTAACACGTTATGTTGAATTTGTTATGAAAAATTCCAAGGCTCCTTTTTTATTGGACAGTATCAGTCCTGCCGTACGGATGGGTGCTTTGAAAGAACTTGGCAATGATCCGGAAGTCCGCAAAAGACTAATCTATAACTCAATTGACGAGCATTATTCCGAGGAAGAGTTGGCTGCTATTAAAGAAAGCGGGATTAAAACCGCCGTCATTTTGGCGTTTAGTAATAAAGCTTTAAAACCTAAAGCCAGAATTAAGCTCCTAACAGGAGATGGGGAGAAAGAAGGCTTAATTGATGCTGCTAAGAGAGCAGGAATCGAGCAGTTTCTTGTTGATCCTGGTGTGTTAGATGTACCAAGTGCTAGTTGGACAAGTGAGGCTATCAATGTAGTCAATGAAGAATTCGGTTATCCTGGAGGATGTGCTCCTTCTAACGCCGTTTATTTATGGAAGAAAATGCGTTCTAAAGGAACACCATTTTTCGAAGTGGCCGGGGCTGCTGTCTTTACTTATCCAGTAACTCAAGGTGCCAGTTTCATTCTCTACGGTCCTATGGTCAACGCTCCCTGGGTTTATAGGGCAATTGCAACTACCGATGCAATGATGGCTTATAATAATAAACTAACTGGTGTCAAGTCAGGAACACCTGAATATCCGTTAGTAAAGATTTTCTAAAAGAATTTGGTGAAGTTTACTGCGTGGATAAACTATCAAAAATTATTAAAGGGGTGTTACTATGTTACCTAAGTATGATGTTTTGACACAAGAACAGGTAGAGATCATTCATAATGAATCGATAAAGATTCTTGAAGAAGTCGGTATGGATTTCGATTATGAACCAGCTTTGGAGGTCTTTAGGGCTCAAGGACAAAAGGTAGAAGGAAATCGGGTACATTTTACGAGAGAATTTATTGAGGGAAAAGTTAAACTTGCACCTTCTCAATTCACCCTCCATGCCCGTAATCCGGAACACAATTTGGTCTGCGGTGGGGAGAACATCATCTATATGCCTGGTTATGGGGCGCCCTTTATTCAATTAGCTGACGGGACTCGTCGTAAAAGCACGATGCAGGACTACGATAATATTGTTAAATTAGCAGGGGCTAGCAAAAACATGCATATGACTGGGGGAACGGTGGCTGAACCACAAGATATTCCAGACGAAATTAGACATTTGAAAATGATCTATAGTTCAATTAAAAACTCGGATAAGTGTTTTATGGGCAGTGCTGAAGGTCGGGAACGCGCAGAAGACTCCATCGAAATGGTGTCACTCCTTTTTGGTGGTAAAGAGGTCATTAAGGAAAAACCAGTGCTAATCTCCCTCATCAACTCATTGACTCCCTTGAAATATGACGAGAGAATGTTAGGAGCTCTGATGGCCTATGCAGAAGCAGGCCAAGCCGTTGTTATAGCTTCTTTGGTTATGGCCGGTTCTACCGGACCTGCAGCCTTGGTTGGTACTTTAGCACTTCAAAATGCTGAAGTTTTAGCCGGAATAGCCCTAGCCCAAAGTATTAATCCTGGGACACCCGTCGTATACGGCTCAACCTCAGCACTCAGTGATATGCGTAATGGGAGCCTCTCAATCGGTAGTCCAGAGTGTGCGCTATTCATTTCGGCCAGTGCTCAAATTGCCCGCTATTACGGTGTTCCCAGTCGGTCAGGTGGCGGTTTGAACGATTCCAAGATTGTCGATGCCCAAGCTGGTTATGAATCTATGATGACTCTAATGGCGACTACCGTGACGGGTATCAACTTTGTTCTTCATACAGCAGGAATTTTGCAGTACTTCATGGCTATTTCTTATGAGAAATTTATGATGGACGATGAAATGGCCGGGATGCTCTTGCATTACATGAAGGGGTTCAATTTTGATGAGGACGGTTTAGCGTTTGATGCGATTGCTAAAGTAGGACCGGGAGGACACTTCCTGACTCAAAAACATACCCGTAAGAATCATAAAAAAGAGTTCCGTACTCCTCAATTGAGTGATCGCTCTGCCTATGAGGCTTGGTCCAAGGAAAGCTTGGATACAAATCAAAGGGCTCATAAACAATGGCAAGAGGTTTTGGCTAGTTACGTAGCACCAGCTCTTGACGAAAGCATTGATAATCTGTTGTTAGAATTCATCGCCAAGCGTTCTGAATAGCAATCAATATCAAATATGTATCCATCTTAATTAAATTGGAGGAATAGAAAATGAATGAAATTTTTGAAGAATTAAAGCAGGCAATTATCGATGGTGATGAGGATATAGTCGAGGAACTTTCTCAAAAAGTCATTGCTGAATCTATTAACCCTGTTGACGCGGTACAACTTGGTCTGATCAAAGGAATCGAAGTTGTGGGAGAGCTATGGAAAGCTGGAGAAGTCTTTTTGCCAGATGTCATGATGTCCGCAGAGGCTATGAAAGTTGGGTTAGGTCTGCTTGAACCCGAAATTGCCAAATTGGGTATGAGTCAAGGGGAGGCTAAAGGCAAGATTGTTTTGGGGACGGTCGAAGGTGATATTCATGACATCGGTAAGAATATTACGGGCGCAATGTTTACGGCAGCAGGCTATAAAGTATTCGATGTCGGCACGGATATTAAAGCAGAAGATTTTGTCTTGAAAGCCCAAGAAGTTGGTGCGGACATTATTGGCGCTAGTGCCCTTTTGACAACCACTATGAGCGCGCAAAAAGGGATCATTGATTATTTGAAAGAGCATAATCTTAGGGATCAGTTCAAAGTCTTCATTGGCGGCGGTCCTACCAGCCAAGCGTATGCGGATGAGATCGGAGCCGACGGATGGGCGGAATCTGCTGACGAAGCAGTTGCGCTTGCCGACCGTATGCTGGGGAAGTAATTTCTCATAATTAGGTGAATAAAGAAGATCGTTTAATGAAGTTAACTCCTAGGGATCTTAAAACATACAAACTCTTTAAAGTCCCTAGGAGTTCTTTATCTAATTGCTGTGTAACAGTGGTTCTAAAATCGGGTGACTCCACGCACCGGTGCTAGAATAAAGCAATTAACTGAAGATAAAGTAACGAAAGGAGTAATGCTTATGTCGAATAGTAAGGGAACACCCAATCGTTCTGTAATGTATATTTCTTCTGTCATCATCGTATTGTTTGTACTATTCGGTATGTTCCTACCCAAGGAAATGGGTAAAGTTGCTAGTGCAGCGTTCGCCTTTTTAACGACTGATTTCGGATGGCTATACCTTTTGACGGTCGGCTTTTTCACGATCTTCATTTACGGAATTGCGTTTAGTCGTTTTGGTGCGATCAAGCTTGGGAAAGACGATGATAAGCCTGAGTTTAGCAACTTTCAGTGGTTTTCTATGTTGTTCGGAGGAGGTATGGGTATCGGGCTTGTATTCTGGTCGGTTGCCGAGCCCATGATGCATTACCTAACTCCACCGATGGGTACGGCTGCTACCCCTGAAGCTATGCGTACAGCTATGCGAATCGTGTTTTTCCACTGGGGTATCCACCCTTGGGTTATTTTCGCCATTTGCGGTCTGGCTCTGGCATACTTCCAATTCCGCAAGGATCTGCCTTTTCTAGTCAGTTCCGCATTCTATCCGCTGATTGGTGAACGGATTTATGGACCGATCGGCAAAGCGATTGACATCCTTTCAGTGTTTGCCACAGTGTTCGGCGTGGCTACCAGCCTAGGTCTTGGCTCTAACCAAATCGCGACAGGGTTGCATTATATCTGGGGAATTCAAGCGACGCCCGTGACTGTCTCTATAGTCATCGCAGTAATGACGTTGCTTTTTACCCTAGCCACGATCTCCGGTCTGCATAAGGCTATGCAGATTGCAGCTGATATTAAGATATGGCTTTCGATCGGTTTCATGGTGTTTATCTTCTTGTTCGGAGGAACTGTTTTAATCCTGAACAACTTCACAGATACTCTCGGTTCCTACCTGCAAAACTTTATCGGACAGACGCTGTGGATGGGTAATATGGATTGGTTAAAGGGTTGGACCGTGTTCTACTGGGCTTGGTGGATTGCGTGGGCTCCGTTCGTCGGACAATTCGTCGCCCGTGTCTCCAAAGGTCGTACAATCCGCCAATTCGTGTTGGCTGTAACCTTACTGCCTTCCGGCTTCTCCATGATTTGGTTATCGATATACGGCGGTGCCGCTTTCAACCTGGATAAGCTCTCCAATGGGGCCATTCAGGCCGCTATTAAAACGGACTATACGACCGCCTTTTTCGCGACACTGCAACAGTTACCTTTGTATTCAATCACCGCTCCCTTGGCAATTCTCCTCATCGTTGCCTGCTTTGTAGGTGCTGCGAATTCCGCAACCTATGTACTGGCTATGCTGACTTCCAATGGTGACATGGACCCTGACAAGAAATTGCGTAGCTTCTGGGGTATCATACAGGGTGCTTTCACCATTATCCTGATCTTAGTCGGCGGTGGCACTGCTGCGTTATCGGTCTTGCAGACGGTTTCTATTGTCGCGGCGTTCCCGTTCATGCTGATCATGATAGCCATGAGCTATAGCATTTACAAAGCACTTGGGCAGGAGAAGCTTTCAGGCGTAAAGTAGGCTAATCAATAACTTTACCAAAAGTTGTGACGTCCTAATAACAATTTAAAGAACACCTAGGTTGTGGAGGCCTGGGTGTTCTTTCGCACAATCATAATCATCTTACAAGGAAGTGAAATCCAGTGGATAAGCAAATTAAACTTATTATTGCTTGTGAGGCATTTAAAGGGGAACTGGAAGTCTTTAAAGAAACAATTACAGTCGATATTTTATGGATTGAGCAAGCCTTGCATAACGTTCCGGATAAACTTCATTTGAAGGTTCAAGAAAAGATTCAAGAAGCAGAAACGTATTTAAATCCTGGAGATATTGTCCTCTTATTCCTAGGGAACTGTGGAGGGTCACTGAAAGGAATCTCTTCCGAAACACTTACTCTTATTTACCCAAATGTCGATGATTGTATTCCGGTGATTTTGGGATCGATGGAAAGGTTTAAGGCTATTCAAGCCGAGAAAGTAGGAACCTTTTATTTGAACAAGAACTGGATCGATGCAGGAGAAGATCCTTTGAGTTCCAGTAGGAAATATATTGAGACGTATGGAGAGAAGAAGGGCTGGAAAGTCTCTAAGGTGATGTATAAGAACTATACCCATTTCACTTTGATTGATAATGGTTGCTATACACTTGACAAGTACCGAATGCATGTTCGCGAGGCTTGTGAAAAATTCGAAAAGATATATTCCGAAGAAAAAGGGGATCTTAAATTCGTAGAGGCGATTCTCAATAGACAGTGCGAGATGGTGACCATACCTCCGAACGCCCAAAACGATGAATCAAAGCAGATATATCAAACTAGGAAGGCATTTTTCCCAGAAACTTAAACGGTGCCCTAACTATTTTTTTCGGTGTTGTGGAGGATGAGGCGGTTGAAAATTAAACTGATTGGTTGTCATTCGACAATGAACGAAGTCCTGGCACAAGGGCTTAACCAGGGGGTGGATTTCCAATTCCTGGATTACAGCTTTCACGCCCGGCCCGATAAACTACACGATAAAATCCAGGAGATAATCAATGAGAGCCAGGATTATGATTTAATTATCCTGACTTATGGCCGATGTTCTAATTCAATGCTTGGTCTGCTATCACCACGCGTGCCACTTTTATTTCCGGCAACACACGATTGTATTGGCCTGATGTTAGGGTCGACTAATAGGCATATGGAATTATTCAAGGAGAATTCCCTTACTTATTATTTCAGTCAGGGATGGCTGGACTATGGGCGCACTCCTTTGGCAGAATACTACGAATATGAAGCGATATATGGAGAAAAGAAAGCGCTCAAATTAATTAGAACTTTGTATGGAAGTTATCAAAAGGCAATCTTTATTATTACACCAGGAATAAATGATCTTGAACGATACCGAGGAAAGGTTCGGGAAATTGCGGATTTTTTTGGCTGGGAAGTCGGAGAAATCGAGGGGGATATAAGTCTCCTGACCTCAGTTATAAGAGGACTTAAGGCGCCAGAATCAATCTATGTCGAAGCGGGGCAAGTTATTACTTTGAAAATGTTAGCAGGAGGGCAGCATGAAAATAACGATCACACCAAATCGAGTTGTTGAGGGCTTTGAGAGTGAATCTATAATGGAGGTCTTAGCTCGTAACCAAATCTCCGTTCAAAATGTTTGTAGTGGAAAAGGTTTATGCGGTAAATGTAAAGTACAGTTCTTTTCAGGGCTGCAGGAGCCGACTCAGTCGGATCTTAAACATTTGACGATTAAGGAAATAGAAGCAGGATTTCGCCTTGCATGCGGAGTGAAAGCAGAAGAAGGTATGGAGATCAAGGTGGCCCACACTGAGATCTATGATCGAAAAGATGCCGCACTCCATGATATGCTTGAAATAAACCTTGACCATGGAGTACAAAAAGTATTTGTGAAGGTACCTAAACCTTCACTTCAAGATGAACGAGGGGACTGGAACCGTTTAAACGATGAATTGTTAGAAATTCTAGACTTCGAGACAGTAAGCATCAAAATGTTTGCACTGGATAAGCTTCCCAGCGTTTTGCGGGCTGGTGATTTCGCTGTAACTGCTACGTTGTGGGATAATCAGGTTCTGGACGTTGAAGCAGGGAATACCACTTTAACAATCTTTGGAGTTGCAGTGGACATTGGAACAACTAGTGTAGCGGTTAGCTTAGTTGATCTTAATAGTGCCCAACTTATTAGAGTTGTTTCCCATGAGAACGAGCAAACAGCTTATGGAGCGGATGTCATATCACGAATTTCCTATGCGCGGGAGAGCGGGGAAAAACGACACCGTCTAAAAGATGCTGTGAAACAGACGATTAATAGTTTATTAAATCAACTTGTTAAAGAAAGTGGAATCCCTGCGAATAGTATTTACAAAATGACTGTAGTATCTAATACGACCATGAACCACTTGTTTTTAGGCCTAGACACCTCCAATTTGGCAGTTGCGCCCTACGTGTCTGTACTGAATAGCTTCTACGAATTGAGCGCTACAAAACTAGGAATAGAAATAAATCCCGAGGCTAGAATTCTAACGTTTCCGAATATCGGCAGCTTCGTGGGTGGCGACACAGTTGGCGCAGTGATAGGTACGCCTGAAGTTTTAGAGGATGGAAATCATCTTTTGATAGATTTGGGAACTAATTGTGAATTGTTTCTAAAAACCTCGCATGAAATGATGGCCTGTTCGACGGCAGCCGGGCCAGCGTTTGAGGGGGCCGGCATCACGCAGGGTATGAGAGCCAAACCAGGTGCTATTGAGGCGGTTACAATTACTGAGGACGGAGTGGAGATCAAGGTTATTGGTAGTCAAAAAGCAATCGGAATTTGTGGGTCGGGTCTTATTGAGGGAATAGAGCAAATGAAGTTAGCGGGAATTATCAATAAACAGGGAAAAATAATCGATCCAGAAAAAGAGAGCTCTCTTTCACCACGACTTAAGGCTCGGATAAGATCAGGTGGAAAAGCTGGTCGAGAATTTGTACTATCTGATGGTGAGAAAGAAGGAGTCGACGTCTTTTTGAACCAAGGGGATATTAGCGAATTGCAACTGGCTAAAGGTGCTGTTTGTGCAGGTATTAAAACGCTTGTAGGGATGGTAGGGATTTCGATCCAAGATCTTGATTCGGTTGTTTTAGCAGGCACCTTTGCTTCCTATTTAAAAGCGAGTAGCATTTTGGAAATAGGCTTAGTTCCCAACATTAATCCGGATAAAATAAAGACCGTGGGTAATGCAGCCCATGTGGGAGCGATGAGGGCACTACTAAATCGGACAGTATTCCAGGACGCCACAGAGCTGGCTAAAAAGGTAAAGCATGTTGAACTAGGAGGTAATAAGGCCTTTACCAGTAATTATATGAGAAGTATGTACTTAGAAAGAACGAATTAATCGTATTTAGGTCACCATTCTCTTGTTCGAATATCAGAAATGTCGTGCTTAACAATACAAAATAACTAAAACTTCAGTAAAAACGGTCTATAATAAACTTTTTTTGCAGTTTATTATAGACCGTTTTTTGTTCGGTAAATTCATATTAGTTCGCAGATTATTCGTCACTTTGTAATGAAAAATTCCCTTATTTGGGGACAACGCCTCACCACCTTGGGAAAATCTCAAGGTTTTTACGCCTACTTCGGCTCTCAAAATGCAATCTTTATAGGCCAACTCGTTTAGAAGTTAATAATTTGCTTAAGTTTTCCTTTAGGAAATCTCGAAATTGAAAAGCATCTTCGAAAGTATAATCTGCTCCTATTTCCTTTGCAAAAGCATCTGTTATCGGTGCCCCCCCAACGAAAATTTTAACATCGTTACGTAACCCTTGAACTTCTAGTTCAACTATAACATCTTTCATAACAGACATGGTTGTGGTTAATAAGGCCGAGATCAGTAAAATATCAGGTTTTTCCTTGCGAACAGCACTGGCGAATTTTTTTGGAGATACATTTACGCCAAGATCTATTATGCGGGCACCGGTAGACATTGCCATAGCCTTAACAATGTTGAGGCCAATATCGTGTAAATCCCCTGCGACGGTACCTACGATTATCTTACCGAGCCCCTTTTTAGTGGGTGCAGTCAAGATCGGTTCAATTACGGATAGTCCGGCGTGCATTGAATGGGTAGCCATTAGGACCTCCGGAACATTAACTTTTTCATTGCGATATTTTTCAGCTATAATATTTATCCCAGTAATGAGTCCTTTTTCAAGAATGGAAGTGGCAGAATATCCTTGTGCTAAAGCCTGTTTGGTTAATTCAAGTGTATCTTCGGATTCACCTTCTACAATCGAATGAATTATATCGTCAAATATCAAACTAATCACCCCTAAAATAAGCTATTCTTGTAGATCAGAGGGGTCACTCCAATGTATTTCCGGAATATTTCCGCGAAATAGCTTTGGCTTTTAAAGCCCACTGCTTGAGAAACTCGTTCAACGCTAAACTCGGGTTTTTTTAAAAGTTCTACTGCTTTTTCGACACGTACTCTCGTCAGGTAATCATTAAAGGTACAATCTAATTCTAACCGGAACAAACGAGACAGGTGGGAAGGACTGATAAAAAGATAATCAGCTGTAGCTTTAATTGTAAGGGGTTTATGGTAATTTTCAATAATAAAATTACGGGCATTTGTCACCAAACTAAGATGCTTCTTATCTGCAAGATTAAAGATCCCATCGAGGAAGGTTACTATGACTTTATGGACTTTGAAAAAGAATTCTTCCACACGCTCAATGCGTTCGACCTCATTATTAAAATCTTTAAGAATTGCCATGACTTGTTCCGCATCTGCTCCTCCTTCGACAGCGGCTCTCGATGATAGAGAAGCTAATTCCAGAACTCGTATTTTTATTGTGGTTTTATCACCGGCGGTCTTGGTTAGGAGATCAGTTAATAAATTCTTCAAACTATTCTCGGCTCTGGTTTTATCACCAAGGCGTATATAACTTAGGAAACGCCTTTCCTTCTTTAAATATGTTCCGTAATCAGTAAACTCAATGTTATTTTTCTGCTTCTTTCTATTTTCCAGATCAGCTTTTATTTTAAGTCGTTCTAAACGATATGCATTTTCTTCTTCCATTGTATGAATATTTCTCTTGACTAAATGATTAACTACAACAAAGAGCATATCAGCAGCAGCTTGGGACTGCTCAGGAGAGGAAATGGAAAGGCTTTGGACTTTTTGTTGTAGAATACCAAAATCGCGATCCTTAGAATTACTCCTTTCTAAGTCTCGAAGAAAGAATCCATCTGGTTTCCACAATAATACTTGTCCGCAGATAATACTACCTAAAAAGACATTATCTAATATAATAGGGACGGCCCATATAACGAGTCCGGCGTGGCAACGGAAGAAATATGGCTCATTCCATTTTGCTGCTTCTAAAGTCGCTTCTTTATAAGAATCTAAACATTTCTTTTCTCCTTTGCTGTTACTACGGATAAACTTGCAAAAATCGCTTCTTTCTCTATTGCCGAGTATTGCAAGTGTTTCACCTTTTCTATTAACTGCTTCGATGTGTAGACCTGTAGCTTTGGAGAAGCTACCAAGGACTTCTTCTAAGTATTTATGATTAACAAAATTCTCGATATCTCTCTTACGCATAGTATTCCCTCTCAATTACTATTTTTAGGCATCCTTCAAAACGTTAACTAAAGGAAAGTACCATGTTATATTTCGCCGAAAAACTGACAATACCTTCAAAACCAAAGAACAAACCGTTGAAACTACCTATTAAGGTTCATTCTGAACCGCCACATTTGTGGCGGTGCTTTTAAATACTGAGTCAGGATGCATTCCATAGGTGAGAAAATCAAAGGAGCTTAGTTCTATATAAATCCGTGTACACCCTTTTTCCATATGAAGCCCTGCTCTCAAATAAAACAACCTCTGCAACCATAAACTCCCCAAATTTCTTGGTACGAACACAGGATAAGTCAATATCGTCGAATTGGGGACGAGAGGCCATAGTAATATGCGACTTAAATTGCCTTTCTTCTAAAACAAAGCTATTTTTGACGAGCTCAATATGTATCTCATCTCTCAGCTGATGTAGTGCATTTAAGCTTCCGCTTATCGCTGTCCACAAAGTATGGGGCCGTTTCAGAGAAGGAAATGCCCCTAATCCCTCGATGCTTAAATGGAAAGGTTTGTGGTTCCTTGCTCTTTTGGACAGTGTTTCTGTGAGGGTCGGAAGACTATTTGGTTCTAATTCTCCCAGAAATTCCAGGGTGACATGAAAGTTTTCTGCGGATTTCCATAACCCCTTTACTCCGAGCTGTTTTAGTTCAGACTGAAATTCGAGGAGCACTCGTTTGATTTCATCCGGTAATTCAATCCCTACAAATAATCGCATAGTTGTTCTCCTTAGTAGATTCGTTTTACTCCAGTCACTTCGGCGGTCAAGGAATCCAAGGCAACTAGGTCTTCAGCGGAAAGCTCTTTCAATGAGGTTTTCCCGAGAGCACGCATTCCTTCTTCCATTTCTAAAACCATGGATGTTATTGTATTCACGACACTCGTGGCAGCTTGATCGATATCAAGTTTACTCTTGGAAGGGGAGTCGTAAAACACCAATGTCGTAGGAGGTTCCCACGGTATTACTTTACTGACTTGGTTATGGGTTAGGGAAAGTAGGGGAACGGTGGCCATATAGACAGCATCAGCTCCTAATGCAATAGCCTTGAGACACTCCCCAGGAGTAAAATATCCCCCGGCTACGATCAGACTTACCCTGTCACGTACCCTTTGGTTATTTAAGAAACGCACGGCGCGAATCAAAGCAAAGAGACTGGGGATGCCAAAATCATCTTGCTTAATCGGGGTTGTCGCGTGAGAGCCGCCTTGCGCACCATCGATAATGACAGCATCAAAACCTAATTTGATCGCGGCCGTTAAGTCATCCTCAAGATGTCCGGTTGCCATAAGTTTCAACGCAATGGGGATACCGTTAGACCGTTTACGTAGACCTTTCATGAAATTAGGCCAATCACTTTGTTTTTGTATCCCTGGAGGTGCCGGAAAGGATATAGCCGGTTCGTCAGGGGCTAATCCTGAAAGCTCTTGTGCTCGACCTTGAAATTCTACGGCCTCTAGACTGACTGCACCCATATCGGCGCCTTGCCCCATCTGAACTTCTAACATATCTGCAGAGGCAATTTGCTCTTGAGTTCTTGCCCCCCACGCCCAGCGTGCAATTTGTAAGGCGTATTTTCCAGCTTCCATGCGTTCTTCTGGTAAAAAAGGGCCTTCTCCGGAGCATGTGGTTGTTTGCAAGGTTTTGGCTGCTCTGGCCAAAGCTCTTTTCGCTTCCTCACTGAGAGCAATGCCATAGGCCATGGCTCCAATCATTATGGGAATGTTGATGACCAACGGCTTGTCGGCTTTTGGACCAATCGTCACCTGCATGTTCATCTGAGCACTTTCAGGCAAAGAAAGCCTCGTCATCAAGTGGGGAGCAAACATGAGGTTATCGAACCCGGGAAAATGCTTAGGAGAACCGAGGGGCCGTGTGATAATTTTTCCACTGTGCGCTCGAAAACCTATTTCTAGGATGTTTAACACTGAAATACGTTTTCCGGCTGGCCACACTTCCATAAGATTTTGGGTGTATTTGTCCGAAAGTAGTCTGTTGATAAAATTACCAATCTGCTGCCCCACAAGATAACGCAAAATCGGGTTGATGGTAAGGATTAGTACTAAGAATAACTGAAGGGCAAGCAATAGTATTATTAGAAACAACCAAAACGAGCTTGTTATCGTAATTTGCATTTCTTGACCTCACGACGTTCAATTTCAAAGCAATGTTACGAATTTAACTTTGTTGCCTGCCAGGCCTTAAAGATACGCCAAGACAGAAGAAGGTCCCCAAGCGTAAACATCGCTCCACCTAGTACCCTCAGAATCAAAAAAGGATTTAGAAGCAAACGCACTTCCATAAAGTCCATGCCCAGGATTCGCCAGAGATAAGCCTCCTTGAGACCGGCTACCAGCAGGGCGGAAGACATGGTGATCAGTCCAATATTGATTAATATGATAGCCAGAACTCCGCTCCTATAGCCTTTGAGTGTAGGTTCACTCCCTCGGCTCAGGACGTAATAACACCCCGCCAAAACAGCAAAACCAAGGGTACCAAATAAGGCCAAATGCGCATGCCCGGATGTGAAATATGTTCCATGCATGTAAAGATTGACCCAGGGCACAGACATAAGCAGGCCCAGGAGGGATGCACCAGTTACATGATGAAACACACTGCTGAGTAGCAACCACAAGGTAAGTTTCTCTCTCTTACTTCTAATTTTAATGGATTTTAACCCTTTATAAGTCATATGAAGCAACAGGCCCACGGGCATGACCTCCACTAAGCTGACTAAAGAACCAAGGACTAACCAGACAGCGGGAAAACCAATCCAGTAATAATGATGTCCGGTACCGTACAAGCCTCCGACGATAGCCAAAGCGGCCTCCAGATAAAGCCACTTTTCCACTTGAGTGCGAGGGGCAAGACCAGAAACAATGTAGAAAGTAGCAATGAAACCGGCGGATGTTAATTCAAAGGCCATTTCCTCCCATAAATGGACGACCCAAAACTTTGTTGTTTCATCAGTGATTGGATTGCTATAGGTTATGGTGTTTGGTAGCAATAGTAGCAAAAGGAAGATCATTCCCACTGTCATAGTCCCAGCAGCGGGTGTTATATCCCTTTTATCCATAAGCAAGGTTCGGATAAGGTTATAAGAGGCTAGGGCCAGCGCTAAACATATTCCAACATAAAAGATGGGCATTCCTTCAAGAAATTCTCGACCATTACCAATTCGTAGGGCCAAAGTTCCAAAGATAGATATGCTAAAGAACATCACAATCCAATACTGCCAGCGAGCCAGACGTGGGGAATAGATTTCCCTATTTAGTTCAGCCGTAGTAAAAAAGTAAACCATCCCCATAGTACCGATAAGGGGCCAAAAGTCGGCCAACCCCAGATGGATTGCTCTACCGTACTCAAAGGGGATCGGTGAAGGTAAGTCAGGTATCACCAAATCCACTGCACCCAGCAAGGCCACCACACCTTGCAGGGCAAATAAAGCGATAGCTGACAAACAATACCTACGGCTAATCTTTTGGGCGATAAATTGCTGTTTTCGGGCTATGGATTTATCGACCTTACCTCTAAAGGAAAACAACTTAAATAGCTTCATGAATTCTTCCCCGCCTCTTCTTGTTGGGGCGGCCACCCTAAAGTCGGTATAGTTTGAACAAACTCCAGATAGTGTACTAAATTCTCTGCATCCACCTCATCGAGAGCTGGATGCAGGGTATGTTTGTTGGGACGCATCACTGGGGGCTGTACAAGGTAATTAATGAAGTAGGAGGGATCCTCTTTCGTTGTAATATTTGTTAAATCCTCTGCTTCATACCCACCATTTCCAAATAGGCTGTGGCAGCTCACGCAATTATGCCTTTGCCAGACAAGCTTGCCTGCTACGGCTTGTTCTGGCATGGGAGACGGGAGCTTTGCCGATAACAGGGTAACCGCCACAAATAATCCAAAAGATGAGATGCTTAGTAACAAAAAAGTTCGCAGCTTCAAGAGATTCCCTTCCCACTCCACCAAAATATAGTTGTGGTATTGTTTGCCATAACTATAAAAGTATACATATTAATGTTAATGAAGAGTTTTCAATCCATTAACTTAACAGGAAAACCCCTAGTACCGGCAACGGTGCTAGGGGTTTATAACTCTGATTCGCTAATTACTGCTCTATGGGGAATGGAGTACGAAGCCAGCCTTTATTAAGTCGTGGGAATGCCACAGTAAGCTTCTTCATGAAAAAACGGTCTAAGCCAATTTCGTATGAGGCTGCACCCAGCACAATAATAAGAAGAAATCCTAAAACCATTTGAGGGTTGGTTGAAACAGTACCGGTTAATAAGAAACAGAAATTCATCATCATGCCAAAGAAAGCGGCAAGTGTAGTAAAGCAACCAAGAATGAGGCCGAGTCCAATTAGAACTTCTCCGCTTTTAACGACTAAGGCAAAGATCCCTGCGTTTGGGAGTAAAACATGACTGATTAACCAGCCCCAGGTATCAGTGACATTAGCATGGGTGGCTGCTGCGGCGCCTTTTGAAGCAAGTAAAGCATCATGTGTTTGTGCCAGACCACCTTTTAAGAACCCACCTACAGCTTTGGCGTCGAATCCGGTCTGCCATTTTCCGATGCCAGCGGTTAAGAAGTCATACCCTAAATATAGACGAAGTAACAAGGCGATAATGGCTTTAATAGGATGTTTCATAATATAAGTCCCCCTTTTGATAATTTGCCACAGCTCTTCTAATGGCAAATTACTTTTAATGCAATAATCGTGCCAGCCTTGAAACCGCATGATTTAAGGAATCTCCAGTTGTAGAAGTGTTAACTTTCACAACTGGAGATTAACAGTGTTAACGTACATATTAGTTTTTTAGTAGATATGCCGCGAATCATGTCGTATAATGAGTAATAATAACTACAAAAAACTTATGATATTAAACCATTATGTTAACGTTAACGACATAAAGTTAACGTTTTTTTATTGCCTATCCACGCTAGGCTAAGGAGAAAAACAACAACAATGAAAAAACAACTGTTAGACCAATTTCCCTATGCCATAATCCGCCTTAATGCAGAGTACCAGGTTACACTTACAAATCTACGAGGACAAGGTCTGCTAAATAAACTCAGTAGACATTTTTTATCGAAAATTCTCGATGATATAGATCCAACGTTAATAAAATCTAAGATTTTACCGTCAGGTGAGGTTTTGTTTGTTCAAGTCTTTATTGTCAATGGAACGAGCGACAGACTTGTTCTAATTGGCGATGAGGTGGAGTTTCTTACTCATCTCCCCGCTCCCTTTGAACAAATCCTAGAAGATTTCACAGCTGATCCTAACGTTGTGAATCAACGAATTGCTAGTCTCGTACAAGAAGCTGCTACGTTTGAACGATTTGATTTAATGAGGGTGGATCGAACCCTCCGCAAGTATACCTATGAATATTCTATTGGACTAGAAGTTGAAGGAACTTTGCATACCGCCTATTCCTCCATAATGAACATCGGATTAGAGTGGATAGTCCAAAATGAAGCGGTGCATCTTGTTGAAACATTGTCCCCAGAGGTGTTCTCCTTTCGAGAGGATCCCCAACTTTATCAAACAGGATTCCGGTCCATTCTCAGAGTCCCGATTGTCTTTGACCATGGGGTGGTAGGGGCGATTCTCTTAGCAAGTTCAGAGGCGGAACGATTTCAAATAGAAGATGCCATGTTTTTTGAAATTCTCTCGAAGTTAGTAGCCCAGTCTTTTTTCTTCGCAGGTGTCCAACTTCAACATGAGTTTCAAACATTGGGTACGTCAACGCTGCTTCAAACGATAATATCCACTGTTCCGGATCGCTTTACTTACGAATTCTTGAATCAATATTGTACCCAATTAAGCCTAAACTCTAAGGTAGATCGTGTTGGGATTTTTCTTATCGATCAGGAAAGGAAACAGTGTCGTTGTATTGCAGAAGCAGGTAAAACTATAGAGGGACTAGGTCAATGGACTCTCCTCTCAAATACTGGAATTCAAGAGATGATGAAATCAAAAAGTATTGTCGCCTTTAATCTTGCAGATCCCCGCTTTCAAAATATCGAACAAAGTTTAGTTGGTCAAGGTATAACGGCGATTCTATATGCACCGATTGAAAATCAAGAAGGGAAACTCATTGCCGCACTTACTGGGGTAACTTCAGACGAATTTGCTTTATCTTTAGCTGCAGCGGGTATATTCAAGTATGCCTCAGATCATCTCGGACCTATTCTTTCGAATATGTCCCTTGATACTCAGGCTGAAACGAGTTCGCAGCCGATACAAGTTTCCGCTGTTCCAAAGGGGTTTGAACATATTATTGGTTCGTCAGAAGTAATACGGAATACGATTCACCAAGCCTCAACCGCAGCAAAATATGATTTTCCGATACTTATTACTGGAGAGACGGGAACTGGTAAAGAACTGTTTGCCAAAGCTATTCATCAGTCTGGCCCTTCCGCAAAAGGCCCGTTTATTGTTGTCAACTCTGCGGCAATTCCTCCTAATCTTTTGGAGTCTGAGCTTTTTGGATATAAGGAAGGTGCATTTACCGGAGGGTTAAAGGGCGGTAAAAAAGGGAAGTTTCTGTTAGCGGATGAGGGAACGATTTTTCTGGATGAAATTGGAGAACTGTCTTCCGAATTACAAGCAAAGCTTTTACGAGTGGTTCAAGAGCAAGAAGTAGAGCTGCTGGGGTCATGTAAACCCATTCCAGTTCATGTGCGAATTATCTCAGCCACCCACCGTGATCTTAAGTCAATGGTCCAACAAGGGGAATTTCGGGAGGACTTACTGTATCGCTTAAATGCTATAGAAATACAGCTTCCTCCTTTACACCTACGCGGTATAGATATCCTTGAGTTAGCCGAAAGAATGCTTCATTTTTTATCTAGAACAAATGGAACGCCTGTTAAGCTTCTCTCACCTGAAGCGAGAGTGCAGTTCCTGAAATACTCTTGGCCTGGAAATGTTCGCCAACTTCAAAATGTGATTAACCGACTGTTTGTTTTTGTAGAAGGTCAAGTGATTAACTCCCGAGATCTTCCCCCTGAATTGTATACTCACGATGGCGATGAAGCAGAGACAGAATATCAGAAACTTGAACGCTTGTTAAGAGAATTTGAAGGAAATAAGACAGCTATAGCGCATTATTTAGGGATCACGCGCACTGGATTATGGAAAAAACTAAAACGTCTTGGTCTTCAATCGTAAATTTCGACTTTCAAAATTAGAGAACTCTTCCAATATGTTATTTAGCGCCTGGACCTGTCCCTTTTGCATCCTGAATATTGCCTTCTTCTGTTTCGCTGATAATTCACCCCCACCAGCTAGCTTATTGGTGTTTGACAAAGCATTTTTTTGAATATAATATTAAGTATATTCATGTATATATAAGATTTATCAAATCAGTATTAAAGCAATGTAATATACTAAGTTTTAGACGAAGGAATAGGCACCAAGCGTTTAGGGAATCTATGAAACTTGTAAGGAACAAGGAGTAGAAGGAAATGGCTGATCCAGTTTATATCAAAATTGTTGAAGATATCAAGAATAAGGTGAACTGCGGGGAGCTAAAACCAGGTGATACAGTACCACCTGAAACTGCACTCTGCAAAGAATATGGCGTCAGCCGAATGACGGTCAGAAAAGGCCTGGCTATTTTGGCAAATGAGGGGTACATTTATTCAGTTCCTGGCAAAGGTAGCTACGTTCAAAAACCGGAAGTTAACAAATATACGTTACACTATGACGAGATGAATAACCCGATTAACAGTGTGGATAAAGCGAGACTGTTGGAAGTCACTATTATTATGCCGGATGAAAAGTTAGCAGATGAGTTACAAACGACCAGAAACAAACATGTTATTATGATTCGCCGGTTGTTCTATACAGATGGTAACCCAGTAGCTTATGATGTTAAATATTTACTTTATAGCAAAGGGATGCCTATTGTGGAAAAGGAAATTGAGCAGGCAACATTTCAAGAAATGGTATCAAATAGTATGCCCATTTTCGCACTAAAGAAAAAGATAAGTATTAGTGCTCAAATACCTAATGAGGAGATTAAAAAGTACTTAAATATTTACGATGAGCTTGCCTTATTGGTTGTTGAGCAGAAACTTTACAATAATGAAAATAAGCCGATAGGCATTGGCGTAACCAGTTATCGGGGAGACTATATCAAATTGCAGGGAAATAGTGAATAATCTGTGTTGAGAGCGTTTAATGACACCGAGTGGAGGGATCTTCTTGAACTATCATAAAGTATTCTTTAAACCTGGAGACATATTGGTTGAAGTGGCGGAAGGTAGTACACTAAAAGAAGCCATGAATGATGCAGGGTTAGAGTTCGATTTTCTCTGCGGCGGTGGAGGAACATGCGGAAAATGTCGGGTCAAGATTTCTGAAGGATTGACGACACCGGTTACCAGGGAACAAGAAATGCTTCAAATGAAGGAATTAGACGAAGGCATTCGTTTAGCGTGCATGACGACTGTACATAATGACGTAACGGTGTCGCTTCCAAATCAAAAAAAACTTCAACACAACATCTTAATAGCGTCCGACGAAAGGTCTTTCCAAATTGAGCCACAACTTCACAAAGTATTTGTTGAAGTTGATAAGCCTTCACGTGAGACTCAGAATTCCGATTGGTGTCGCCTGAAGGAAAGTTTAGTTAAACGAGGGTATAAGGACAGCGAATTAGAGTCGACAATTTCCATTTTGCGACAGATGCCAGATGTGCTTAGGGGTTCCAATAACCGTATCACTGCAGTTATGTATAATAGTAAAGTAGCTGGAATAGAGCCGGAGGATACCACGAAGACGATGCTTGGAATGGCCTTCGACATCGGAACCACCACCATTGTTGGTTATTTGCTCGATCTTTATTCTGGGAAAGAGTTAAGTGTGGTCTCTACCCTTAATCCCCAGACCACCTTCGGGGCAGATGTTATTTCTCGGCTCACTTTTGCGAGCCATGAAGAAAATGGTCTAATAAAACTGCAGAGTGCTGTGATTGAGTCCATTAATAAACTTATTATTGAAGCGGTAGAGAAAGCTTCTGTAACTCGGGGACAGATTTATGGGGTTTCTTTCGCAGCGAACACCTGTATGCATCATATCTTTCTGGGCATAAATCCCCAGAGTATTGCGGTAGCACCTTATGTACCTGCCCTCAGTGAACCTTTGGTATTAGATGCTTCGGAACTTAAGATTAGCATTAATCAGGCCGGGAAAGTTTTCATGCTGCCCAATATTGCTGGGTTTGTGGGAGCTGACACGGTAGCAGTGCTTTTGGCCACCGAGTTGGACCGTAGCGAGGATATCAAGCTTGTCATTGATATTGGTACTAACGGGGAAATTGCACTTGGCTCAAGAGAAAAGATGGTTGCGTGTTCGGCTGCCGCAGGCCCTGCATTTGAGGGGGCGCAAATAAGTAGTGGGATGAGGGGCGCAGTAGGGGCAATCGACCATGTTTATTATCGGGACAAGCTTGAGTATTCCGTAATAGGGGGAGGAGAACCCCTGGGTGTGTGTGGATCTGCCTTGCTCGATACGGTAGCGGGATTGGTTGAACTTGGTATTGTTAATAAGAGAGGGAAAATCTTAGCTTACGAGCAGTTAACAAATCCTGTGGCTAGAAGGTTTAAGGAAAATCTTATACAACATGAGGGCCAAGGAGCATTTGTACTTGCGGAAGCAAGTACAACCGGTCACGGTAGGCCTATTATGATTACCCAGAGTGATATCCGGGAACTTCAGATGGCCAAGGGCGCCATGGCGGCAGGAGTCAGAGTTTTGATAGAAACCTATGGTATCCAAATACAGGACATTAAAGAAGTCCTTTTGGCCGGGGCCTTCGGAAATTACTTGAATCCGCATAGTGCCTGTGTCATTGGATTGATTCCACTTGAACTGGAAAGTAAAATTAAAATGATCGGTAATGCAGCTGGCACTGGCTCCAAATTGGCCTTGCTTTCTTCGAACGAATTTCGTAGGTCGAAGGATATTGCTGAGTATGTTAAATTTGTAGAATTGGGCAGTTATCCGCGATTCAATAGTATCTTTGGTGAATGCACATATTTTAACATCCAATAAAATGACTCTGCTAAGCACTGGACTTATAATGGTTCAGTGCTTAATTTTTTTTAGAGATTGGCAGACGTTTACAACGTTTTGCAATGGGGGGATGCTTCATTATCTGAACGGAAATTAGAACTTATGAAATAGTTTGATTAGTGAAAAAGATAATTTGACAAAGTAATTGAATATTGATAATATATCACCATAAGACATGTATATACAGGAGTAGCAATGAGGGCATTAATAGGAGGCCGGCTTAAATGATTATCATTGGCGAAAAAATAAATGGAACTATACCAAGTGTTAAAAAGGCCATAGAGCAAAAGGATGAGGAGTTTATTCGAAGTCTTGCCGTAAGGCAGGCGGAAGCAGGCGCGGATTATCTTGATGTATGTGCAAGTACTGCACCAGACGTCGAAGTAGATACTTTGCTATGGCTAATGGACATCGTCCAGAATGCAGTGGATACGCCGTTGTGTATTGATAGCCCAAATCCACGAGTTATTGAAAAGGTTTTCCCGTATGCCAAACGGCCTGGATTGATTAACTCCGTATCTGAAGAAGGTGGAAAATGCGAAATAATTTACCCAATCATTAAAGGGACAAAATGGGAGGTTATTGCGCTGACGTGTGATAGCAGGGGTATTCCAAAGGACACTCAAACAAGGTTGGACATCACAAAGGTTATAGTTGAAAAGGCCCTAACGTATGATATTACCCCAGATAGGATTCATATTGACCCTCTCGTAATGGCGTTATCTGCGGAAAATCAATCTCTGCTAAACTTTGTCGAGACCTTAAAAGAAGTGAAGAACTTATATCCTACTATTAAAGTAACGTCTGGGTTAAGCAATATATCCTTTGGAATGCCGTTGAGAAAAGTGGTTAATCAACACTTCTTAACCCTGGCAATCGATGCGGGAATGGATTCTGCTATCTTAGATCCCTGTAATCGAGATATTGTGACGACACTGTATGTAACAAATGCATTACTGGGAAAAGATCGCTTTTGCAGAAATTACTTGACTGCTTACCGCAAAAACAAGATTGGCCCCGTCAAAGTTGACGCATAATTCTCGTCTGATTATAGAGCAATTATTTTTTTAATTAACTTGTATATACAATTATATTGAAGTATATTCTTATTCATTGGACTGGCGGTTTCCACCAATAAAAGTCTTAAATGGTTGCTTTGTGTACCAACGTAAGTCTTGTTAAGAACGTACGAATGGTACAAGTTACAAAGGAAAGATAGTGCCCAAATGGACGACTTATTTAAATCATTTTAGGGAGGTTTAATTATGATTGATTTACAGGTACTGACTCAAGCGGTAGGAGATCTCGACGAAAAAGCTATTTTAACGATGATCAACGATTTCGTAGCTACAAACCCCAGTGGTGAAGATGCCCAAAAGATAGTTTTTGCCTGCCAGCAAGGAATGGCAATTGTTGGAGAGCTGTTTGAAAAGAACGAATACTACGTTGGAGACTTGATTTTTGCCGGAGAATTACTTTCTAAAACAATCGATTTACTAAAACCCGTGTTAAGTGGTGTAGCCTCGCAAAAGGTTGGTTCGATTGTAATAGGTACTGTTCAGGGAGACTTGCACGATATTGGGAAGAATATTTTCGCTAGTATGGCTGAAGCAGCAGGCTTTGATGTGTACGACTTAGGAATTGACGTATCACCCAGCGCGTTTGTCGAGAAGGTGAAAGAGGTTAAACCACAAATCATGGGGATGAGTGGCGTTCTGACACTTGCTATTGATTCCATGAAAAACACTGTAAATGCACTAAACGAAGTGGGCTTAAGAGATAGCGTAAAAATAATTATTGGTGGGAATCCTGTCAATGAAGAAGCTTGTAAGCAAATCGGTGCGGACGCTTTCACGACAAACGCTGCTGAAGGGCTGAAAACTTGTCAAGGGTGGGTGAAATAATATGACTGATGCAGTAGCTATGACTAAGGAACGAAATCAGATATTTGGTGATCTATTTAGCGGAAAGACTCCGAAAAGAGTGCCGATCAGCAATCCGGCAACTCAGGATTTTGCTATTCAATATGCTGGTTTGGACTTGGCTGAATGTCAATGGGATCTAACCAAATTAGAGCCAGTCTACGACAAGTTTTGTCAAGATTTCTTTACTGACACTTATCCTGGTGGTTCTATTAGAATTCCCTCGCACTATCAGATTCTAGGATCCACTCCTATTGTCATGAGTTCCAGTGGATTCATGCAGCATCCAGATGTCGTGGGCATGCTGGCTGAGGAATATGACGAGTTTATCGCATCCCCCTATGATTGTATTGTCGAAACTATTTTACCTCGATTATACACCGAGTTTAATGGGGCACCCGGTAAAGTGGCTATGGCTTTAGCTAAAGCGATGCGGGCTCAATCCGACGACCTTGCATACCTGGGAACGATCAGAGCAAAAATGAATGCAAAATATGGCTTTGCTACCATGGGTGCTGTTTTAACGGAAGCTCCATTTGATTTTATGTCAGACTTCCTCAGAAGTTTCAAAGGGATTTCGGGGGATGTTAGACGGTATCCGGATAAGGTTGCTGCTGCTTGCGAAGCGGTATTGCCCCTGATGATTAAGAAAGGTACTCTACCGAATCCATCGATGTTAGGCTATACGTTTATGCCACTGCATATGGCTCCCTACTTGCGTGAAAAGGATTTTGCAACGTTATACTGGCCAACCTTCAAAAAGATGGTCGAGACATTGGTTAGTATGGGGCAAAACGTGCAATTGTTTGTAGAGCAAGACTGGATGAGATACCTCGACTATCTGTATGAATTGCCAGAAAATACAATTATGAGGTTTGAATACGGAGATGCGAAACTCATTAAAGAAAAGCTCGGCAAAAAGCATATCATTTCTGGATTGTATCCTGTGACATTGTTGCAAACGGGGACTAAGCAACAGTGTGTGGATAAGGCCAAAGAATTATTGGATATTCTTGCCCCAGGAGGAAGGTATTGGTGGCAAGCGGACAAGAGCATTATACATTTGGAAGCAGATGGTCCGGTTGTAGAAAATCTCAGAGCTGTCTTGGAGTATGTTCATGAAAACGGAACTTACTAATGCTGGGGGGAGAGGATAAAATGGATTCGAAATATTATGCGACTTGGGAAGAATATTTAGCAGAGCACCCGGAATTAGAGGGAAAGCCTAAAGAAGCAATCGCGCCAAAAATAGAAAAGTATGAAGATGCAATGTTTGCGTTTATTATGGATTTAGTATTGTAAGTCAATATCCTTTTCAGGGGCTGTATTATAGGGTAACACCGGACCTCGTAGGAAACCACTATGCACGTGTTGCAAAAAGGAGTGCTTTATCGAGGACGGAGGTTGCCCTTATTTTCCTAGATATATTTCTGAATATTCTTTAGTTTTTGAGATCCCTTCTGCACGGAAAAAGCCCGGAATAGTTCAAGAGAATGGAGTTAATCAACTAGCAACAAAGTAAGTAAAGAAATTGATTTATGAGAGGGGATTATTATGGAAAAGGGATTAAAGAAGTCGATTATTAATCTTTACGGCTTACCCTCATTTGGATTTCAGTTATTTGTAAATATGGAGGTATTCTATTTTGCAGCGTTTTTAACAGACTTTGCTAAGCTTCCGATGGCCCTGGTCGGTACCGTGTTAATGATTACAAGTATTTTTGATATTTTATGGGTTCCTACTGCAGGGGTTCTATTGGAAAAGAGCAATATGAAATGGGGTAAATACCGTTCATGGCTACTTGTGGGACCACCTTTTGCAGCATTGTTCTTTATTTTACAGTTTTCTAAAATTGGCTCTCCAACAACGAATGCAATTATTATTACAATCGGATTTGTCGTTAGTCATTTAATTTGGAACATTTTCTACGGAGGTCATATCGCCTTGAACTCCTCAATGACCACTGTACGAGAAGAACGAATTACTATGGCGTCGAACAGGGGAATGTTTAATTCATTAGGTGCTATCGCTTTTTCCTTGATCGGCATGAAGATGATCTTGGCTCTCGGCAAAGGGAATCCTGCGATGGGGTATACGCTTACAGTTGTAATTACAGGTATTGTTATGGTCGCTTGTTATTATGCGCTGTTCTTTATGACGAAAGATTATGCTTTCCACGGAACTTCTGTTCAATCAGGTAAAACAGAAGAGAAAATGTCGATTGGCGAAATGCTGAAACAGATCGTAGTCAAC
Source organism: Desulfosporosinus sp. Sb-LF (assembly GCF_004766055.1). Lineage (NCBI taxonomy): Bacteria > Bacillati > Bacillota > Clostridia > Eubacteriales > Desulfitobacteriaceae > Desulfosporosinus > Desulfosporosinus sp. Sb-LF. Next base: position 139,530 of record NZ_SPQR01000005.1, on the reverse strand, counting down.
CCTCCCCTTATCGGCTTGATGTTAGGTGAACTTGGTCGATATTTAGGCAGGTTTGTTATTTTCGGACTGGCTTTCTACTATTTCAAATATGTTGTCAATAATCTGGCTGTTATTGCGATTTTCATGACAGGACTTAACGTGGTAACGTTTTTTGGAGCGGCGATTACGAATCCGCTTGCTAAAAAGATTGGAGAAAGAAATACGTATATTCTGTCGCTTTCAATCTTTATAATCGGGCTGTTGGCTGTATGGGCATTTCCCATGAATTATATTTCATTCATGGGAATTATGTTTATTGCCTATCTGGGATATGGAATGCCTGATGCTTTGGGCGTTGCTATGTATTCATCGACTGTAGAATATGGTGAATGGAAAACTGGAAAAAATGCGAGAGGTTTTATTATGTCATTAATCAGTTTTCCCATTAAAACCGCCATTCTTGTAAGAAGTGTTATTATCACTGCCGTGCTTGCAGGGTCAGGATATGTCGCAAATATGAAGGCTACACCCGAACTAATAAGCTCTGTGAAGAACGGATTAACTCTAGTTCCTGCAGTCATAATGCTAGTTGGGTTGCTGTTTATTATCTTGCTTTATAAGATCACACCTCAAAGCCTTGTAAAAATGCAAAGTGAAATCACTGCGAGGAAAGCCTAAGCATAATCTCTAGAATAGTGTTTGATGAAGACTCCAAAATAAGAGAGATGATTGAGCTCATCTCTCTTATTTTACTTTGGGGCTAAGCTGTATCATGGTCATGGGAGTAAGCACAAAAATTGTTAATAAAGTTTGACACTTAAGCTTAATTCCAGGAGTTGCGCTTAAGTTCATGAACTTATTGTAGTTCTAGCCACTTGATGAAAAGTATCCACATTATAGTTTATAAGTTATACTAGTACATATATCTTTCTAGTAGGCAGAACTTAAAAAAGAATAATTTGAATGCCGTTTCAGGCAGTTAGGCTTGCCCCAATTATTTTGCTTTAACGGAGGGCATTATGAAAGACTTTCGTAAAAATTCTTTGATTAATTATGTGGAACAGTTAGAAGAGGAAAGTGTCTTGAAATTGTCTCAGGAACTATTAAATGAAGGAATGCAACCATTAGAACTTCTTCAACATATTAAAGAAGGAATGAATAGGGTCGGGGAACTTTATGAAAGGAAGGACTATTATATCGCGGACCTGATCATGGCAGGGCTTATTTTTAAACAAGTGTTGGAATTGGATAAGATGACAGCTCATTTTCATAGCAAGCAGAATAAGAAGATTGGAAAGGTTGTCCTCGGAACAGTAAAAGGGGACATTCACGATATTGGGAAGGATATCGTGAGGGGCATGTTGGAGATCAATGGGTTTGAGGTGATCGATCTCGGTGTTGATGTCGCTAAAGAAATCTTTTTAAAAAAGGTCGAGGAATATAAACCTGATATTGTGGGACTTAGTGGGGTTTTGACTTATTCTGTCGATACTATGAAAGAAGTAATAGATGCTTTTATAGAAGCAGGGCTTAGAGACACTATCAGATTTATTGTAGGCGGTAACCACCTCACAGAAGAAGTGTGTAAATTTATGGGCGCTGATAGTTATGCCACAGATGCTACTGCTGGGGTTTTGACGTGCAGACAATGGATCAATGATACTAAGGGAAAGAAATAACGAATTAGAATTAATCCTGTATATTGACATAGTCAAAAGGTTTATCGGTGAGGTATTCTAAAGAGCTCGCTTTGATTTACAATTGAAGGGAGCTCTTTCTTGACCATATGTCGCATACTGTGATTTTTAATGGTGTATCCTAATAGAGGACGAAAATGGAGTTAGTATATTAAGAAGATATATTATTGACAAAATAATCGAATATTGATAGTATATTCATTAGATAATATGTATATACAAGTATACCTAATTTAGGAGGAGAGGTTATATACTTGATTATTTATGGTAGAAGGATTTTGTTATGGAATTGTTCATAATTAAATAGGGAAGTATAGGCGGAAGTCTAAATAAACTAGAAGGGGAGTTAATAACTTGAAAAGTGACATAGAAATTGCACAATCAGCTGTGATGAAACCAATCCTGGAGATTGCCGAGAACCTTGATTTAAAAGAGGATGAGGTTGAGTTATACGGGAAGTATAAAGCCAAAATTAATCTGAGTGTTTGGAATCGGTTGAAAGACAAGCCCAATGGCAAGCTAATTTTAGTCACCGCTATTAATCCTACACCTGCGGGTGAGGGGAAAACGACTACAACCGTGGGATTAGGACAAGCCCTTTCGAAAATGGGTAAGAAGGCCATGATTGCGGTACGGGAACCATCCCTAGGTCCTTGTTTCGGAGTAAAGGGTGGAGCAGCGGGCGGTGGGTATGCTCAAGTTGTGCCCATGGAAGATATTAATCTCCATTTCACCGGGGATTTTCATGCAATCACGTCTGCCCATAGTCTCCTAGCGGCGATGCTTGACAATAGTATTCAACAAGGTAACCTTTTGAATATTGATCCTCGTCAAGTCGTATTCCGCCGTGTTGTGGATATGAATGACCGTGCTTTACGCAAAATTGTCATGGGCTTAGGCGGCAAGATGGAAGGGGTGCCCCGCGAAAGTGGCTATGACATAACCGTTGCCTCTGAAGTCATGGCGATCCTGTGCTTGTCAAGTGACCTTATGGATCTCAAACAACGTTTTGGTAAGATTGTCGTAGCCTATACTTATGAAGGAAAGCCTGTAACGGCTCATGATTTAGAAGCTGAAGGGGCAATGGCGCTTCTTATGAAAGACGCGATTAAACCGAACCTTGTTCAGACCTTAGAAAATACGCCTGTCTTTATTCATGGTGGGCCGTTTGCGAATATTGCTCATGGATGTAACAGCATTATGGCAACGAAACTAGGTCTCAAACTGGCGGATTACCTCGTGACAGAGGCAGGTTTTGGAGCTGACCTTGGAGCAGAAAAATTCTTTGATCTGAAGTGCCGCTTTGGAGGATTGAAACCTGAGGCTGTTGTCATTGTGGCAACTGTACGGGCCTTAAAGATGAACGGTGGACTTGCCAAAGATCAGTTAGGCACAGAAGATTTAGAAGCCTTAGCACGCGGCGTGGTCAACCTTGAAAAACATATAGAAAACATGGCCAAATTCGGTGTTCCATCAGTTGTGGCGATTAACCGGTTCCCAACTGACACAAAAGCTGAGCTAAACTTAGTGCGCGAGAGATGTCAGGGGTTAGGTGCAGAGGTGGCCCTTTCTGAAGTATTTACACGGGGTGGGGAAGGCGGCGTTGAGCTTGCAGAAACAGTGCTTTCCGTGCTCGAACGCAAAGAATCCAAGTTCAAGGTTCTCTATGAATTGGAGTCATCCATTGAGGAGAAAATCGAGAAGATAGCCAAAGAGATTTATGGTGCAGATGGCGTTAACTTCGATAAAGCAGCTCAACTTTCCATGAGGAAATATGTCGAGATGGGTTATGGCAATTTGCCGATCTGCATGGCAAAGACACAGTACTCTCTCACAGATGACGCCACTCGGCTAGGCCGGCCGACAGGTTTCACCATCACCGTTCGGGAAGTTCGCCTCTCTGCTGGAGCCGGGTTCCTGGTAGCCATTACAGGTGCAATTATGACCATGCCAGGATTGCCGAAACGTCCGGCAGCAATGAGAATGGATATTGATGCTGACGGAACAATTACAGGATTGTTCTAAACCGGCCAGAATCTATTTAAATAAAAAAAATCTTACCAAAACCGCAAGGATGACAAATCCCTGCGGTTTTTCCTACTTTTCAGCGTAAAATCAGTTTTTGACTCTTTTCATGGACAATATGAACTAAAGGATTTCCTGCCGAAACTCTCATTTGTTTGGCTAGACTAGTCAATTCTTTATTATCTGATATAAGTCGACAAATTTTCTAAAGGAAATGGGTTAATAAATGTTGAATTAGAACTCTTAGTATTCAAAATACTCAATTGAATTGACGGGGCGAGGGAGTGGAAAGCATGAGGCTCAAGACTAAGTTGTTCCTTGGATTTGCTTCTATTTTAGCCATAATGGCTGTGCTTTTTGGGGTATCAATTCATAATTTAGATCTAGCAAACACGAACGTAGAAAAAACCCAGCAGGAACGCTATCAGAAAATTAAGTTTTCAAATACTGTGCAAGATGAGATTAACAATATCAGCAGGTACTTGAGAGATCTTGCTTTGTTGGATGCAGGCAGTCATGATTTCATTCAAACTATTGATTCCATCGAGGCTTCTAGAGCGAAAATAGCATCGGCGCTGGATTCCCTTGAGTCTTCAGCCCTTCGCGAGAGCACAAAGGATCTGTTGCGACGGATAAAAATTGAAAACCTTAATTACAATGAATTACAGAAAACTTGCATTGCATTGGCTTCTGCGGGCAAGAAGGCGGAGTTCGTTCAGGAGATCAAAGCGGGAGCGGGAGAACGAGGCAAGATTTATGAGTACGTTGATGAATTGAATACCGTTGAAGATAAGGCAATGAACGAGTTACTGCAATCGTCTGCCGTTGCCTATAACCGTGCTCTCATGTTCTTTTTTGTTTCTCTACTGCTGACGTTGCTTGCTGGAGTAGGGATAACTATGTGGATTACGCAGAGGGTTACGAGAGACATTCGCAAAGTCACGACGGTCATGAACCGTTTTTCATCGATTCAGGAGCACGTTGATTTGCCGCGCATCGATATCCGCACAAAGGATGAGGTTGGAGAAATTGCTTCGTCCTTTAATGAGATGGCTACGTCTCTGGAAGAACACGCTAGGCTTGAAAAAGAATTCGTTTTAAAGATAGAAGGGCAAAACTGGTTGAAGTCTGGAGCCGCAGAAATCAACGCCTTGTGCCAGGGGGTTCAGGACCTGAAGACCTTGGCGAATCTTTTGATAACAAAAATTACTCCCATGGTCGATGCAAGTTATGCCGTCTTTTATATCAGGGAGGGAAGTGGAGACAAGCGGTGCTTTAAGAAGCTCGCCTTCTATGCGGGTAGTCCGCTAGAAAGCGCTAGAGAGGTTTTCAGGCTTGGGGAAGGACTGGTGGGGCAGAGCGCTTTGGAAAACAAGATGATAACGCTGGATCGGGTCCCCGGGGATTACATCAGGATTATCTCCGGCTTGGGCGAGACATCACCAAAAGGTATTGTCATCCTCCCAGTGTCGTTTGAGGATCAGGTAGTGGCCGTTATGGAACTGGCATCTCTCCAACCATATAGCCCCCTCCAGCAGGAGTTACTGGAGCAGATTTCCCAAAATATTGGAGTTACCATAAACCGTGTTGAAGCACACATGAAGATTGGGACTCTTCTGAAGGACTCACAGGTTTTGACGGAAGAACTCCAGACTCAGTCAGAAGAACTCCAACTGCAGCAGGAGGAGCTTAAAACCTTTAATGAGACGATGGAGGAGCAGTATAAACAATCCGAAAAAAGGGCAACGGAACTGGAAACTATCAAAACAGCCCTTGTAGAAAAGGCCCAGCAGCTTGAAGAAAGCTCAAACTATAAAACCGAGTTTCTATCCAATATGTCCCACGAGTTGCGGACGCCGCTGAACAGTCTGCTGATCCTTTCTCAAATATTGACCGAGAACAAGGAAGGCAATTTGACTCTCAGTCAAGTAGAATATGTGAAAACTATCTTTTCTTCTGGAAATGAACTCTTGACATTGATTAATGACATATTAGATCTCACCAAGGTAGAAGCGGGCAAGATTACCATTAACCCGGATGTCATGGAACTGGCTAAAATGAAGGACTATATCGAACAGTATTTTCTTCCTGTAGCACGTCAAAGGAACTTGGACTTTGTAATTCAATTAAGTGAAGGTTTACCAAAGACCATATATATGGACGAACATCGGCTACTACAAATTTTAAAAAATCTATTATCAAATGCTTTTAAATTTACGAATGATGGCAGTGTCTCTCTGCGCGTTTGGAGGGTAGAAGAAGATGTTGTCTCAGAAAACGATCTATTTAGGAACGCAGAGTGGGTTCTGGCTTTTTCGGTGATGGACACAGGCATCGGAATTCCGAAGCACAAGCAAGCCATGATTTTCGAGGCCTTCCAACAGGCCAATGGAACAACCGCAAGAAAATACGGGGGCACGGGTTTAGGACTGACTATTAGTCAGAAAATGGCAGAGTTATTAGGCGGTTTTATTGACCTTGACAGTGTTGAGAGCAGGGGAAGTACGTTTACACTCTATCTACCTGGCAATCATGTGGAAAAAGATGTTTCCGTGATATCTTGCGTCGAAGAGGCAGCTGTAACTTTCGATGATTTCCCTTCTTCCGGGGTTGAATCTATTGAGGCTGTTTCATCGGTCATTATGGAGGAGGATGAATCTCAAGGCATGGAAAACGGGAACGCGCGCTTGGAAGGGAAGAAGATACTGGTTGTGGACGATGATATGCGGAACGTGTTTGCACTTACAACAGCCCTGGAAAATCAACAAATGAACGCTGTATTTGCGGAGAATGGCAGGGAAGGCATTGAGGTTTTGCTAAAAAATCCTGACATCGACCTGGTTCTTATGGATATCATGATGCCTGAGATGGATGGATACGAAGCGTTACGGCGCATTCGCCGAATTCCTGAATGTGCGAACTTGCCAATTATCGCCTTGACGGCAAAAGCTATGAAAAACGACAGGGAGAAATGCATCGAAGCGGGTGCATCAGATTATATCAGCAAGCCGGTAAATCTGGAACAGCTATTTTCATTAATCAAGATATGGCTGTATAGATAGGATGGTTAGGATGACTTCAGAGGAAAACGGGAAGAGCACGGAAGAGGAAAGCTGTGATGAATTAGAAGAACTCGAAATTCATCTGCTGCTAGAGGGAATTTACCGTTACTATGGGTTTGATTTTAGAAATTACGTATATTCTTCTATAAAACGTAGAATTTGGTATCGCATTCGGGTTGAAAGGTTGCCGAACGTATCCAGTCTGCAGGAAAAGGTCCTTCATGACCCCAGTGTGATGGCAAGGCTGTTCTCGGATTTTTCGATTCACGTTTCAGAGATGTTCAGGGATCCGCACTTTTTTGAGTCTTTCAGGAATAACGTGGTCCCGTTTCTCAAAGAGCTTCCTTTTGTCCGGATTTGGCACGCGGGTTGTTCTATGGGGGAAGAGGTTTACTCTATGGCCATCATTCTGCACGAGGAAGGTCTATATCACAAAACGAAGATTTATGCCACGGATATGAACGAAGAATTGTTAAAAAGAGCGAAGGAAGGGGTTTACCCCCTGGATAGAATGCAAGCATACATGGACAACTACCAAATCGCGGGGGGGACGAAAGAGTTTACAGGGTATTTTGAGGCCTGCAATGATAAAGCGACCTTTTACCCGTTTCTAACGCAAAACGTGGTGTTCGCACAACATAACCTGGCAACAGATCATTCCTTCAATGAATTTCACGTGATTATATGCAGAAATGTTATGATTTATTTTGACAAATTCCTGCAAAACCGAGTGCATAGGCTATTTTATGAGAGCCTTTGCACGTCAGGCATCCTGGGTTTGGGTGATAAAGAAGACATCGCCTTTAATAATTATTCCCAGTATTATGAAGCCTTTGATCGGGAGCAGAAGATCTACCGAAAGGTTAAGTAACTTGACTGTTTAGCACGGTTGCAGGTCCTTGGAGTAAAAATAATGGGATCGAGGATACCAAGAATGAGGGAAAAATGAAAATCTTAATTGTTGACGACCGACAGGACAATTTATTGACGTTAGAGGCAGTGCTTAAATCGCCAGACTATCATTTGATCTTCGCTAATTCTGGAGAAGAGGCCTTAAAGTGTTTGTTGAAAGACGATTTTGCTGTGATTCTACTGGACGTGCAAATGCCAGGCTTGGACGGCTTTGAAACAGCTAGGCTCATTAGAGCAAGGAGAAGGACCAAGGATACACCGATTATTTTCATTACAGCGATTTACCAGAGCAAAGATAATATCTTGCAAGGGTATTCCCTGGGTGCGATCGATTATTTGTTTAAACCTTTCCAGCCGGAAGCTTTGAAATCCAAGATAGAAGCATTCGTGAAAATACACCGTAACCGAAAGCAAATTAAATTACAAAATGAATTGCTGACTCATCGGGCTATTGAACTTCAATTAATAAACCAAAGCTTAGAGCGCACGACTTCGGATTTGCGTAAGGCTGAAGCATTAGCGCGCGTGATTGGGGAAACTTGTACAGATTCAGTGCTCACTCTCGATGAGGCGAGCCATATTTTAAGCATCAATCCAGCGGTAACGGAGATGTTTGGCTATGGGCATGAGGAATTGCGAGGGCAACATGTCTCAAGGCTTTTTCCTGGTGAAAACCTTCCCGTTATAGAAAATGTCCAGATTATGAGTAAATGTAGTAAGATCCTAGATTCGGTCGCTACGCGTAAAAATGGGGAGGTTTTTCCCGTAGAGGTTCAGATTGGAGTTGCTAGTATTGAGAAGCAGCAAATTCTTGTCTGGTCCGTGCGAGACATTACCGAGCGTAAACAGCTGGAGAAAGAGCGAAAAGACCAGTACAAAACCCTTGAAAAGCTTGTTCAGGAGCGAACCTGCGAACTCTTCCTGGCCAATGAGAAGCTCAAAAGAGAAATATTAGAACGCAAAGAAATTGGCAAACAGCTTAGAAAGACTAGTAACAAGCTCATCAATATTCTCGAAAGCATAACAGATGCCTTCTTTACTCTAAATCACGCGTGGGAGTTCATCTTTGTCAATGAAGAAGCGGAGAAATATTGGCACAAGGAGAGAGGCGAGCTAATCGGGCGAAATATTTGGGAGCTTTTCCCCGAATCGATCCCTGAGTTTCACCTTTTATTTGATAATGCCATGAGAAGGAAGGAAACTTCTCATTTTGAGATCAGGGGCATAAATTATGATGCACCGTATGAAGTGCATGTTTATCCGTCCGACGAAGGTTTGTCCGTATATTTCCACGATATTTCCGAACGAAGGATGTTTGAAAAGGAGATGGCCCGCCTGGATCGCTTGAACCTTGTGGGACAAATGGCGGCGGGAATCGGTCACGAAATCAGAAACCCGATGACTACCGTCCGGGGTTTCCTTCAGTTATTGGGGGATAAAGAAGAATTCCAGAAGTCTAAGGGCTATTTTGACTTGATGATCGACGAGCTCGATAGGGCAAATTCTATTATTACGGAATTCCTCAGCCTAGCTAAAAACAAGATAGTGGATTTAAAACCCTTGAGTCTGAACAGGCTGATCGAAAACATATACCCGTTAATTCAGGCGGACGCAAGGGTCAGCGATAAGGACATTATATTAGAACTACAGGAAACTAAATGGTTGCTTCTGGACGAGAAGGAAATCCGCCAGCTCATCTTAAACCTAGTCCGGAACGGGCTAGAAGCGATGTCGGGAAGTGGCGGGCTAACGATTAGAACGTTCATGGATGTTGAGAAGTGTGTTTTAGCGGTGAGAGACGAGGGAGGCGGCATCAAGCCGGAGGTTCTAGAAAAGATCGGTACTCCTTTTTTCACCACCAAAGAGAATGGCACTGGTTTGGGGCTAGCCACTTGTTTCAGCATTGCTGCTAGGCATAACGCTGAAATTCAGATTGAGACAGGAGCATCGGGCACGACATTTTTTGTGCGCTTTAATCAGCACTGATACTTTGAACAGACCACGATGGGCTAAGAGCGTATCGCGTTATCATATAAATCTAAAAAAGAGCCGTAGGCTCTTTTTTGCGTTAATTCTTATTCGGGGGAGCTTATAGTATTTTAAAACCCGTTCTTATAATACCGGCAAAACTAATATAACGATAGGATTTAATAATGATTGGAGCGTAGAATAAAGTTGCCAATGCTCAAAGAGAGATATGTTTGTTGTAATGGTGCAGTGGTGCTCTGTTTTGATGATAGAACAGTATTGTGAATTTTAATATTTACAGCAATTAGTTGTATCTCAACAATCAACGGTTGTTTGAAATAGTATTCACAATAACATAATCTTGTCATATGGATGACATTTGCTTATGGCAGGGTATGCTTTTGGAACGAGGAGTACAAAGCGGGGAAAGGATTAGCTAGTAATCACCTGACGCTAAATATGCTTTATAAACTTCGAGGAAGTTCTCGGCAATCGGGGATAACGGATACTTTCGTGAGATTAGCCAACCGTAATCTAAACTAATGCTATCTTTAATGGGTATTGTGACCATTGATTTTTCGTTAAATAGATTAAAATCCGGGAGCGTAGTAATCCCAACGGCTTTGCTATGGAGAATGGTCTTAGTGTAGATTTCTCTGCTATTTGTTTTAACAATGATATTTAGTTGGCTCAAATCGCCAAACATATGAGTTAAGATTTCTAAATAGGGTTCATGGTTATAAACCACTACCGGTTGTTTCTTTATCTCAAATATTGAAAAAAGCTTCTTCTTAGCTAAGGGTGATGATTTAGCGACACAAGCCAAAAGTGTATAGTCATGTACTTTTTCAAAGAGAATGCTATTATTTTCAAGGTGTTGGTAATCGTAATATTCTGGTAAAGTGACGAGTCCTATTTCAATACACCCTTCATTAAGCCTCGTAACGATTTCATTAGGTTTTTGTTCTTCAATGTGTAGATTGACGGCAGGATACTTTTTCCGAAATAAATCTAAGACATGGGGTAAGAAATTGCTTATGAAGGGAGTAGCGCTGATAAACAACTTCTCGGTTATCTCTAAGCTTTTGGTTTCGGAATAGGGTTCCATACTATGGAGTAACTCCTCGTACTTAAGAATCATCTCCTTGGCCTTTTCTACGGCGATATTTCCAGCATCGGTTAGAGATACTCCCTGACGACAACGCTGAAACAAAGAAACATCCAAGTCGGTTTCCAATTTGTGGATAGCCTGACTTAATCCTTGTTGTGAAATGAAAAGATGCTCAGCAGAAAGTGTAATAGATTTTGTTTTTGCTATATCGATTAAATAATATAGATGCTCTATACGCATAGTTGTGCCTTCCTCTATTAATGTTTAGTCTAAAGTTATACTTTTCTAAAGATATAGCTAATTATACACATCAAGAACCTAATGACATAGTACTTTTTCGAAAATTAATCTAAATACTGTAGAAGGGATGGTAATAATGTCTATTGATAAAAAAGGGTTAGACGAACTTACTTTTTCCGACGATATCCAATATTACAAGGAACACACTTGGGCGAAAGTAGAGGGTGACATTATCAGAGTAGGAATTACGGATTTTGCTCAGAGTCAGTTGGGAGATCTTATCTTCGTTGAACTTCCTCAGGCTGGAGAGGCCTTCAACAAAGGGGAGGTATTTGGACAAGCGGAATCGGCTAAGTCGGTTTCCTCACTTTATATTCCTTTAAGTGGTGAAATCAAATCGGTCAACAATGAAGTAGATGATTCACCAGAACTTGTAAATTCCAATCCATATGATGATGGGTGGATGATTATGATCAAACCTAAGAATCTAAGCGAGCTCAGTGATCTGTTGTCTAAAGATGGCTACATCAGTCTACTCAAAGAGTCATAAAACCATAGGCATTTAAGGTGATTTAAGACTGGAAATAAGGAGCGTTTTTGGAAATGCATGAGTATGATTTGATTGTCATTGGAGGAGGACCAGGCGGTTATGTGGCCGCAGCTCGGGCAAGTCAGCTAGGACTCACGACAGCATTAGTTGAAAAAGAGCAATTAGGCGGAACGTGTGTCAACTGGGGGTGTATTCCTACCAAGGCCTTGCTTCGAAATGCTGAGATTGTCCACTTATTATCGCAGGGGAGAACCTTTGGCTTTAAATATGAAAATCTTACGGTAAACTACACCTCTGCCTATAATAGAAGCCGCCAAGTCGCCAAGCGTCAGGGTAAACGGGTGGAGGCCCTACTCAAAAATAGAAACGTGTCAATAATTCGAGGAGAGGGACGCCTGATCAGCGCGACAGAAGTTGAACTATCAACTGGCGAAAAAATGGTCGGTAAAAACATTATTTTGGCTACAGGTTCAAAGCCTACTCAGATTCCGATGTTTGGAATCGATGGAGATAACGTTATCACGTCTCGTGAAGCTTTAGACATGAAGGAGTTGCCTTCTTCGATCGTTATTGTGGGAGCTGGTCCGATCGGAATGGAATTTGCCACGGTTTGGAACCGCTATGGAGCGAAGGTGACTGTCTTGGAAATGATGCCGAATGTGCTGCCGACGGAGGATAGTGAAGTATCCCTAGAGGTCAAGGCGCAGTTTGAGAAAAACGGGATCACCATTAGAAATGACGTTCGGGTTGAGGGTATTCAAAAGACCTCTGACGGTGTGGAAGTAACCATTGCCGCTGGGGATGCAAAAGAAGTCATCAAGGCTGAAAAGGCATTGATTTGTACTGGCTTTTCTCCTAGCACCGGCGATTTGGGACTCGAGGACCTCGGGGTTGTGATGAATCGACGATACATTGAAGTCGATCAAGCGATGCGCACAAATATCCCCAACATTTATGCGATTGGGGATATAACAGGCAAGCTGGGATTGGCTCACGTCGCTTCGGCCCAGGGGGTTATTGCGGCTGAGGCCATAGCCGGAAACCCAACAGAAGAGCTGGTTTATGAGAATATCCCAAGCTGTGTTTTTGGGGAGATAGAAGTGGCCTCGGTTGGGTTGACAGAAAAGCAAGCGTTGGAACGTGGCTATGAGGTAATGACCGTGAAGAGTCCTTTTGCTCCAAATGGAAAAGCAGTTGCTTTGAATGAAAATCTCGGCTTTGTCAAGCTAGTGGCCGATAAAAACACCAAAAAAGTCCTAGGGGTTCATATGGTTGGAAGCAATGTCCCGGAAATGATTGCTGGACCGACAAGCTTGATGGCCCTCGGTGCCACTGTTGCGCAAATGGCTGGGGGTGTTTACGCTCATCCAACCATGAGTGAGGCTATTCTTGAGGGTGCACACTCCTTGGACGGTCACGCGATTCATCTTTAAGATTTAGGTTTAGCAGTGAAAGATTGTTTACTGAAGAGGAGGGGGATTTATGAGTTACGTACTCTTTACCGCTACGGGATGTACCCGTTGTAAGATTGTAAAAGCTTTCATGGCTAAAAATGGTATTGCCTTCGAAGAAAAGGATATGAAGGCGGAAGGAAAGGACGAATTCAAGAAGTTTTACTCCGCTAATCGCTGTTTTATCACCCGTGGGCAAGATGGAGTGGAATTCCCAGTTCTTACGGATGGGGAGGAAATTCGCCAGGGGATTGGTGCCACGATTGCATATCTCAGTGCTGGGAAAAAGTTAGACGGATTCTTTTGTGTCGGGACTCTTCACAAGGAATGGGTAGACGGGATCCACCCTTGCTCCGGTAATCTTGAATATGCCGAAGAGTTTCTTGAAGTGTTGAGGTATCTGAAAGGGAATGCGATGAAATTGCAGGTTGAGACGAGTGGCAGGAACAGTCATGTTCTCAACCAGATCTTTGTAGAGGGGCTGGCAGATAGGGTAATCATGAATGTTGTGGGACCAGCGACGATTTACAGTAAGATTGTTGGAAAACCAGTAGATGTGAGCGATATCCAAAAAAGTATTGCCTTAGTAGCCCAGTTTCCAAGCTATCAATATCAGACAACGGTTGTTCCGGTCATTCGCCAAGAAGGGGATATGCCAGAGATCAGTTACCTAACCCCTGGGGAAATTGCCGAAACTGCTAAGTTCATTGAAGAGGGGACAGGAAGCAAGAAGAATCCGTATCTAATTCGACTGTTTAAGCCAGCAGAGTCCAAAGACGAGCGGTTAAAATCGATAGAGCCTCTTACTTCGCTCTTTCCCTACAGGACGGCAGCGAGAGCCTGTCAGGTGTTGACTGAGTTAGAAAAGGTTTGATCGAACTAGGAATCTATTGTATGTTGCGTAGCCATAAGTCACTACGTGAAATAAAAGTAAAGAGGGGATTACCATGAGTTACCCAAGTATTTATCCAACAGGCGTTACAGTTTACAACCCAGAGAAATGTTGGAGCGGCTATACTATTTTCCCAGCTCGAGAACTTGGAGCACTTTTGATCGACATGAATGGGGCCGAGGTTAACCTATGGAAGGGTTTGCATGGTTTTCCTAATAAGCTACTGCCTGGTGGTTATGTATTAGGACACACTGGGGAAAGAAGCAATGCCTTTGGCATGCAAGATCAAATTGATTTGGTTCAAGTGGATTGGGATGGCAATGTCGTTTGGAAGTTTAACCAACACGAATATATTGAGGACCCAGGCCAGGAACCACAATGGATGGCTAGGCAGCACCATGACTATCAGCGGGCAGGCAATCCCGTGGGATATTATGTACCGGACATGGAACCACAGGTTGATAAGGGGAATACTTTGATTCTCTGTCATAGAAATGTTAAGAACCCTAAAATTGCAGATAAGGTCCTTCTTGATGACGTCATTATTGAAGTGACATGGAATGGAGAAATCGTCTGGGAATGGAACTGTAATGAGCACTTTGATGAATACGGTTTCAGCGAAGAAGCCAAAAACATTTTGTTCCGAGATCCTAATATGCGGTCAGCCGGAGGGGGCATGGGTGACTGGATGCATATCAACTCCATGTCAGTCCTCGGGCCTAATAAGTGGTATGATGCTGGGGATGAACGCTTTCACCCGGACAACATTATCTGGGATGCCAGGGAATCAAATATTATTGCAATCATTGAGAAAAAGACAGGTAAAATCGTCTGGAAAGTAGGCCCTGATTACAATGCTAGCCCAGAACTCAAAAAACTCGGATGGATCATCGGACAACACCATGCTCACATGATTCCACGTGGATTGCCTGGCGAAGGAAATATCTTAGTCTTTGATAATGGCGGATGGGCTGGTTACGGAGCACCAAATCCTGGCTCACCTACTGGCGCTAAAAACGCTCTTCGAGATTACACAAGGGTATTAGAATTTGATCCGGTTACCTTAGAAATTGTTTGGCAGTACACACCAATAGAAGCAGGCTTTATAATGCCTGTCGACGCCAGCCGTTTTTACAGTCCTTTTATCAGTGCCGCTCAGAGATTACCAAATGGCAATACGCTCATCACGGAGGGTTCAGGTGGTCGGCTTATTGAGGTAACACAAGAGCATGAACTTGTTTGGGAATATATTAGCCCATATTGGGGAGAAAAAATGAAGCTAAACATGGTTTATCGGGCCTACCGTGTACCCTATGAGTGGGCTCCACAGGCAGAACGCTCTCAAGAAGTCGCTATTAAACCCGTCGATGTGACGACATTCCGTATGCCTGGTGCTTCAAACTCACGTAAAAAAGAGACCGTTGTAGATGGAGTTTGGCCGTTCCAAGGAGACGGTGCACTGTGTGTAGCAGCCGATGAGGAATTAGATAAGTAAGCTTAACAGTAGTGAGGGGGAGTTTTTCCTTTCTCCTCTCCTCCAAAAGTTGATTTAGTTCTAAGACTTCCACTTCTATAAGTGGTAATCCCCTACCGAAGTCTCGATGTCCGGCTTTAGCCGGATGAGTTACCTTAGTTCTGTTGGTTTCATGAAAAAATAGTTAGTAAAAAACACGGAAGCAGGAGAACCGTCCCTGTGTTTCACCAGGCTTCGTAAACTCGTCCAGCTAAAGGGTACATTGTGACGTAGGTGGGGGCCCCTACCCACCTACTTCTATAAGTGAAACTCCCACTTATAGAAGTAGGTGCCTTCGGATTATGCTTCCACATTTGTGCTTGAAATAACGTTCACCATCGAACCATTAAGAAAGTAGGGGTGTATCTAAAAAGGTCCGATTGTCTTTAATAATTGAAGAGAAGGGAAGAAAAAAGATGAGCATGCCAATTGCTAATCCCTCCACCTCCAGTACAGGACCCACGAAAACTGAGAATAAAATGAAATTAGTCAACAACTATTTTGATGGACTACCCGTAACCAAGAAACAAATTTTCTTATACGCTATTATTGTTCTCGCTTACTTCTTTGAGCAGCTAGATAATAATAACTTTTCTTTCATTGCCCCTGCGTTAATCAAGTCTTGGGGTATTCAGAAATCGCAAATTGCGCAAATCACTTCATTATATTTTTTCGGTATGACTCTTGGGGGGATCTCAGGTGGAATCATCTCAGATATTATCGGGCGCCGTAAAACGTTCCTTGGAGCGATTCTCATATTCTCATCGATGTCAGTTCTTAATGGGTTCACAAATAATTTAACGGTCTTTATGATTACAAGAGCACTGACTGGTTTTGGAATATTTTGCATGATGGTTGTATCGGTTGCCTATATCGCTGAAATGACACCGGGAGAAAGTCGAGGAAAATGGCAAAGTATTACGGCTGCCGGCGGTTTCTGCGCTATGCCTGTCATTGGATTTATCGCAAGAGCCATTATTCCTATGGGCCCAGAAGCTTGGCGGATCATCTTCTATATTGGGGGCATTGGTTTTATTGGCTTCTTTTTAGGGCTTAAATACCTTATAGAATCACCTCGTTGGCTCGTTGCTAAAGGAAGAGTGGCCGAGGCTGAAAAAGTTGTTGAAGAACTTAGCGGAGTTGCAGTAGATCTAAGTGAAGCCGCTAAGAATGTTTCGAAGAAAGAAAGTGTTCGGGAACAATTTGTTGGGATGTTCTCAGGAAAGTATCTTAAACGCACGATCGTTTTACTCTTAATTGGTATTCCTATGAATATAGGTAACTTTACGACATCCGGTTGGATGCCAACCTTGCTCAATGGGAACGGGTTTACCCTAGAACAAAGCTTGACGATCGGTACTGCCTTTATGCTTGGTGGTCCTGTCGGTCTGTTCCTTTCCTCCTTCGTATCTGATAAAGGGGGTCGAAAGATCCCATATGGTATCGGAACTCTATGTTGGATGGCTTTAACTGTAATTTTTGCGACCTTGGGGAACCATTACGTTACAATTATGATCGTTGCTTTTCTGCTCAATGCGTTCGCCATGGGCGTAGGATTTATTGCAATGGCTTATCTTCCCGAACACTATCCAACTAAAATGCGCAATACATCGGTTGGCTTCGTCAATGCAGCTCAACGTCTTGGAGTGTCAGCAGCGCAACTTTTCATTCCTGTCGTTATGGTGAGCTTTGGCTTCAGAGGATTATTTATGGGGATTGCAGGGCTGTATTTATTCTCTGCTCTCGTTGTCCTGATCTGGGGAGAACGTACTGGTGGAAAATCCTTAGAAGAAGTGGTTTAAAACATTTCGCTTATCTACGTTCGTCGGTGCCCTGGATTATACTAGGATGCGTTATCGGGAGAAAAGATAAATCATTAATGGAGTTATAGGAGGTTGGACGAGACATGAACGTGATTTATAGTGTACCTGGATGTATCAAGTGTAAGGTTGTAAAGAATTTCATGGATGATCGCGAAATCTCCTTCAAAGAAACAAATGTTAATAGCGAGGACAAAGAAGATTTCAAAAGTTTTATTCGCTAAATCGCAAGGAGGTTTTTTTGGGGTCCATGTGGAAGAGTTGAATTCCCTGTTTTTAAGAGCTTACCGTTATCCTTACAGCTATGTACCGCAAATCCCTACGCCTGTAGAAACTGCTGTTGAAAAGTTAGATATTAGAACGCTCCGTGTACCCGGTGCTGTGAAAGGTCAATTAGACAATGTAGCAGGGATTGAAGGCACAATGGGTTGGCCGAAGAAAGTGGAACAATGTGCAGCAACAGTTAATGATATAGAATCCGAAGAAAATCCTGACGAAGATGATGATGGATTTGCTAAATTTTAATTAAAATTTGGGCTGTAAAAGAAAAGAAAAGCGGGGGACTGGTACGTTGTTTCGTGAAGAAACGATGTGCCTGTCCCCTGCTTTTCTTCTGTTTTTTTCCACTTTTCGCTTTTCTACTTAAGTGGGGTATCTTTGGCGTATTTCCCGAACTTGAACAGTCGAAGACCCAAGTCAGTTAACGGTTCGACGAATGAATGGAATCGCCACATGACCTTCGCGGTTTTTGCAAGTAAAACTAAATAATAGTTTAAGTCTACATTGTAGACCTTAAATAAACCTTAAAAAATTGCATAGGTTTGTATGCCAAGGGATCTGTTTTGAAATCTACATTTCGGCAATAATTTCTCCCATACGGGATATGTCATACCCTCCAATTCCCATCACTTCATTGCGAAATGAGGGGGATTTCAAGATGCTCATTAGAGCCTGAAAATGTGGGCGCTCCAGATCTTCCAGGCGTATTACCAAATCATAGCGTTCTTTATGCAGCGGGATAAAATCAAGATTAATAAATTGCATAGCTACCTTTTCAATTCCTAGACCAACGTCTGCTTCCCCACGCGCAACTTTGCTCGCTATGGCCAAATGAGTCATTTCCTCATTTCCATAGCCGAGAATATCTTGCTGGCGAATACCCAGTGTCCTTAGTTGTTCATCTAACAACACTCTTGCACCGGACCCTCTTTCGCGGTTAATAAAACGAACATCAGGCTTGACTATGTCACTCCAAGTAGTTATATTCTTAGGATTTCCTTTGGCAACATAGAAACCTTCCATTCGATAAACCATGTTTATGATACAAGTAGGATGACCTGGTAACAGTCTTCGCACAAAAGGAAGGTTATATTCGTTGGTATCGCTATCCCATAAGTGCGCAGTAACAACGTTAGCAAGTCCACGGTAAAGAGCCATAAGCCCGTCGATGCTTCCAATATAGCGGCGTAAAAAGTGAACCTGTGGAAATTGTTTTTCCAAATAGCGAGTTAAGATGTCTAAGACAATATCTTGCCCACAGATCACTAAGCCTTCATCTGATGGGAAACAATGATTTAATCCCTTGGTCGGCGAAGGGGAGTCTAATAGAGATGTCATCGAGGAGTCTGGGCAATGAAGTCCTTTAGATTTTTGTTTATAACTCTCAATATCGGCACCCTCTACTCGGACCTTGCGACCAATATGGTAAGCCGCTAGCTCACCTCGCTTTATAAGCTCATAAACTGTGAATTTGGAAATTCTAAGAATGTTTGCGACTTCTTGGGGCGTATAAGAAACATCATTGGACATAGCAAACGCACCTGTCCCTTCTGAAGATTTTTCATGAATATAATAAACACACTAAAACTATATTGCAAAATAATTATAACATATCGTATAATGACAATGTAGTTTAGTTTTGTTAGTTATAGTTAGGTTATCAGTTGCTGACCCTATCCGAATTCCAGACATAAACTAATATAAACCAGAATGAGCTAACTGAACTAATCATTTACATAATGTGTGAGGGGGACTTCAAGTGAAAAAAATTTCATGGTTATTGATGTTTAGTTTTCTGTTAATTCTATCTTTGGTCGGCTGTGGTACAGGCAATACTACCCAACCAACAACAAACGTCACAAAGGCCGAATCTACAGAAATCATGGTATCTGCCGCAGCCAGTATGAAAGATTCATTGACTGAACTTCAAAAGGTGTATACCCAGAAAGCTCCCGGGGTAAAGCTTACTTTTGTTTTTGGTGCTTCAGGTACCCTACAACAACAAATAGAACAGGGTGCCCCGGCCGATCTCTTTATTTCTGCCGGAAAGACACAAATGGATGCTCTGGAACAAAAGAACTTGTTAGTTAAAGAGAGTAAAGTCGACTTAGTAGGAAATGATTTAGTCTTAGTTACGGGGAAGGATAATAACAAGGTTACGTCCCTCGAAGATTTGACCAAATCGAGTGTTGATAAGATTAGTATTGGTACACCCGAGTCTGTGCCTGCCGGAAAATATGCTCAAGAATCCTTAACGAATCTCAAACTTTGGGGTTCATTACAGCCTAAGTTAGTGTTGGCTAAGGATGTGACCCAGGTTCTGAATTATGTAGAAACAGGGAATGTGGATGCAGGACTTGTATACCAATCTGATGTTCAAGGGTCATCAAAAGTTAAAGTCGTTACTGTTGTTCCAGCAAGCAGTCACAAGCCCATTACTTACCCGGCAGCGGTTATTGCAGCTACCAAGAATAAACAAGTTGCAGAGGAGTTTCTAAAGTACTTACAGAGTTCAGACGCCCAGCAAGTCTTCATAAAATATGGGTTTAAGACCTTAACAAAATAAATTAGTTGCCGGGGGAGTCCAAATGGAATTCAGCTTTATCCCAATTATTTTATCTCTGAAAGTTGCCTTTGCTGCCGTTATTATTGTTACGTGTTCTTCAATACCGACAGCTGGGCTTATGGCCAAGCGGGAGTTTTGGGGTAAAGATATTGTTGAGTCTATCATTACTTTACCCTTGGTACTCCCCCCCTCGGTTATTGGTTTCATGTTGCTTTATGTATTTGGGAAGAACGGGCCCTTAGGTAGGCTATTCGAACAATGGTTCCATACTAGAATCGTCTTTACATTAGCGGGAGCCGTGATAGCAGCAGCTGTCGTTGCCTTTCCTTTAATGTATCAAGCCGTAAAGGCGGCGATTGAGAGTGTTGATCAAAATCTTGAAAAGGCTGCGCGTACATTGGGGGCTAGAGAACTAAGGGTGTTCTTCACCATTACTCTTCCCTTAGCTTGGAATGGCATTGTTGCTGGCTTAGTTTTGGCCTTCGCTCGGTCTTTAGGGGAATTCGGAGCAACGTTGATGATTGCTGGAAATATTCCGGGCAAGACTCAAACTATGCCTATTGCCATATACTTTGCCAATGAGGCGGGCGACACAAGGCAAGCGAGCATACTGGTTATCATCATGACGGTCTTTAGTTTTCTGGTGATTTATGGACTGAACCGTTGGGGGAAACGATCTCAACGTGAGCGGGATCCGAGAGGGGGTATCAAATAATGCTTAAGGTTCATTTTAAAAAAAGGTTACCTCACTTTGAACTAGAAGCCGATATCTCTTTGAAAAATGGTATTCTCGTCCTTGTTGGTCCCTCGGGTGCTGGCAAGACGACGATCTTGCAGTGCGTGGCAGGCCTTCAGACCCCCTCTTGGGGAGAGATTATTATCCGCGACCGGACAGTCTTTTCTTCTGAGCTAAGTGTGGATCTTCCTATTAGAAATAGACGCATAGGGTATGTATTTCAGGACTATGCTCTCTTTCCGCACATGACCGTTGAGAAAAATGTTATTTATGGAAAACCCAAAGAAGGGAGTACCTTGAACAAAGAGAGTGCCCCCAATAAAGTCCTCAATAGTTCAAATCTATTAGATATGCTAAAGATAGAACATCTTCGAAATCGCTATCCTAATCAGATTTCAGGCGGTGAAAGACAAAGAGTTGCGCTTGCCCGTGCGTTGATGACCGAACCTGAACTTTTGTTGCTTGATGAACCGCTCTCCGCTCTCGATTCTGATACGCGAAAAACACTCCAACTAGAGTTGCTCAAGCTCCAAGCACGATGGCAGATCCCCTTCATCTTGGTCACCCACGATGTTCAGGAGGCGGAAGAGCTTGGGGATCAGATTATTAGGCTCGATCGAGGGAAACAAGAGATTATAAGGAGTACTAAAGGGTTGTAACTTGTTTTCGTTTGTTCAACCCTTTTTTCAAGAGATCCAGGTAAATATTAAGGATTATTCATCTTGCCATAGGTGAATAATCCTTAATATTTTTGGATAGAATCATCAAATTTCTGTATGAACAGACAGAATTTAATTAGGTAATAGGGGCAAAATTGGTTAAATTTCATCAAAGTGAGAATCTGTGCAGTAGCTTATTACGGATTCGTTGATATCGGAATATTCCGTTACCATTGACGGGGAAACAAGGAAACAAATATAATAAGGTTGGTTAGTTATAACTAACCTTAGAGGTGAAAATGTACAACAAATATTTAAAGCGCAGAGAAATGATTATTATCGATGCAGTGGACTTATTAGACGAACTAGGGATTAAGGGTCTGACAACAAAAGAATTAGCCCGGCGAGAAGGAATCACTGAACCCGCTATCTATAAACAGTTTGACAGCAAGCAGGACATCATCTTGACCGTTTTGGAGCGTTTCGCATCCTTTGACGAGGTGATTCAGAATACGATCCTTGAACAAAAGATGCCCTGCCGAGAGGCTCTAGCCTATTATGTGGGGTCTTATGCTTCCTATTATCATAGCTATCCTCAGATTACAACTATATTGTTTTCGTTGGATGTATTTCAATATGAGTTGTCAAGTAGACAGAAAATGCGGAATATAATAGACAATCGTTATAATTTTATGGCCAAGCTACTCGAACAAGGTCTGAAGACGGGAGAACTAATTTGCACAATGGCAGCGGAAGAGTTGACAGAACTGGTAATGGGCATTTTGTGGGGTATAACCTGGCGTTGGAAAATGACGGATACTGGAGAGGACCTGAAGGCCAAGATACTCAGTGCCTTAAATAAAGTGTTAGAACAAAAATAGGAGATGAAGGCATGTCCGAGGAAAGTTACTTGAACAGGGAACCTATGCTGGAAATGTTTATTTTTGAAACGCTTCAGCTACTCGAACAGCTAGAAAGAATCCTTTTGAATACAGAGAAGAGTAATAATCTAAGTGGCGAAGAGGTTAATCAAGTTTTCCGGATAATGCATACCATCAGGGGTTCATCAGCTATGATGATGTTTAAGGGAATCTCCACTTTAACCCATTCCTTAGAAGAACTCTTTTATTTCTTTCGAGACAACAAAACTCAGCTCATCGCTTTCACACGAGTGTGCGATCTTGTTCTAGAAGCTGTGGACATCATTAAACGGGAAATCGCCCAGATCAAAGAAGGGACAATACCTGAAAGCGGGCATGAAGAACTCTCAGGGGAGATCAAAGAATATCTTATTTCTTTGCGGGGCTCTGAGGGCAGTGCAGCCGAGCAGAAAGAATCGCTGGAGATAGGTCTTGGGGAGCGAAAAGTCTTCTATATAAGTTCCTATGTACCCCCAATGGAAAGGGTTGAACGAAGGTATATTATTCGGATCTTCTTTGAAGATGGATGTTTGATGGAAAATATCCGAGCCTATACGATTATTCATAATCTAAAGGAATTGTGCCAGGAACTCTATTATCGTCCTAAGGATATCATCGCTGAAAATGACAGCGCTGAATTTATCAACAAAAACGGTTTTACCATTTATCTGTCGTCGAATACCGATGAAAAAGTGCTCCGGGAGATGATCCAGGAGGCCTTGTTCTTAAAGTCGTATGAGCTAACTCGTGTGGAAGGGTATGAAAAAGATATCCGAGATTTGTCGCATGGATTGGATTTGCTAGTGCCTAATGAAGAAGCAAGCGTAGGGAATCCAGCGAAGGTTCAGTCAGAAAAGGAATATATTGAAAAAAGTACTCGAGGTCTGATCAGTGTAAGTATAAACAAGCTTGATAGGCTGATGAATTTAGTCGGTGAGATTGTGATTGCCGAGTCGAAGGTGACTCGTAACCCGGAGTTGGCCGAATTGGGGTTGGACAGCTTTAACGAAGCGTTTCGTCAACTACAGAAGCTAACGGGTGAATTGCAGGATGTTGTTACATCCATCCGCACGATTCCGCCAGGCTAAATCGACGAAAGAGAAGGAGGTGGTAAATCATGAGAATACTTATTGCAGAAGATGATTTAACCAGTCGAAAATTTATGCAAAGGTTTCTGACGAGATATGGAGAATGTGATGTGGCGGTCGATGGTTTGGAGACAATTGATTCATTCCTGTCGGCACTTAAAGAAAATAAACCCTATGATCTGGTGTGTCTTGATATTATGATGCCTAAGCTGGATGGTCTGAAGGCTTTGCGTATGATTCGAGACATTGAACAGGAAAAGAAGATAGCGGATCTGGAACGGGTTAAAGTGATTATGACGACTGCCCTGAATGACCAGAAAACTGTCCTGAGCGCTTATGGGAGTGGGTGTGAGGCCTATGCGTGGAAACCCATTGACGTGCAAAAGTTCACGGAAGTGCTACAAAGTCTGGGTCTGATTGACGATAAGCAAGAGATGAAGAAGGAATGATATTGGAATCGACAGATAAGAAAGTTCAGAAAAAGACCGTTCTACTAGCTGAAGACGACCCAGTGTGTCGAAAGATCATAACTAAGATTTTAGGCGAGGCTGGTTTCCAGGTTCACATAGCGGTTACTGGAGTTGAGGTTGTCAGCTTGTTTTCTCAAGTCAAACCTGATCTAATCTTGATGGATGTGCGTATGCCGGAATTAGACGGATTAACAGCCGTTCGTATGATCCGGGAGATAGAAAAGCCTTCCTCAAGGAATGTCCCGGTAATTGCTGTAACAGCCTACGCGTTAAAGGGTGATAGGGAGATATGCTTGGAGGCAGGCATGGATGATTATCTCACGAAGCCCTTCGATATCGGAGATTTGTTGGCTATTACCAGGCAGTGGTTGTAAACAGGGGGGCGAGAAGAAGTGGACAGTCTTGCGCATGAGGATCATAAATGGGATATACCCCAACTGTTCCAGGAATTGTTTTTGGAAACGAACGATATTTTATGGTTTCTCGATGGTTGTAGTGGAAAGCTGTATCTTTCCCGACAATTTTATGTTATGAACGGTTATACACAGGAACAAGAGCAGACTATTCGTTTGATTGAAGACTTTTATCCCTTAATTCATCCAGCGGATCGCAAGCAAGTTGCTGAAAGTGTTGAGAAATTGGTTCAGCGTCTCACCCCAAAGTTAGCGGTTGAATTCCGTATGATTAATCGCCTGGGGAAGATGCGGCATATCTTGATAAAGGGTCATCTGACGGAGCGAATAATGGATGGAGATGCAACCAGTGGAAGCTTATTTGCCTCCGGTACCCTGACCGAAATCAGTGAGCTAAAGCAAAAAGCTAGTCAATTGAATAGGTTGACTTACTTTGATAGCCTGACCCAAATGCCGAATCGCTCCATGTTCACTTATCGGACGACGGTGGCTGTCCAACAGAGACTGGCTGATTCAGGTACTTGTGCGGTTGTTTATATGGATCTGGATAACTTTCAACGCATTAATGATTTATATGGGCAGTATTTTGGGGATGATGTCCTGCAAGCGGCAGGTAGGACGATGACCGAGTTTCTAGGTCCAGAGCTGCTGGTGGCTAGACCGAGTGGCGATGAATTTCTTATCTTATTTTCGGAAATTGAGGGAAAGAAGGCACTTGCTGAACGGATTGAACATTTGCGGCAGCTTATGGCCAGGCCTATGATGGTTCAAGGTCGGGAAATTCAACTGGCTTGTTCTACTGGAGTGGCAATATATCCGGAAGATGGGCATAATGCCGAGGAGTTAATCAAAAATGCGGATGCCGCTTTGCATCAGGCTAAAAAAGAAGGAAAAAACAGGAACGCCTTTTATGAAGTAGCGATTAAAACGGCGCTTATTAAGCGAACTCAAATGGAGAGAGAACTGCACGAGGCCTTGTCAAGAAATGAACTGAGACTACTTTACCAGCCACAACTGGATTTACATAGTGGACAAATCATTGGGGTAGAAGCCTTACTTCGCTGGGATAGTCCGACTCACGGCCAGGTATCTCCGTTGGAATTCATCCCACTTGCTGAAGATTCGGGATTAATTATTCCGATCGGACTATGGGTTTTGCAGCAGGCATGCCAACAGATAGAAGTCTGGCGGCGGCAGGGGCTGGGCCATTTGACGATCGCGGTCAATCTATCTCCTGTTCAGTTGAGCCATGAAGGTTTTTATGCCACTGTGATGCAACAAGTTAAAGGGATAGAATTTGTAGCAACGTCCCTTTGCCTGGAAATAACGGAAAGCATTCTTGTGGATGACCTGTCAAGGGTTTCAGCTATTTTGAGTAAGTTCAGAAGTAAGGGTGTGAAGATAGCTCTCGATGATTTCGGGACCGGCTATTCTTCCCTAAATTACTTGAAGGATCTGCCTTTGGATGTTCTGAAAATTGATAAAACGTTTATTGATAATTTTGAACAGGGGGATACGGAGAAGGAGATCACTCGGACAATCGTGTCTCTTGCCCATATTCTCAGGCTGGATGTTGTCGCCGAGGGCGTAGAAACTTTGGATCAATTCGGTTATTTGCGTGAGATAGGCTGCAATAAAGTTCAGGGGTATTACGTTAGTCGGCCTATACCTGCTGATGAGATAGGTCCCTTTTTGCAAGCGTTGGAAATGACATAGAGGGAGTGATGGATAACTATGTCAGAACAAAGGCTTTATCAAATTCTTATCGTGGATGACAATGTTAATAATCGGTTTACTTTAAAGACGTTAATTCAGCAATACCTCCAAGCCGAAGTGATCGAAGCAGATTCGGGCGCAGAGGCTCTAAAGGTTCTTTTGGCAATCACAGTGGACCTAATAATCTTGGATATTCAAATGGAGGGTATGGATGGCTTTGAAACGGCCGAGCTGATTAAAAGGCGCCGGAAAACACGGGATATTCCGATCATTTTCCTAACGGCCACATATGTCACAGACGAATTTAGAAGACGAGGTTTTCAGATAGGCGCGACAGATTATCTGACCAAGCCGGTTGACGATTATCTTTTGTTAAATCGGATCAATGTCTATTTGAAACTGATTGAAAAAGAACGGATGCTAAACCAGAATCTGGAGGAACTCGTGCGCGCCAGGACGAAAGAACTGCTAGAAGCCAAGGAGGCGGCTGAAGCTGCAAATCGTGCTAAAAGCGTTTTTTTAGCCAATATGAGCCATGAAATAAGGACGCCGATGAACGGCATCCTTGGAATGTTACAGCTCTTAGAAATGACGGAACTGAATGAAGAGCAGCAGGACGATCTTCATACCATCAAAACGGCATCCCTGACGCTCCTGGATATCATCAATAATATTCTGGATATCTCACGGATCGAAGCCGGTAGAGCGGAGTTGGACAATGGTGTTTTCTGTATCAGGGACATCTGCATGGAAGTGGTGGACTTCTTTCGCAAAAGTACAGAGGGCAACAGAATCGACATCAAAATTGACCTGAATGAGGCTCTGCCATCGGCAGTATACGGGGATGCTTTGCGCCTCAAGCAAATTCTCAATAACCTCATGGGGAACGCGGTAAAATTCACAACCGAGGGAGAAATTTGTCTGAGGGTAGAGGTCGATGAGCTTGCAGAAGAGGAAAAAAGGGCTTTGATCCGGTTCTCGGTGGTGGATACCGGGATCGGGATTGCTCAAGATCAGCAGGCTGAGATTTTCAAACGGTTCACTCAAGGGGACGCTTCGATCACTAGAAAATATGGAGGTACTGGACTGGGGCTGACCATCACCCAGAGACTGGTGGAAATGATGCACGGGAAAATTACTGTGACTAGCGAAGTAGGCGTTGGGAGTACGTTTGTCTGTGTGCTTCCGTTTTCCTTCCATTACGCTTGATATCCGAGTAATAGGAGGAATTTTTATTGTTCTTCTTTCAGCCAGTCTTTGATAAGGTTCGTCAAGACCGCATAATCGATGGGCTTAGAAACATAACCTTTGGCCCCAGCGGCAATGAATTGTTCTTTATCTCCAAGCATGGCCTTGGCTGTTAGAACGATAATTGGAATATGCCGGAAACGAGAATCCCTGCAAATTCTCCGCATTGCTTCAACACCATCGACTACAGGCATCATGATGTCCATTAGAATTAAATCCACATCTGGGTTAGCCTCAAGTTTTTGTATAGCTTCCTGTCCGTTGTAAGCTTCTAGGACCTCCAAGCCGAGATCTTCTAGAAGAGAGGAAAGGGTGTAGACGTTCTTAAGATCATCGTCACAAAGTAGGATGCGTTTCCCTTGAAGAATCGGATCTGGGTCTTGGTCAAGTCGTATAGGAGTGAATGTGCTGGCATTGCGTAGGATAAAATTTGGTCGATCCTCGGGACTAAGGCTGGTTTGGTTATCCGTGATGAGTATGGGTTGAGGATGAGGTGGTAGTGGAGACATTCCAGGTTGGGTTGCCGTCTCGAGAAATCTTGGCAGCAGGAGAGTGAAGGTGCTACCTTGGTGTTTTGCACTATGTAGGGTAATTCTTCCCCTTAATAAGGCAACTAGGTCCTTGACGATAGAGAGGCCTAAACCAGTTCCTCCGTACTGTCGGCTGATGGATCCATCAACCTGGAGGAATTTTTCGAAGATAAGTTCCTGCTTATCGGGGGAAATCCCGATGCCTGTATCACTGATGGAAATTTTCAGAGGTAGATCTAGGGTGTTGCTGGCTGTGATTTTCAGCGTGACTTTCCCCTTAGAAGTGAATTTGAAGGCATTGGCTAGTAAATTGGTGAGGATTTGATTAAGTTTTTCGCAATCAGTTGTGAAGGACATCTTTAAGTCATCTTGGAGAATAAAGGATAGACCCTTTTCCGTGGCGAGCGTTTCAAATTTGTCTTGGCAATTAGAAATTAATTGTTGGGTTGTCATCGTTTCGATTAGCAGCTCTGTTCGACCACTTTCGATTTTGGCTAGGTCTAGGATATGATTGATAAGCTGAAGCAACTCTTGACCGGCAGCCTGAATAACACTTGCTTTTTTTTGATCGTCTTTCGATAAGTTTTGCTGCTTGTTTTGAGCCAGCATCTGGGATAAAAGGATAATGGAATTCAAGGGAGTGCGAAGTTCATGTGACATATTGGCTAGAAATTCAGATTTGTATTGGCTGGCCATCTCCAATTGGAGGTTTTTTTCCTGCAAGGTCAGTTGTAACCCGATTAAATGAGCATTATTGGCACGGAGTTCCTGAGCTTGAAGCTCCATGATTTTTTGCTGTTCTTCAAGTTCAGTATTGGATTGGTTCAGAGCCTGGACATGCTCTTCCAGTTCAATATTTGATTCGTCTAAAGCTTTGAAATGCTCTTCCAGCTGCCGTTGCCCTTGCTCAAGTTCTGCATTCAAAGCCTCCAACTCAATGCTTTGCTGGTGAAGCTTTTCATTGCTGGCTTGCTCTTGAGCTAGGAGATGGGCCGTTTTGTCTTTTTGTGTACTGGACAAAAGGTAGTAGGCAAGGATGGCCGTCGAGCTGTTCAAGAAATTTTGCTTGTTCTGATCCATTAATTCATGCGCTGCAAGTTCGATCACACCGTAGAGTTGCTGGTTGAAGAGGAGTGGAAAGGTGTAGGTGTTGAGGGGCGGTTCACTCGTGGTCCCTGTTTGGATGATGGCTTGGTCACGAGTAATATTTCGCAGAAGAATTGGCGTCTTTTGCAGGGCGACTTGTCCGATAATCCCTTCGCCTAGCGGATGCTCTTGAATTAACATTGTGCTATTATGAGGGGCAAATGAACTTAGGAGTTGGAGCTGTTGGGTTTCCGGATTGTAAACGTAAAGAGCTCCCATTCCAGCTCCAACATAGGTCGCCACAAACTGCAGCGCAATTTTACCCAGTTCGTTCAAGTTATAATTACCGGCTAGAGCGACTCGCAGGCGACTCTGGCCGTCCCGTAGCCATAATTCATTCTCCAGCATTTCGATTAGAATGTTAAAGTCTTTTTTCATTTCCGCGAATTCATGGTTGCCTGTCACCTTTGCCTTTTGCAGATGTCCGCTGTGGACGATGCTAGCCATCACCTCTTTAAGGGAAACAATGGCTTGCTGGATGCTGCGGGTAACCATAAACGTCAAAGCCAGAGAAAGTCCCAGTGCTATCGCAAGAGACATTGTGAGAAGATGGAGAACCTTGCCGGAAGTTGAGTTCGCTTCGGCGATCTGCCGGTCAGCCTCAGCACGGGCAATTTGGTTAAGACGGGTTAGATTGCTATTCAATTTGAGAGAACACGGAGATATTTCGTTGTTAAGGAACTTGGTGGCTTCATTAAGGTTGCCGTTGTCTAAAAGCCTGATGAATTCTGTCTGCAGGGGTTGCCACCCGTCTAGTAAGATTCGGGTTTCTAGTTCTAGTCGAAGTCCGTCCTGATCGAGTATATTATCGCGGATTAGATCCAAATTACGGCGGATAGAGGTGTTGTGATCGTTGATCTGCACAATCAGGTCTACACGGAGGCTAAGACTGTCTACCTGTAGTGCCTTCCTCATGGCTAGTCGGATTTCAACCTCTTCAAGATGGGCCTGGACGGCGGCATTGGAGGCAACGAGTGGGTGCTCATAAATCGAGCGGGTGAGGTCATTCAACCGTATCACATTATTGGTAGCAATCATGCCAAAGATGAGAAAAACTAAAGTCTGAATCGCTAGAATTCCTAAAAGACGTTGCCTAATGGATGTATGATCCCATAGCATTACGCAGATCAGCTCCTTTTCATACAAGGACTATTAATGGATAATAAATGAAAAATTTCTAAATCTAATGAACGAAGGTAAAAATTTCCTATGCATTAATATTATCACGAAGCATTACGCTGAAACAACAGGGAATTCTCATCTTGTATCGAATTCTCACTACGACAGAAGAAGGCTCTTGCCAGTTTTTTAGGTTTGGCAGGAGCCTTCTTTATTTATCTCGGCAAACTGATCACAAAGGTTGTCCCTTTTCCTGGCGAACTGGAGACATTAATTCTACCATGGTGGCTTTTGACGATCCAGTCGGCAATGGCCAGGCCCAATCCCGTGCCTTCTTTTTCTTGGGAACGTGCTTTATCGATTCGGTAAAAGCGTTCGAAGATTTTAGTCACGTGTTCGGGTGCGATGCCCTCGCCGTTATCGGACACTGTGATTTCTGAGGTAGTTCCCCAGGTTCGCAAGCCCAGAGTAATCTTCCCCTCCGAGGGTGTGTATTTAATTGCATTATCTAGAAGAATAATCATGAGCTGTTTAATCCTATTTTCGTCCCCCAAACACGTTCCCTCTGAAGACTGGGAATATTCGAGGAGAATTCCGTGGGTCTCAGCAAGGGGTCTGAAGGAATCGACAACTTCGTTGAGAACGGTATGGAGGGGAAATGATTTTATTTCTAATGTCTGTTGTTGAGAATCAGCACGAGCAAGAAACAGAAGGTCTTCCACTAATTTGGTCATGCGCTTTGTTTCGAGCAGACTATAATCCAACCACTTGGATTGACTGTACACGGTCTCTTCAGAGTTGCCTTTTACAAGCTCTAAATTGACCTGAACGACCGACAGCGGGGTTCTGAGTTCGTGAGAAGCATCGGCAACGAAGTCTTGCTGGCGTTGCCAGGATTTTTGGATGGGGGTCATGGCTCGGTTCGCCATAAATCGACTGCCATAATAAGCGAGTACTAAGCAGATCAAACCTCCAATCGAAAGCGAACTTAATAGTAAACCGAGTATCTCCCTATCCTGATGAAGGTTAACAAAGGTAAGGATGAATCCGGGAGTTTGTTTGAGAGGGACCCTTAGGTATGTGTAATCTTGATCATGGAAGCCAACTTCTCCTTTAGAATTTCGACTGTTGATTGTTTTGTAAGCTAAAGGAGCCATAAGATCGAGGGTGAGTGGTAGATCTGAGGAACTTTCTAGGATTTTTCCGGTTTCATCAGTTTTTAGATAGAAGTATTTAACGATATTCCGGTTATGCTCCCGAGTTTCGATGACTGAACCAGAGCCTGCTTCGTTCGAGACGATTTGCATTAGTTGTTGAGATTGGTTAAATATTTGTATTTGCATGAGAAAGTAGGTGCCGATCACAAAGAGTAATAGAAGAAGGGCCATAACCATAACATTGATCAAAGTTAATTTAAGTCTCAATTCCCGGAACATTAGGCACCTCCTTTAGGCAATAGCCAATTCCTCGCACAGTTTCGATCCTGACCTCGGATGAATTTAGCTTTTTGCGCAGATAGTGTACATAAATCTCTACATTATTGGCCTCAACTTCCGAGTCTAGTCCCCACACTCTGTCTAAAATCTGTTCCTTGGTGATAACCTGCCTGGGATTACGCATAAAGAGCTCCAGAAGCAGAGATTCTTTCAAGGTGAGTTTGACCGTTTCGCTTCCTTTGGTTAATTCACAGTGGAGGGGTTTCAAAATAAGCCCAGCGACCGTCAGTTGTTCGTCTTGAATTTGCGTATTGAGTCTTCGTCCTAAAGCCCTCAAGCGAGCTAGAAGTTCATCCGTGGAAAAAGGTTTTACAAGGTAATCGTCAGCACCAGCATCCAAACCCTCGATCCGATCTTGAATGGAATCTTTAGCAGTTAAGAGAAGGACGGGGGTAGTGATCCCTTGGCTGCGGAGTTCCTTTAAAAGAGAAACTCCCTCTTTGCGGGGCAGCATTCTGTCAAGGATGATTAAATCATAAACTCCGGTTTCTGCCATAGCTTGTCCAGTTTCCCCATCAAATGCGGTATCAACCCCGTATTTGTTCTTTTTTAAGATATAGGCTAAGGCCTCTGAGAGCCTTGGCTCATCTTCGACTAAGAGTAAACGCATTCTAATCACCTCTATATGCATTCTAAACTAGTTCCCTTTATATTT
This sequence comes from Desulfosporosinus sp. Sb-LF, assembly GCF_004766055.1. Lineage (NCBI taxonomy): Bacteria > Bacillati > Bacillota > Clostridia > Eubacteriales > Desulfitobacteriaceae > Desulfosporosinus > Desulfosporosinus sp. Sb-LF. The sequence continues at coordinate 107,269 of NZ_SPQR01000005.1, read as the reverse complement.
CATTAGATTTCTTAAGGAGAACTAAAGGTTCTGTTTATATACTAAGGCTAATCTAAAAAGGAGGAATATAAATGAGCTTTTTTAAAAAAATTAAAAAAAGGTGGTACTTGTTACTCATTGTTGTCTTGATTATTGGAGGGAGCGCGGCAGGACATATTTACCATGCTCAGCAAAATAAGGCCTTGGCTTCAGCGAAAATGGGTTCACAGGTTTATCGTCAAGTGGATCTTGATCTGATCCATCTGGAGAACTTCGTGACAGCAAAGGTTACTCCTGCTCAAGCAAAGCAAATGCTGCCTTTAGTAGAAAGATTGTCCGCTGCAACCGACCTCAATACCCAGTCGGATTTAGCTAAACAAGTTTATGGAATACTTACACCAGCTCAATACGCAATCCTGATGGATCGTCAAAACAATAGTTCGATGAATCAATCGAATCAACGAAATGGGAAGGGCGATCAGAATGAACGGGGCATGAAAGAAGGCCGTGATGGCAAGAAGCGTGATTTTCCAGAGGGTGGTGGTTTCTTCGGGAAGGGTTACCAAGATCCTAAGGAACAAGCCCTTGGTAGTGTGGTAATTAAGATGCTCAATGATCGCAGTGCTGAACAAATACAACCTAAGGCTTAATGGTTTTTTGCTTTTGAAATGAGGATACAATAACGTGGGCTACGCCATAGTTATTGTATCCTCGTTGTGCTTATAACTTAATATATTGAAAGAAAAAAGCGCGTTTAGACTTTGAGGGATAGGTGTATAGTTACAGTCACGTTGGTAAAAGATGATAGAATAAAATAACGTAAAAAAATGGCGTATTCGACAAATATGTACCAACCAAGTATAATATCAATGTTGGAGTACCCTATTTCACGAACTCAAGGAGGAAAAATGTTTAAGAAGATTTTGATTGTAGTAACTGTCATGGTGTTAATGCTCTCTCTTGCGGGGTGTGCAAAGAAACCCGAAGCTCCAAAAGCTACTCAACCTCAAGCGGGTACAGCTGTTACGCCAGAAGGCCATCCAGCTGAAGTTCAGGCACAACCAGGAGACAAAGCAAGCCAAGCTGCTGTGGAAACCAAAATAAATGACTTGCTTAATAAAAAATACCCTGGCGACTGGAAAGTAGCAGGAACTACTTTGAGTAAGGGTTCTTATACCGAAAATGGAAATTATAAGATTGTAGATGACGTTGAAGCGTTGTTCCCTGGTACAATGGGGGTATCCATTTTCGTTGGGGAAGAAAGAATTTCCTCTAGTGTTAAGCAAGGCACAGAAAGAGTACTAAAGGGTTATGCTACCCCGCCGACGGTTGGGGAGGTTATGAAAAGTGGGACTACCACTAGTACCCTAAGCAGCGGGTATCTGAAGGTCTATATTCCGTTTAAGGCAAGCGATAAAACCGTGGCAGTGATGACGGTATCGGTACCCCAGCAGTAAAATGTCTATTAGTAGTGACTAATACGTGTATCACATTGATTTGAGAAACCCTGTAGCGGTAGATTTACTGTTACAGGGTTTTCCTTTTGGGCGGGGTAACCAATATTACACCTTCGGATTTGATCTGAATATAGAGATAGGATGGGTATAATCCAATTTATAGGGAAGTTTGGTAGAGCTTTTTTCGTAATATGACGTACATATTTACTAGGTATGATGAGCAAACTTTCTTGTAGTAACCATAAAAGGGGGATAGATAATGTCAGAAACTGTACTGGAGAAAACAGAAGGCCGGGTAAGCTATCATGATTCTGTGGAAGAGATGTTGATACGAATCCGTGAAGATGGTATGTCCAATGTCTTTGATCGCTGGACTCAACAAGAGAAAATTCGCTGTAGATTTTGCTTAGAAGGCTTAAGCTGTCAACAGTGTTCCCAAGGGCCCTGCCGAATTAGTGAGAAGAGTGGGCATGATAAGGGGGTCTGTGGAATCGGGCCGGATGCGATGGCTATGAGAAAATTGCTTCTCCAAAATATCATGGGAGCGGGTACCTATAGTCACCATGCTTATGAGGCTTTTAGAACCTTAAAGTCAACTGGAGAAGGGAAGACACCTTTCAAAATTACCGATACTAATAAACTAAAATGGATGTGTGAAACGCTTGGAATCAATACCAATCAGGATATTAATCAGATGGCAATTCAATTGGCAGATGTCCTCAATGATCAAATGAATATTGGAACGGACGAGCCCAATCTCATGGTCGAAGCCTTTGCCCCGAAGAAACGGAAAAAAGTTTGGAAGGATCTACATATCTATCCGGCCGGCGTGGTTCATGAAGAACAGAATTCGGTGGCGAGCTGTTTGACCAATGTCGATGGAGATTATGTTTCTTTAGCACTCAAAGCCTTGCGTTTGGGGTTGGCTACCATCTATAATGCTCAGATTGGGCTTGAAATGACCCAGGATATTTTGTTTGGTACTCCTACACCTCATGAAGTTAACGTCGATTTAGGGATTATGGACCCTGATTACATCAATATTGTCTTTAACGGCCATCAGCCTTGGGCTGGCGCAGCAGCGATCGAAAAGGCAAGAATGCCTGAAGTTCAAGCGAGAGCGAAAGCAGCTGGGGCTAAAGGCCTTAGAGTAGTCGGTTCTATTGAAACGGGACAAGAGTTGCTTCAAAGATTTGAAGTAGATGATGTGTTCGTTGGTTTAATGGGAAATTGGCTAAGTATAGAGCCCCTTCTGGCGACTGGCACAGTGGATGTCATGGCGATGGAAGAAAACTGTTCGCCACCCGCTATTGACATGTATGCCGAGAAATATCAAATAACGTTGGTTAGCGTTAGCACGATTATCGGGGTTCCAGGACTTCAGCATAAGATGCCCTACCATCCGGGTGAAATCGAAGGAGTGGTAGAACAGCTCTTCAATTTAGGCATTGAAAACTTCAAGAAACGGCATGGAAAAATTACTGCTCAGGTTCCAAGAATCACCCAAAAGGCGATTGCGGGATTTTCCACAGAAGCCGTTCTGGGAGCACTGGGCAATAAACTAGACCCGCTTGTTGATGTCATTGCTTCTGGAAAGATTAAAGGGATTGTCGCTTTAGCGAACTGTTCCACCTTGAGAAATGGCCCTCAGGATTGGAACACGGTAAACCTTACGAAAGAACTTATTAAGAAGGATATCTTGGTTGTAGCTGGTGGCTGCGGAAACCATGCGTTAGAAGTGGCGGGGCTTTGTAACCTCGATGCCATTAATATGGCAGGCAAGGGTTTAGCAGAAGTATGCGGAGCCTTGAAGATTCCGCCTGTCTTAAGTTTTGGCACATGTACGGATACTGGCAGAATCTCCATGCTCGTAACAGCCTTGGCGGATCATCTGGATGTGGATATTCCTCAATTGCCGATTGCTGTAACCGCACCCGAATGGATGGAGCAAAAGGCCACGATCGATGGAGTTTTCGCTGTAGCTTATGGAGCATACACTCATTTATCTCCGACCCCCTTTGTAACTGGTGCGCCTCAACTGGTCAAGCTATTAACTCAAGATGTGGAAGGATTGACTGGCGGGAAGGTCGCACTCGGCGATGATCCTGTTCAAGTTGCTAATGATATTGAAGCCCATATCATGCTCAAAAGGAAGGGCTTAGGACTCAGCTGATACTTCGAGTTGATTAGCCATAAAAAAGGTGGATAGATTATTAGCAATCTATCCACCTTTTTTGGCGCTGTGCTCGGCATTGCGATGTTTTCAGGGAAGCAAGAGAACCGTCCCCTTGCTTTATCCTTGCTTCACTTTTAACGGCCGCCTAAGTCGTAGGGAGTCTCTTGATAGACGTAGTAATTCAACCAGTTTTGAAAGAGTAGGTTAGTATGAGAACGCCACTTGTGGATAGGGGTTTGAGTGGGGTCATTGTTCGGAAAATAGTCTTTCGGAAGAGCAATAAAAAGCCCTTTGGCAATGTCTCGGTCATATTCCTCTTTTAAGGTTAAGGTATCATATTCTGAATGCCCTGTTACGAATACTTGACGGCCGTCTTTAGACACCACAATGTAAATTCCTGCCTCGTCAGACTCCGATAAAATCTCTAATTCAGAGTGCTTATCAAGGTCGCGGCGCTTAATTTCTGTATGACGTGAGTGGGGGACATAGAATTCATCGTCAAAACCACGGAGGAGTTGCATGCCGTTTAAGCCTCGTTTATTCACATCGTGTTTAAAAATACCGAACATTTTTTCAGCGAGAGGATATTTGGGGATGCCGTAATGATGATATAGCCCAGCTTGAGCACCCCAACAGATGTGTAAAGTAGAGGTTACATGAGTTTTTGTCCAGTCCATGATGGCCTGAAATTCTTTCCAATAGGTGATTCCCTCGAAGTCTAGGTGTTCTACGGGTGCCCCAGTGATAATCATCCCGTCAAACTTTTGGCCCTTAATGTCATCAAAACTTTTATAGAAGGAATCCATGTGTTCCTGGGCCGTATTTTTAGAAAGATGGCTTTCAATATGCAAGAGCACAATGTCGACTTGCAAGGGAGAGTTTCCTAGCAGTCGCAAAAGCTGTGTTTCGGTTGTTTCTTTGCGCGGCATTAGATTGAGGATCACGATTTTCAAAGGACGTATATCCTGGTGAAAGGCGCGCTCTTCTCCCATTACAAAGATGTTTTCTTGACTTAGTATTTCCATAGCGGGTAAATGTTCAGGAATTTTAATTGGCATGAATAACCCCCCTTTTGTCGATGCACGTTGCAAGCACTTTCTCGACACCATTTTCATACATCACATATTGCCTCTGGTTTTTTAGCTTTTCTGACTGGCCAGTAGGGCTTGATCCAAATCATATAGAAGATCGTTGATCGATTCTAAGCCTATGGAGAGGCGGATCATATCGGGCGATATACCTGCAGCGCGCTGAGATTCTTCATTTAGCTGTTGATGGGTTGTGCTTGAAGGATGTATGACGAGGGATTTAGCATCCCCGACATTCGCCAGGTGAGAAAATAACTTTAGACTGTTAATGAACTTTTCTCCTTCAATAAGTCCGCCTTTGACACCAAAGGTAAAGATTGCGCCCGCACCTCTAGGTAGGTACTTTTTAGCTAGTGTATGATACGAGCTCTTTGCTAGGCCCGGATAGTTAACCCAAGTGACGAACTCATGCTGGTCGAGAAATTCTGCTACCTTTTGGGCGTTTTCGATATGGCGTTCCATGCGTAAGGGAAGCGTTTCTAACCCTTGCAAAAACAAGAAAGAATTGAACGGGGAGAGTGCTGCCCCAGTATCGCGTAGGAGGGATACTCTTGCTTTGGTGATATAGGAAGCATTGCCGCAGGCTTCAGTATAGACAATGCCATGGTAGCTGGGATCAGGTTGGCTGAGTTCTGGGAATTTGCCATTGCTCCAGTCGAACTTTCCAGAATCAATAATGATCCCGCCGATAGAAGTACCATGCCCACCAATGAATTTAGTGGCAGAATGAACGACAACATCGGCTCCGTGTTCAATAGGTCGACATAAGTAGGGTGACGCAAATGTATTGTCTACTATGAGAGGGAGTCCGTTTTCGTGAGCGATACGGGCAATTTCCTCGAGATCGGCAACATTAATTTGAGGATTCCCGATGGTTTCGGTATACAGGGCTTTTGTTTTGTCCGTGATTTTGGATCGGAATTCTTCAGGTTTGTCGCCATCGACAAAGTGAACTTTGATGCCGAGCTTTGCAAATGTATAGGCGAACAAAGTGTACGTGCCGCCATAAAGGGAGCTCGAGGCGACAATTTCGTCCCCAGCCTGAGCGATGTTTAAAATAGCATACGTGATAGCAGCTTGCCCTGACGCGGTAGCGAGTGCTCCGACGCCCCCTTCAAGAAGTGCTATGCGTTGTTCAAAGACGTCTTGTGTGGGATTCATGATCCGGCTATAAATATTGCCAGGCTCTTTTAGGGCAAATAGATTGGCGGCATGGTCGGTGTCGTTGAATACAAAGGAGGACGTCTGGTAGATTGGGACGGCACGGGAATTGGTTGCGGAATCAGGGCTTTGACCTCCATGTAAGGAAATAGTTTCGAAACCTAGTTGACGTTCTTCAGTCATGATAATTCCTCCTAAATAAAGTTTACCTTGGGTACCCATCCAATGTTAAGTTTTGGAGGGGGAGAGTGCAATTATGCGGGTTTTAGATAAATGAAAAACGGCTACTTCAAGAGAAGTGGCCGTTATGTTATTTAACGCGCTACTCTCATCTCTCAGAACCTACGGTTCTGTTGGAATTAGCACCATATAGCTTTCGCTATCGGTTGCCGGGCATCATTGGGCCAGTCCCTCCGCCACTCTTGATAAGAGAAATAAATATTCAATTTTGCTAGTTGGAATATAGTCACTATAAAACAAATCGGGGCCTAAGTCAAGCTCGATATTTGAACTTCTTGGTTCTAAGTCCCGCGATCGAATAGCGCATATCTCTGGGTCGTTTAGCTAAATTTAAGAGGGAGTAATTCCATCGAGAGAGCTTCCTTTATGAACTTCGATGTTAACCGTGTACACCAATCCTTTGGGGACCAGCTTAGATACTTCTGGTACGATAGAATTAATTTTTTCTTCTGTATCGACAATCTCCAAAATGATGGGTAAGTCTGAGGACAACTCTAATAGTCGGGCAGAACGCAAAATTTTATCTTCGCCATAGCCCTCAATTCCCCTCAAGACGGTGACACCGATGATCCCTTGTTCTTTTAGCCAATGAACTAAATATTGGTATAGTGGCTTGTTTTTGTGTCGTTCGTTTTCGCCAACGTAGACTTTAAGTAACTTTGCCTTGCCGACCATACACTCGTCCTCCTTTAGAATTTGATTTCTTAGAGTAATCGAGCTAAACCTACGCCAAAGGCCACGCCGGTGAACCCTACGATAACGCTAAGTATGGTGTATAAACCTGCCGTAAAGAAACTCCCACCTTCCAGTAAGGAAATCACTTCAAAACCGAATGTAGAAAACGTCGTATAAGCCCCTAAGAAACCGACACCGATTCCCAGGCGCCAAAGGGGGCTGATGGTTAATCGTTCAATGAATAAGATATTTAAGAACCCTAAGAGAAAGGCGCCGCTTATATTGATCAGAAATGTGTGTAAGGGGAATCCTTGGTTCCACTTATTCGAAATCCACACCCCGAGTCCATAACGAGACAGGGCTCCAAGCGCGCCGCCAAGGGCAATGACAATTACGTTTTGCATCACGTTACCCCTTTATCTGGAAATTTCCCAGTATCTTTAAAAATGGAAAAGTCTTGATTTTCTTATCATAATACATACGATGAATGGACACAACAAGTAGGTATATGTTCAATTGGGTATTTGCATAATTCACTTAATGTAATTTGTGAAATCTTAAAATCGGTGGTATAGTTTTTCTTTGATCTTAATCTATTGTAAGCTCATAAATTTGAGGTGTATTGTATGATCGCTGATCCCTTGAAAATCTTTGTGACTGTAGTCGAGCATAAGAATTTCTCTCGTGCTGCAGAAGAACTTTATTTGTCCCAGCCTAGTGTTAGTTTGCAAATTCGTAATTTAGAAAATGAACTTGGCACAAAACTCATTAATCGTTCGCCAAAACACCTGGAACTCACTCAATCGGGTGAGATTTTTTACGGATATGCCAAGCAGATATTGCATTTGCATGATAAGGCCAAACAGGAAATCGACCAGCTGACAAATGTCGTTACAGGGGCCCTAAAAGTCGGGGCAAGCTATACTATTGGGGAGTATATATTACCCTTTGTCTTAGCTGAGTTTGCGGCTCAATTTCCGAATGTGGACATTGAAGCATCCATCGCTAATACCGAAGAGATGATCCAAGCAGTTCGGGCAAACCACTTGGACCTTGCCTTGGTGGAAGGGGAGGTTAATTATTCGGACCTTGATATCCGCCCCATTATGGAGGATGAGATTATTTTAGTGGTGCCTAACCAACATGCCTTGGCTAGACTTCCTGTCGTTACAGCAGAGCATCTTCAGGACCAAGTATGGATTCTCAGAGAAGGCGGTTCTGGGACTCGCGCCTTCAGCGACAAGCTTATCAAAGATTGGGGAATCAACGTCAAAAAAACTTATATCTTTGGCAGTGGTCAGGCCGTAAAGCAGGCCGTCATGGCCGGTCTGGGGATTGCCCTTGTTTCATCTTGGATCGTACGCAAAGAATTGAACGCGCAAGAACTGACGGAGATCAAGATACAGGGTAAGCGATTAACACGTTCTTTCTCGTTAATCAACCCCAAGAATCATGAAATGTCCAAGGCAATGGAAGTTTTCACGGAGCAACTTTTCTCTCATGACTTACTTACTTAGTTTAGAATCAGTCATATGGCGGGTGGCTAGTTGAAAATGGCTTGCGTCTTGAAAAGTGAATGAATACTTAAACGGAATAAATGGCAAAAGAACTGATTACCCTTCGTGGAGAATCGGCTCTTTTGCCATTTGTATCATAAAACGATGTTATTGAGACTGTAAGGTTTTTCTGATTCATCCAACCGTGAATGGATTACCATGTGCCGAGTTGCCCAAACGTCTGTCATCAGCTTTTTGTGAAACCAGATGTAGACGTGGAGATCGCCAATGCAGTAATGAACCATCACACACGCCAATCATAGTTTTGGTAAAGACAAGGCTAAAGAGCCCTGCCAAAACAACAAACTGTATCAATCCGGCGATGGCAAAGAATGAATGCCCTATGAGATGGTTCAAGGCGTAGGTCCCAGTGGTAAAACTACCGAGTGGGAAGACGTAACCCCACCAGCCAAGGCTGTAGGGGATTTTGCTCTTTTTGTCGGTAAGATGCAGCAGAGAGTAAAGGCTGGCAATGATGATCCACCAGATACCCACTCCCCACATGGAAACGGCGAAGATGATACCTAGCGCGTGAAATCCGGAGTTCCATGCACCAAAGATGGGCTGAGTGACAAGGGGAAGGGTGCTAAAAATAGTCATGGTCATTCCAATGGGTCCGATTTCGATCCAAACGCTCGGGGCAAACCCTCCAGCGATTTTACCTCCATAAACAAGCCTAGAATAATATAGACTACTGATCATTATAAATAGGAAAAAGGTCATGCCGAACATAGCCAAAATGAGGATGGAAAAGGAAAACTGCCAAGTTAAGGAATTCCAATAGGGGATGAGATTAGCACCGGTGGCTGCGGCCACGATGGGGGGGACCACTGGAATAAGCCAGCTAGCATGGGTTTCATCAAGGGAGACTTGGTGGGAAACAAAGAGCAAATAGGGTACTGTAACGATGGTAAACAGGGAAATAACGACACCACAAAGCCAGATGCTTTTACTGATCAAGATGGCGGTTGTTGGAGTAAAGAGATGTGTCCCGATCACAAGGTAGTCATTCCCAATCACATTGATGCCCATCGCCAAGGCACCATAAAAAAGAATCTTGTTCGGATCAGAAAAATCCCTTAGAGCTTCGTCAGTGTGGCGGATCCAACGCCACAACCATAAGCCAAGAGCTGTTGCAAAGGCTATGTTAGTTAAAAGGAAAAAACCTATGCCTATTGAGTGCTGCCCAGGTAAGGGAATGGGCGAAGTATAGGTTAGGGCGGCAACAATGCCAATTCCCATGACGACGGTGAACCAATTAGTGCCAAACTGACGTGCAATAGAAGGGCGTTGACTGATTTGCGGAAGTGATAGGGTTGCTGGGGATGCTAACATGGATTATTCCTCCAATTTATAGGTATCTCGTACGTAATGAGTGAGATAAGAGTACGAATCCTTTAATGCCTTAACTATACTGTGTCAGTTTAGGTCGAGCAATTCAGATTTCGAATACAAAGTATAGAGAAAATAGAGATGCCCCTTGTTGACCTGTCGACAATAAACGAATAGTATGATATATACGGAAAGTATCGGCTACTTTTGATTTGAAGATGAAAGACCTGTGTTTATAACATACAAATGACAGTGATGTAGCAGATATAATTTTTAGAAGGGCGTGATTTTTTATTGAGAATGCAAAAGCGTTCTTAAAGGCTTTTGAGGTAAGAAATGCTGCATTTATATATTCTCAGATGTAGGTGTAACAATTAATTAAGAGTCGAGAGGAGAGGTACAGGAATGAAAGATGTGGTTGACATAATCTATCATCCTTCGCCATCAATAGAACGCCTTTATTTGGAGTTAACCAATCGCTGTAATTTATCTTGTGAAATGTGTTACCGCCAGAACTGGCAAGAACCCTTGGGTGATATGTCGAGCGATGTTCTGAGTTCTATTGCGGGTGAGGTAACTGCATTTCCAGATCTTAAGGAAATAATTCTGGGCGGGATTGGTGAGCCGACGATTGCGGATAATTTTCGTCAAGCGGTGGAGCTATTCGCTCCAAAGTATGAAGTTACCGTGACGACGAACGGTACTACATTGAACGACCAGATGATAGAATTCTTAATTTCTCGTGGCGTGGCTCGGATCGCCCTGTCTGTTGATTCGACCGATGTACTGGCCTTCGACGCAATCCGGCATCAAAATGTACAAGGAATCTTAGAGAGCACACGTCATATAGCTGACCTGCAGGTGATGGGGAAACCAGAGATTATATGGGAATTTGTAGCCATGAAGAGCACGCTTCCCTTTTTGCGGGAGACCGTGCGTCAGGCCGCGAAACTGGGAGTTAATCGGATCTTTGTTACCCATGTTTTGCCGATGCGGCAAGAGATGATTACGGAAACCCTTTATTACCCCACGTTATTTCCTGAGACCGATCGAATCTTTCGAGAGGCTTTTTTAATGGGATTGGCCAAAGGGATTGATGTAGTTTTACCTCAAAGTAAGTTAAGAACAGAACGGTATTGCAAGTTTGTGGAAACTCAAAGTGCTGTTGTACGCTGGGATGGTCAGGTTTCTCCCTGTTATCGGTTTTTGCATTCTTATCCAGAGTATGTGTTTGGAAGATATAAGCAGATTGAGGCCCATAGTTTTGGTTCACTTAGGGAACGATCATTGCTCGAAATCTGGACGTCAACTGAGTTTATGAGTTATCGTTACAATGTGACAACCGGAGGGTATCCTTCGTGTACGGATTGTGAGTTTGTTAATGGTTGCGATATGGTTTTCCGGACTGACATGGATTGCTTAGGTAATGCTCCCTCGTGTGGAGATTGTCTGTGGGGACGGGGTATAACCGTTTGTCCATGAGGTAGAATTAACGAGCATGATAAGTTGAGACATTTTTTAAAAGGGTGCGCTCTCTAGACACAAAGGGGTCTCTAACAAACCCTTTTTCAGTTTGTTAGAGACCCTTTTCATTTTCCGGAATGAATTGAATGAGATGTTGACGCTCACGAATATTGTATTTGAATCTTAGGGTATATTATAATATTATTAATTGGTTGCTTCATGGGCAGATTATAATTAAAAATAGATTAGAGGGATTTTTACGGAAGAGCAGATCGTATCCATGAAGAGTGATTTTTTTAAGGCCTTAGCGCACCCTACCCGGGTACGTATTCTCGAACGACTGGCGAAGAATGGCGAAGAAGTCTGTGTTTGTGAGCTAATCGAGGATTTGGGAATCGAACAGTCGAATTTATCTCAACACTTGAGCATTTTGCGCAAACAACAAATTATTACATCTACAAAAGTGGGCTTAAAAGTCATGTACCGTGTCAAATACCCTGAAGTATTAACCATTCTGGAGAAGGTCCAGAAGATTCTTGCCCAACATTTTCAAGAAGGGGAAGCTTTGATGAGACATCTTACTGATCGCTAAGAAGGCAGTAATGTCATTTTGATAACGATCTAAGAACAGGGAAAAGGGTAGGGATTGTTTCAACCATGAGATGAGCAACAGGGGCATTTGTACAGAAAAGTACAGATGCCCCTGTTGTGTTAAAAAGATAATAGATGCAATTATTGACGCATAATTCAAGAAGTGATAGTATAATATTACTATATGATAATTATATAATATAGTTTATTTAAGAAGGTTGGTGATCGAAAGTAAGGTTCATATTTGTTGCGGCCATACTCAGCTCAGTTGGAATTTGGGCTTAGAATCTTTCCTGATTAATGGGGTTGCCCTGGTCATTACATTGCTTTTGAGTTTTATCATGATACTCTAGTGGAATTCGCTAAATCCAAAGAAGTGGTAGGGAATTTATGAGATGAAAACATGTTATAACTGCGGTCTTGGTATGGAGGATAACAACGGCTTAGTAAGTTGTTATAAGTACAAAACCCTGAGTGAGTCACAAGAGGAGAAAAGCTACTGTATTTATTACATTGAAAAAATTTTTGAAGATGATGAACCTTTAGCTCTGATGCAATACCTGCTCTTAGTGGAGCAAGAACTAGGAAAGCGGAAAATGAAAATTAGTATCAATAATGGTCTTCGGGTATAGTCGAAAAGCTCATTTCTTTATCGCAAAAAACGTAAGAAGAACATAGAAGAATTGTCATAAGAGAGGGCTGATTATATGCTCCAAACGTTTGCTGGCTATGTAGCGTACACACTGATTGGTCTTTTACCGAACAGTCATATGGGTGCCGCTGTTGACTTTTTTATCTATGATACGATCAAGATCTTTTTAATGTTGGCGATTATCATCTTTTTTGTTTCACTGATCCGCAGCTTTTTTCCCCCGGAACGCACTAAGAGGATTTTGAGCTATAAACGAGAATATGTTGGGAATATCCTTGCAGCCCTGTTGGGAATCGTGACTCCGTTTTGTTCCTGCTCCGCAGTGCCAGTCTTCATCGGCTTTGTAGAATCGGGAGTGCCTCTAGGGGTTACCTTTTCCTTCCTTATATCCTCACCGATGGTGAACGAAGTAGCTTTGATCATGCTCTGGGGAATGTTTGGTTGGCAGATCGCAGCGATTTACATTGCTACTGGGATTACCGTCGCCATTGTAGGCGGGTTGGTGATTGGAAAACTTAAACTAGAACATCTGGTGGAGGAGTATGTTTACAATATAAAAATGGGCGAAACTGAATTAGCTGCCTTAACTTGGAGGGAAAGGGTAGAGTATGCCTGGGAATACGTTGTGGATATTCTGAAAAAGGTCTGGCTGTATGTCATTATTGGGATAGCCATAGGTGGCGTAATGCATGGTTATGCACCTGCTGATTTCCTAGTTAAATATGCTGGAAAGGATAACCTATTTGCCGTTCCTCTAGCAGTGCTCATTGGGGTGCCTCTCTACTCCAATGCAGCTGGGATCATTCCAATTGTCCATGTGCTGATGGAAAAGGGAATGGCTTTAGGTACGGTTCTTGCTTTTATGATGGCCGTGACGGCCTTAAGTTTGCCGGAAATGATTATTTTACGCAAAGTTTTAAAACCAAAACTGCTCGGCACTTTTGTTGGAATCATGACGGTAGCGATCATTTTCGTGGGTTTTTTGTTTAATTGGATATTTGCCTAGAGCATACTAAAGGAAGGTTTCCTAATTAACTCATAAGCTTATTTAATGTGAGTATGTTGGACGATGTAAGCGCAATGAACGATCGGGAGTGACACATTGAAAATTCAGATGTCATTTTGATACAACGAGTTAAGAACAGAGAAAAGGGGTTGGGACTGTTGGATATTAAAATCTTAGGTTCTGGGTGTTCAAATTGTGCGAAGTTAGAAAAGGTAACCAAGGAAGTCATAGCTCAGCTCGGGATTGAAGCCCACGTTGAAAAGGTCGAAGACATGCAAAAAATTATGTCCTATGGAGTTATGAGTACTCCGGCTCTCGTGATTAACGGAGTGGTTAAGCTAGTGGGGAAAGTGCCGAATAAGGCGCGCCTGATTGAAATCCTAGAAAAGGAACTGAATGCTTAATAAGAATCCCCGCCATACTGGAGAAATGTGGCGGGATTTTTATCGAATAAATCTTAGCGTCTTAAAGTCGCCTTGAGACGCTGAGTTACTAAGAGCAAACCGAAACTATCTTCTATTTTATTCACCACCAAATCAGCGGACTGGAGAGCCTGCATGCAGGCTCCCTCAAAGCCAATGACAGCAATGCCTAAATGTGCTCTTTCGAGCATTAATTGATCGTTTGCTCCGTTTCCAATAGCGACAATTTCCCGGGGACCGAACTGTAACAGATAATCCGCTTTTTCCTGGGTATGGTCAGTGCTTTCCAATAATGTTACCTGTACGGGCAAACCTGAACACTGCTGCTCTACGGTACCGAATGTATCTGAAGTTAGAATGTGGATTTCCAGAAATAGAGACAAACGGCTGAGACTTTCCCTTACAGATTTAAATATTTGGCCGTCTAAGGCTAATGTTCCGTTGTAATCAAGGACTAACACCTCCAAGTTCATGGTTCCTCGGCCTGGAATATCGACTTGAATCATAAAATCCCCTCCCATGAAATCGAGTGTTTTGGGTTTAATTGATAGATATAATAGTACCATTTTTCCTGGTCGGGAAAAACTAAAATGGATCTACTTCATTATGAGCCATTGAAAAAGAAATAATGATTCAAGTTGCAATTCAAAAAAACATATGAAGCGGCTTCGCCAAGCGGGATTCGTGCATGAACGTCCCGGAGGGCAATGGATATATTATTCGTTGAATATGGAAAATCCACTGCTTGATTTGCTTATGCCTACATTTCCCGAGGTCGCAGAAGACGAAGAACGGGTTATGCGTGCCGAAGGAAAATGAGTAAAGTTTTGATTGTAATATTAAGATAGTTATGATACCTTTTTATATGAATGATTAAACATATGAACATACTTTGAAAATTAATATTGATGAAACACTAGATGGCGAGGATATTTTGAGGAGGGGAAGATATGTCCCAACTTATATCTAGAGAAGAAGACCGAGTGAAGTGTCGGATTGAAGGAGAATTCTGTGCGAATTGTTCGGCGAAAATGGAGAGAATGCTAAGCGCAACAGAAGGAATAGGAGAGACAACGATCAACTATGCAACAAAAACTGTTTTTTTGCCTCCTTCGCGAGTCGAGCAGGCTCAAGATATTATGGAGAAGATTGAAGCAGGAGTTAAACTTATCCCAATTCACTCGAATCAAAAAGTGACTTCTCCGGATAATCCTGCTGTGGTGGATAAGAAGAATCAGTGGAGATTTATAAGGATTATGATCGCTTGTGGGTTATTTGCAGTGGGTTTGGTTTTTGAGTCGCGTTGGAAAAACAGTTCTTGGGAAGTTCTTGAATATCTGGTCAACTTGACGGCTTATTTTTTAGTAGGCTTTAAAGTCTTAGCAAAGGCTGTCCGCAATATATCAAAGGGACAACTCTTAGATGAGAACTTTCTAATGTCTTTGGCTACTGTCGGGGCGATTGCGATTCATGCGCTACCTGAAGCAGTGGCAGTCATGTTGTTCTATTCCGTAGGTGAATACTTAGAGGATCGGGCAGTAAACCGTTCTCGTCGTTCTATTCAGGCTTTGCTAGATTTTCGTCCGGAGTATGCCAATCTAATTCATCAGCTGGATGTGATCAAAGTTGATCCCGAAGAGGTGCAAGTTAGTCAGCAGGTTTTGGTTCGCCCAGGAGAAAAGATTCCATTAGACGGCGAAATTGTGAACGGAACTTCATTTGTCGACACATCTGCTCTGACTGGGGAGTCGGTTCCAAGAAGAGTCAAAGTGGGGGATACCATTTTAGCCGGTATGATCAACACTACTGGGGTCTTGACGGTACGTGTTACGAAAGTGTTTGCTGAATCATCCGTACAAAAGATTTTAGACTTGGTCGAGAATGCTAGTACTCATAAAGCGGCTACGGAAAAGTTTATTACGACGTTCGCTCGCTATTATACGCCTGCTGTTGTCGTGGCAGCTTTAGGAATTGCCTTAGTGCCCCCGCTTTTGATCGGCGGAAGTTTTCAGGAGTTGTTCTATAGGGCATTAACAATTTTGGTGATTTCTTGCCCCTGCGCTCTAGTGATTTCTGTTCCTTTGGGCTATTTCGGCGGGATTGGGGGCGCTTCGCGTCATGGGATCTTGATTAAAGGAGCGAACTATTTAGAAGCGTTGACAAATATTCATACCGTGGTGTTTGATAAGACGGGAACTCTAACGGAAGGGGTCTTCCAAGTCATAGAAATTAACCCAGCAGAAGGGTATATGGAAGGGCAACTTTTAGAAATTGCAGCCAGTGCTGAAGCTTATTCCCCTCATCCTATTGCTAAATCAATTCGCCAGAAGTACGGGAAAGATAGTGAGTTGGCAGGCAACCTAAGTTATGAAGAAGTAAGTGGGAAAGGAATTCGAGCGTTCTTAGACGGAAAGACTATTTTAGTAGGTAAAGCTGAACTATTGGAACAAGCTGGGATCTCAATATCAGGACTTACGGTTGACAAGGCACTGAGGACGGTTGTTTACATCTCTGTAGACGGGGAGTATGCGGGGCAATTGGCAATCTCTGACCGTGTGAAGGCGGATTCAAGGGAAACGATCACTCGTTTAAACCAGATGGGCATAAAGACGGTTATGCTTACTGGGGATAACCAAGCTGTTGCCAAGGCAGTAGCAGAAGAATTAGCCATGAGCGAATATCACTTTGATTTAATGCCAGAGGATAAGGTTGTTTGGCTTGAAGCACTAAGTCAAGCCAAACAACAGGGAAAAGTGGCGTTTGTGGGCGATGGACTCAATGATGCCCCAGTGTTGGCCCGTGCGGATGTGGGGATTGCAATGGGTGGCTTGGGATCGGATGCAGCGATTGAAGCTGCTGATGTCGTGATTATGGAAGATCAACCGAGTAAGCTTGTGGATGTCATTCATATTGCTCGATACACAAAGAAGATTATTTGGCAAAACATTGGAGTTGCTTTGAGTGTGAAGCTGGTGTTCATTTTGTTAGCGGTCTTCGGACTGGCAAATATGTGGATGGCCATTTTCGCTGACGAAGGGGTCGCTTTGCTGGCTATTCTGAACGCCATGCGTATTAGACGGTATCATAGCCCAGGAAATTCCTCTCAAGAAGCTTTGCTATCGCGAGCAGTTAAAGTGGCCGCGCGGTAGAACTTTTAAGTTCGGAGGTAGTATGATTGTGAAAAAGGATGCAGATGCCGCTATCGATAAAAATGAAAAAAAGGTAGAGGACGCCGTTTGTGACATCTTATGTGTACATCATGAGGTGATCGATAAGTATTCGAATCAATTGATTACCCTTGACAGGGCGTATAGTTTGGCAGAGTTATTTAAGACCCTGGGTGATCCGACCAGAATCAGAATTATGGATGCCCTGGCGAAATCTGAGTTTTGTGTTTGTGATCTGGCTGAATTATTAGGATTAAGCCAATCAGCGACATCTCACCAACTACGAGTGCTTCGTAACAGTGATCTTGTCAAATACCGACGGGAGGGGAAGATGGTCTATTATTCCGTGCATGACTCTCATGTCTCAGAGCTCTATCGTCAGGGATTAGAGCATATTGACGAAGGTTAATGCGGTTAAGCTTTATGCAAATACCATTTGCAGGTGCTCAGCTCATATTTGAGCTCGTACAGTTTTAAGAGCCCGTTAATCTCGCTCTGACAACGAAAGATAAGCATGCGATTTCCAGCGAGTTTTTCCTCCGAGCGGGTTATGACTCGGTCAACTTTGACCACTATGTTGGAAGTGTCATCGGAAGTCAGCTTATAGCGAATGGGATTAGGGATTCCCTCGCGGGTAAACCAAGCTATCATGTCAATCGGTTGCATCAAAATCCTCAAACTTTTCACCTACCCTAATTCAAAGAATGCTAGACATTGTGAGATAGTCTTCATCTTGGAGCACACCTAACAAGAATACTTTAACAGAACGAATGTTCCGTGTAAAGAGTATGCATGTTTTAGGTCTGGAATATTCTCAGGAGATTTCATTGAAAGTTGCACAAAGAAAGAGTCCTGCTGGCATAGGGTGCCAACAGGACTCTTTACGCCTTTTTGAAGTTTTGAAAGAGGATACTTAAGAATAGTTCGAAGTAGAGATTTGGATTAAACCGGTACTCCAGGAATGATAGCCGGCGTATAGATGCGTTGGGCGAGCTCGCTATCGATCATAAAGATTCCAGCTCCGTCCCCGTTAATAAGTTTAAGTTTGTTGAGAACACGGCCCATATTCTCCTCTTCTTCCGCCTGTTCCGTGATGAACCATTGGAGAAAAATTTCTGTCGTATGATCTTTGACTTCTCGTGCAATGTCCATAAGAGAATAAATGGACTGGGTAACAAATTGCTCATGTTTTAAAGCAAGTTCGAAGACTTCTTGGGGACTTGAAAATTCGTTTTGGGGTTTTCCGATTTCGGTTAAAGTTACCTTACCGCCAATCTTGTTCAGATAGTTAAAGAAACCTAGGGCATGATCGCGTTCTTCCTGAATCTGAACACGGAAGTAATTGGCAAATCCATCTAGGTTTAGGGATGAGAAATAAGCTTGCATGGCAAGATAGAAATAAGCTGAGAAGAATTCTTTGTTCACCTGATCATTGATAGCTTGAATCATTTTTTCGTTTTGCATAATTCCACCTACCTTTTGTTTTTAGAATTACCGTTTAACGGATTATCTATGTAGCTATTCTACATTGTCTTTGAAGTTCCTCTAAGGAAAAATGATTTTATAAAAATAATTATAATATTTATTAATAAAAGAGGATTCATATGTGTAGCGTAGAATATCTAATACTAGAATCCTATGATTTTGAAAAATGGGTTTAGGAGGTTATGGTAATGTTTAAAAAGATATTGGTGGCAACGGATGCCTCGGAGTATTCGCGTCGAGCGTTAATAACTGCTCTAGAATTTGCACGGACATATCACGCTGAAATTGAACTTCTGTTCGTTACGTACATCCGGGAAGCCTATTGGGGTTATAATGTAGCTTATAGTGTATTAGTTCCGCAGGAAGAAATTGAACAGGGAGGGGAGCTCGCAATAGAAGCTACACTTAAAGGAATCGATGTTGGGGATGTCCCTTTGAAGAAGAAAGTAGTACAGGGATACCCGGCAACTCTTATCTTGGAAGAAGTCGAAAATGAAGCCATCGATTTAGTGGTCATGGGGAGTCATGGATATGGCCCGATTTCTGGTTCCGTGTTAGGCAGTGTGAGCCAGCGTGTCCTCCAAAAGGCGAAATGCCCTGTTCTTATTGTTAAATGAGAGATTCTATACGTTCTGGACGCTGAACAGGCTGTTGACCATAAAAACTTGTCAACAGCCTGTTTCTTTATATCCTAAAATGGAAGCCCTATTCTTCGAATGAGTGCAAATCCCGCGCGTTTAGCCATAGGCAGGAATACTCTGCGTAGAAGGGGAAGGCCTACACGCCGTACGAGAGGAGCTCCCACGCTGCGTGCCAGAGGAGGACCAAAGCGTTGGGCGATGGGTAGGCCCATTTTGCGTGCCAGAGGAGGTCCAAATTGTTTCATGAGAGAAGGGCCGTATTGCTTTATAAGAACTCCAGCTTGCTGTTGCCAGAGGTTAGTAGACCCTGCTGTAGTGGAAGAGGGTGGCTGTTGGGGAGAAGATAGAATGGGTTTTTGAACAGGAGATGCAGATTGGACTGACGGAGGTTGAGTGATAGGTTGAGTGATAGGTTGAGTGATAGGTTGAGTGATAGGTTGAACTAGGGGTTGAACCATAGGCTGAGCTATTGGTTGAGAAACCGGTGTAGGAATTTGCTGTTGAATAGGGTTCGTTCCCTGTCGCGGAATGGGAGAAAATCTGTTCTGCTGACTTGGGTAATAACCCCGCTGCCCCTTTAACGATGTCATGGGCAAGCCCCCTTTATATAAATATGAGAATCATTTTGTGGATAATACACGATATGCACCAATTGGATTTATGTTCCACATTAGGTATAATATGACTAAATATTCCTCGTGAAATGATTCGTATAAATAAAGAGAAAAAGGTTCTTAAAATCCTTATTCGAATTTTAAGAACCTTTTGGTTTAAAATTATAAGTGGGTGATTATTCGGCCAGAGCAATTGCTTCAATTTCAATAATGGCGTCTTTAGGCAAACGCGCGACCTGTACAGCCGAACGAGCGGGAGGGTTACTTGAGAAATAGGTAGCATAAACGGTATTCATTGCTGCGAAGTCATTCATGTCACGTAGAAAAACCACGGTTTTAATGACTTTGTCCATGGAAGAGCCTTGAGACTCTAAAATCGCTTTGAGATTATCTAAGGATTGTTTGGTTGCTCCTTCGATATCAGCGACCAGTTCTCCACTTTGTGGGTTTAGCGGGAGCTGTCCAGACGTGAAAATCAGGTTTCCTAACTTGACACCCTGAGAGTAAGGGCCAATGGCTGCAGGTGCATTTGGAGTATTAATGATTTGTTTATTCATGACAATCTACCTCCTTGAAGTTGTTATGCAATTTTTGTGCCATAACAGACTAGCTTAGTATAACTGATTTTGGGCAAATAAACCAAGTAAGAAATTGTAATTTTGTCAACTTCATGTGATATTAGTGGTAAAGTCTTATTAGCGGTAGATAAAGCAGAAAAGAGTTCTGCTTTATCTACATAGTGGATTATTGTTTGTATTGAGGTTCCTGTTGCTTAATGTACTGCTCTCTTCCTTTTAACTCAGTAAGAGCTGAATCAAAGGTTTGGGCGAGTTGCTCAAAGGTTTTCTTAGCTTGTTGGTCCTGAGTTTCTAAAGAAAATGTCTTCATAGTAGCAGCTGCACTTTGAATTGTAGCGATGGCTTGTTGCATTTGTGTTCCAACGGTCATGTCTTTTTTCACCTCCTTCATAGAGTCTCAAGTGACTTAACCTTTGGGTTTAAATACGAGTGCCCCAAGGAAGCCAAAGATGATCGCAGCAGATATACCTGCACTTGTAATCTGAAAGATACCGGTTAAAACCCCGATAAGGCCAGTAGAATCAAATTCCTTTAAAGCGCCTTTTACCAAAGAATTGCCAAAACTGCATATAGGTATCGTTGCTCCTGCACCAGCAAATTTGACAAGTGGATCATAAAGCCCCAATCCTCCAAGAATCGCTCCCACGACGACTAAGGTACTTGTCGTATGGGCAGGGGTTAGTTTTAGTCCATCGAGCATTAACTGTCCAATCACACAAATCAAACCGCCCACTATAAAAGCCCATAAAAATTTCTCCATCCTAATAAACAGCTCCTTTAGATCTCGATGCATACTGCATGGGCAATCGAAGGGATACTTTCTTTCTGCTGGTAGGACATAGGAGAAAGTAAGGCGCCTGTGGCAATGACTAGGATCTTTCTTAACTCTCCCTTACGCATGCGATTTAGAAAGTGGCCAAAGGTCGTCACTGCAGCACAACCGCATCCACTGCCACCAGCCATAACGACAGGTTGATCCTCCTTGTAGATTA
The DNA here is from genome assembly GCF_004766055.1 of Desulfosporosinus sp. Sb-LF. Classification (NCBI taxonomy): domain Bacteria; kingdom Bacillati; phylum Bacillota; class Clostridia; order Eubacteriales; family Desulfitobacteriaceae; genus Desulfosporosinus; species Desulfosporosinus sp. Sb-LF. The sequence goes on along the minus strand of NZ_SPQR01000005.1, from coordinate 85,993 downwards.
AAATCCCGCAATCTGTGAAGATCCCTTCGGGTATGTTAAGACCATGCTTTTTTAATAAATCGCCTGCAATCCTATGACCAACTCTACCAAGGTCACCCGTGGCAATCAGATCATAATAACTGGGATCTCGATCTAAATCTCTAAAATGTGCTTCAAGGGTATCAACTGCTGCTGGAGCCATTGCTGCCCCCATATTGAAGGGATCAGAAAGCCCCATATCAATCACTCGCCCGATAGTTGATGCCGTTACTTTTGGACCTTCTCCCTGATCAGCAACCAGAGCGGCTCCTGATCCCGTTACAGTCCATTGGGCTGTGGGCGGTTTTTGGGAACCATATTCTGTTGGATACCTGAACTGTTTTTCCGAAGCTGCATTATGGCTGGATACGCAGACTAAAGCATTCTTGGCAAATTTACTATCGACAAGAAGGGAGGCCAGTGACAACCCTTCCATAGAAGTAGAACAAGCACCATAAAGCCCTAGAAAAGGAACGGACAAAGTACGAGCAGAAAAACTGCTGGGGAAAATCTGGTTGATCAAATCTCCGCTAAGCAAAAACTGAACATCTTCCTTTTTCATATTGGCCTTTTTTATAGCTATCTCACAGGCCTGTTCTTGCAGTTTTTGTTCCGCTTTTTCAAAGCTATCTTGTCCAAGTCGGATATCTCCATGGAGGAGGTCGAAATCGGAAGCTAATAGACCTTGCGCTTCATAGGGTCCCCCTACTGCAGCTGAAGCGATAATGGTGGGTTTTGTCTCGAAAACCCAGGTCTGATGACCTTTTAACATTTATATCACACCCAATGCTCTTAAACTTATAACGACTAGGGAAACGACAAAGGCAGAGAAGACACCAAAAACGATTACCGGGCCTGCGAGTTTAAACATATTTCCCCCGACGCCCAGAACATAACCTTCAGTTTGGTGTTCAATGGCAGCTGAAGCGATGGTATTGGCAAAGCCGGTAATTGGAATAACGGTACCTGCTCCGGCAAACTGGGCAATATGGTCAAATACTCCGAAACCTGTTAATAAGACAGTTATGATAATGACCACTGCCACTGTAGGATTGCTGGCACTTTCTTGAGAAAGGTGAAAATACTTAACAAAGAACATTTGTATGGCTTGACCGAGAGTACAAATAAACCCTCCCACGAAAAAAGCCTTGACACAGTTTAAAACAATCGGTCGTTTTGGCTCTCTTTCTTGAGCAAATTGTTGGTATTCCTGCTGAGTAGGAGAAAGCTTTTTTTTCTTCTTGATGGACATAACAGCACCTCTTAATGCAATAAGTAAGGACGTAATTTGTTCAGGAGATCTTCAAGTTTTCGAGAGTTTTTAGAAAACATCGCTTTTGCTTTAGTATCCTCAGTTTGCAGAGCAAACGTTACAAAGTCAGCCTGGCTCTTTTCAAGGATAGCATAGAGCATTTCCTTGACCTTGGGTTGAGGGATTTGAACGACATCGTCGAAGAGGTCAAGATATAATTCTCCTGATGAGTCGACCTGACCGAGAAATACGTTCTCAAGGGAAACTCCTATCTTATCGAGTTCGGTACTTAACCACTGCGGGTTAAGTCCTAAAGAGGCCAGGGGCTCTTCTAACATATTTCCATCAAGGGCTATAGTTTGTGGTTCAGCTTGTGGAGCAACTTTAGTTCCAAGGTCGTGTGGGGTAACGGGCTTTTTGTCTGACTTTAAGTACGGATTGATGATGCCGTTGGTCTCCATCACTGCGAATTCTACATCGGCCATGTTGAATGCGTTCCTAGAACGAAGTTGAGCTAAAAGGTCCTCACCAGTCATTCGTACACTCATAAGATTATCTTCCATAATCTTGCCATGCTTGATTAACACGGCTTCTTTCCCATGGATTAACTCGTGCATTATCTTACTCTTGATTGAGAGATAATCCAGGGCGATGGGTAAAGCTACCCAGACCAGTAGTGCGATAAAACCAGAGAATAGATTAATGAGGTTTATAGACATTAAAGACGCCACTATGGCGATAACGATATAACTTATAAAATTGAAGGGATTAATCTGGCTCATATTTCGTTTGCCCATTAGCCTGATAGCTGCCCATACTAAAAAAAACAAAGCGATTGATTTTAAAAGTACCTGCGCCCATTCCTGCATATGTATACCTACCTTTTAATTCCCTTTATACTGGGGTTCTTCAAATTCGAGTGTCTGTAATCTGTTTTCTAGATCTTCAATAATTGAACTGGTTTCTTTGAGTGCGTATTTAAATATAGACCTAGTTTCTTTATCTCTTGTTTGAGTACTATACACTCTTAAGGTTCCACGGGCCCCCTTCAAACTCGCTAAAGTTTGTTTAACTTGAGAACCAACCGTCATAGTATCAACCTCCATTGTCACAAACTTTAGTATGGCTTTATAGAAATCTATTGACTCTCTTAATAAGCTGGTAAATTAATCCTCGATAGCCTGAACTATAGGCCTTTTTCTATCTCCAAAGAGGGTTAAAAGCTTTAAATAAAACTCTTAACCCTCTTATTTAAAAGACCGCGCAATGTATGTGGTATAGGTGCTACTGAACGTTGTACATGCCATGAGATTTCATATAGTTGAAGAGGTCTTCTCCATGTTCTTGCTCTTCTTTCTGAATGTGGTTTAAAGCTTGACGTACATTTTTATCCTGGAATTCAAAGATTGCCGTATCATAGGTGCTTGAGATATATTTCTCCGTCGAGAGCATATCATTGGCTAATTCTGCATCGTTCTGATTGAATGCGGCACCTTGTGCCTGCATTCCACTTCCTTGCCCCGATTGCATGGCTGGGCTTTGTTGTTGACCCTGCCCCTGTTGTCCTTGCCCTTGGTTCATGTTCGGAGTCTGTCCGCTTAAGATCTGAGTGATGGTATTAAAATGTTGCTGTTCATGAGAGGCATGGGTCTGAAAGAGTTGTTTAAGCTGAGGATCTTGTGCTTCGTTGGAGTATTTGTTGTATTTCTGGACGCAGTGTTGTTCGTGTTGTTTGAGATCTTGTAAAAACATGGTTTCTTTTTGGCTGAGTTGAATCGGCATTAAAGACACCTCCTTAAATGGTAAGTTTAGTCTTCCGCGAATGCTTACAGATCATGCATTCTAAAAATAACGATTGTCACTATAGCAAGGGTGACAGAAGACGCGCGTTTGCTTCCTTAATTTTTTGCCATACAGGGCGATTGGCATGATCTTCTCTATCAACCCGGATGCTATCCATTAGATCTAGGGTGAAATCCTTGTTCAATCTGGTGGCCAACTCGGAACTATACAGCATGGCACTAAGCTCAAAATCTAATTGAAAACTTCTAATATCAAAATTAGCCGAACCAACAATGCAAATCTGTTCATCGACTGTTAGAACTTTACAATGTAATATTCCCTTTTGGTAGCGGTAGATTTCAACTCCAGCGCTTAATAGGTCTTCATAGTAAGAGGAAGAGGCGAGATAGGGGATTTTGTGATCAGGCTTCCCTTGAACTAAGACTTTGACGATGATTCCACTGAGTGCTGCCGATTTTAAGGCCATAATCATGCTTTCATCCGGGATGAAATACGGTGTTGTTAGAAGAATTTCTTTCTGAGCAGTGGCTAGAATCGTAAAGAAGAGCTCCTTCATGGATTCCCGCTTAGAATCCGGCCCGCCTGCGATCACCTGAGTGAGGGATTCTCCGAAAGGTTCAAGGGGAGGATAATAGCGTTCTTCAGTAATTTCTTTATGAGTTATAAAATACCAGTCGTTTAGGAAGGTTTCTTGCAGTGTCTGTACGCTTTCTCCTTCCAGACGAAGATGCGTATCTCGCCAGAATCCGAACTTAGGATCTCGTGATAAATACTCGTCTCCGACGTTAATTCCACCGAGATATCCAGTTTTCCCATCGATAACGACCAGCTTGCGATGATTTCGGTAGTTCAGAGTGCCGATCAGTTGAGGAAATTGTAGGGGGAAAAACCAACCAATTTCAATTCCTGCTTCAGTCAAGGCTCGAAGAAACGTTTTCGGAAGGTTGTGGCTGCCCAGCCCATCAAAAATCATACGGACTTTGACTCCGGAACGGGATTTGCGGATGAGGAGGCCTTGAATTTCTTTTCCGATTTGATCCGCTCGAAAGATGTAGTACTCCATGTGAATATGGTCTTGTGCTGATTCTAGATCGCGTATTAAAGCCTGGAATTTTTCTTCCCCATTCGTGAGGACCGTAATTCGGTTGTTCCGGGACAAAGGCGCGAAGCCGCTTTGAAGCAATAGGCGCGCTAGGCGTTTACTGGAGGCGGATCCTTCATGGAAAAAGATGTCCTCTGAAGAAAGCTCTTCTTTTTGTTGGTATGAGATATGGGGCAATCGGTTGCCGGGTAAATGTTTAGAGCGAAAGAGCTTGGCTTTTCGCGGAGAACAACCAAAAAGGATATAAAGAATCAGCCCGAAGAACGGCCAAATGGCGAAGATTGCGAGCCATGATGCTGTTTTTTCGGGATTCTTACTTTCCGAGACAATAACGAGCTGTGCCATGAGTTGTCCTAATAAAAAAAATACTAAAACTACTAGAATGAACCAGAGCAATGGTACCACCTCATTCTTATGACCCCTCTGCACTTGAGAATGTCATAGTTCTTATTTTGTCATAAACATTAAGCATTAGTATAACTTAAAAATTTTAATCAATCCCCAAAGAAACTGGCAAAATGAGAATTCGAAGAAATTGGAAGAACATCTGGGCATTAAGAGCCTGATTGCATATAAAAAAGCAAGAGATGGGTGGTTGGGCAAGAAGGAAAATGAAAGTAGTTTTTTGAATGACAGACGAGGATTAGGGTAAAATGATCCTGTTAACTATGCCGAAAAGGAAGTGCTCGCATGGGTTTGGTCAATACAGTATTTGTTCCACATCCACCACTTCTCGTCCCGGAAGTTGGGCGGGGAGAAGAACGTAAGTGCCAAGCAAGTTTGGATGCTTATCATGAGATATCTCGACGTCTAGCTGTGGCGGAGATAGAGACGGTAATCCTAGTTTCCCCGCATGCCCCGCTCACCAAAGGTGGGATCACACTTTCGATGGATGATGCCGTTTACGGGAATTTCGCTCAGTTTGGAGTTGAGCAGGTCAGTTTGTCCTTTGCCAGCGACCCTGTGGTTATTGCGCAGTTTCAGAAACATCTCTCAGGTGTAGTTCCTATGCAGGGTGTAATCGATCACGGTGCCTTTGTTCCCCTGTATTTTTTACAGAAGGCAGGTTGGAATGGAAAAGTTGTACTCTTAGGGATGCCTTTAGAACAACCTGAGGAGTATGGTGAACGTATCGGGAAAATCCTAGATGAGTTGCCTGGGCGTTATGCACTGGTGGCAAGTGGGGATATGTCCCATCGCTTGAAAGAAGACGGGCCATACGGGTTTGATTCTGCAGGGCCAGAATTTGATCAATCCGTGCTCAAGGCTCTTCAAAGAGATACGAAAAAAATTATTAGTTTGCCCACTGATCTTGTCGAAAGAGCGGGCGAGTGTGGGTATCGGAGCCTTCGTTTGGCACTGGCCGCAAAAGAAGGGGCTCCTGAGGTGCTGTCGTACGAAGGTCCGTTCGGTGTGGGTTATCTAGTAGCGGATCTGTATCATTCGTCATCCTTGCCGCAATGGGCGAGGGGTTGCCTAAGTGCTTATTTGAAGCGGGAAGACCCTGATTTAAACATCCCTCATTCACCAGAGTTTGTGGTGAAGAGAGGGTGCTTTGTAACCTTGAAACAAAACGGGCAATTGCGTGGGTGTATCGGCACCACTGAACCCTGGCAGGAAAATTTGGCCCTGGAAATTCAACATAATGCGCTGGCTGCCGGAACACAGGACCCTCGTTTTCGGCCGGTCCGAGTAGAGGAACTAGATACGCTGAGCTTCACGGTGGATGTCCTCGGTGAACTCGAGAAGATCGAAGGACCAGAAGAGCTTGATCCCTGGCGTTACGGTGTGGTTGTTCGCCAACGCGGAAAAAGCGGGCTGTTGCTTCCACATTTGGAAGGGGTCGATACTGTAGCAGATCAAGTGAGCATTGCTAAACAAAAGGCGGGAATACCAGTGGAGGACCCAGTAGAATTCTGGCGCTTTGAGGTCAAACGTCATTATGAGTAATACAAGCAAAACAAGTAATTTTAGCAATGCAAGTAGTCTTGGGGATACAAGTAATATAAGCATAAGTAACCTGAGTAAAGATTCCTATAATGCGAGTTGCCTTTTGTGTCCTCAGCGATGTCAATTGAGACATGGGCAGTCAGGACGGTGTCATGCCAGGGAGAATCGAGAAGGGGAGATCATTTCTAGAATCTATGGTGAAGTAGCAGCCTGGAATTTGGATCCGATTGAGAAAAAACCTCTATATCATTTTTATCCTGGCTCTTGGATTTTTTCCGTGGGAGGCTTTGGCTGTAATCTGAGATGTTCGTTCTGTCAAAATCACGAAATATCTCAGCGACATCAAGTTGGCAAAAAAGTAACTCCTGCCGAGCTTGCAGAGCTTACCAGGCAGGAGCGGAAGTCAATAGGACTGTGTTTTACTTATTCAGAGCCGAGTATGTGGTTTGAGATGATTAGGGATACGGCTCCTCTGATTCGCGCACAGGGGGGGAAAGTAGTTCTAGTCAGTAATGGAACGATTTCTCCACGTTTTATCGAGGAGCTGATTCCATGGCTTGATGCGGTTAACATTGATATTAAAGCGTTCTCTGAGGAATTTTATCAACACTATTGTGGAGGAAAACTAGCTTGGGTTTTAGACAATGTCGAGCGTTTGGCAGGACGTGTTCACCTGGAAATCACAACCCTTGTCATTCCAGAGGCAAATGATGATCCGAAAGAAATTAGGGGATTGGCCCAATGGTTACAGAAGCTTGGTGTACCTCTAGCTTGGCATTTGAGCGGCTATCATCCTGCATACCGTTTAACGGTTCCTCCAACGGAACGACAAACCTTAGAACGATTAGGGGATATAGCTAAAGAATGGCTTCCCTATGTGTATCTGGGAAATGTCAGGGGAGGAAGTGCGACGGTTTGTCCTCGGTGTGGGGAAGCAGTGATTGAGCGTGAGCCAGTGGTCGTTAATCGCCTAAACGGAGGGTGTTGCCCGAAATGTGGGAAGGGCATTTTTGGGGTTGGGATGGATGGAGTCTAATAATAACGAATGACCAGGTACACGGATGAAATTAATACAGAGAGGATCATGACGGGAAAACCTACTTTTAAGAATTGAATATATCGTATTTTGATTCCGTTTTTCTCGGCAATTCCTGCCACTATGAGATTAGCGGAGGCTCCGACCAAGGTCCCATTCCCCCCAAGGCAGGCACCTAGAGACAAGGCCCACCAGAGGGGTTCTGTTTGGGTGGGGGTGAACTGGCTGAGTAAGGCAAGTTTTTGAATCAGGGGGATCATGGTTGCGACGAAAGGGATATTATCGAGAAAGGATGATAGTAGGGCGGATATGAAGAGAATTAACATGGCCATGAAGAGAGGGTTCCCTTGAGTTAAACTCATGCTCCATTCTGCCAGACGGTCAAGGACTCCGACCTCAATAAGTCCCCCGACAAGAACAAACAAACCGGAAAAGAAAAAGATCGTGGGCCATTCTATTGCCAAGAAAACCTCTTCGGGCTCTTCATGGGTCCAGATCATTAAAAGCATGGCACCGCTGAGAGTAATGGTGGCTGTCTCTAAGTGAAGAAAGGAATGTAGGGAAAAACCCAGAATCACTAAGCTCAGGACTGAGAGGCTTTTCTTGAGTAAGGCGAAGTCCTTAATGTGGTCCCATTCATTTTGATCCATAAGTTTAGCTTTTAATTCCTCTTGGGTGACTAACTTACGATGATAGATAAAATAGAAAGTGAATAGCGTAACAACAATAATAATGAGAATAATGGGAGTAAGGTTCATAAGAAAGGCCACAAAACTGAGACCTGTTTGTCCGGCGATAATAATATTAGGTGGGTCTCCGATAAGAGTTGCTGTACCACCAATATTACTCATGATAATTTGGCTGAAGAGGAAGGGTATTGGATCGACCTCTAATTGATCAGCGATGGAGAGGGCTACAGGGACAATCAATAACATGGTGGTGACGTTATCCAAGAGTGCAGATAGGAAAGCCGTGAGCAGGGACAAGGAGAGCATCAATAATAGGGGATCCCCCTTGACCTTTTTGCTAACCCAGATTGCCAGAAAGGTAAATATCCCAGATCGTCGAGTTAGATCGACGATAATCATCATCCCAATCAAGAGTCCTAAAGTATTCCAATCAATGTAATGAATCGCCTTTTCTTGTGTAAGAACTCCAAGGATAATCAGTAGTGAGGCACCAAAAACTGCGGTCACTGCACGAGGAATTTTTTCTGTAATGATGAAGAAATAGCTGAATATAAAAATACTGATGGCTACTCCGATGAGCATTAGTACACCTCCCAAAACGTTTACTTCTAATGTTTTCAAAATAAAAGAGAGTAGTCTTAAACGACTACTCTCCCCAGAGAAGTTCTATGCTTGTAGTCTGGCGATCTTAGCTTAATTCATCTTATGAATTAAAGCCTTAGACCCATGACTTTAGCGTCCTTCGCTTTCGCGGAGTTTACCCCAACCGAACTGCTAATTTTGATATCTAGAATAACATCATATCAAAAAAGATCAATAATAGTCAAGAACTAAAGCTTAAATTCAGAATATTTCTCTGGATAAGATTTTGGGGTTAATCAAATAATAACACGAAATTAGATAAACTAATTTTCTTCAAAAAAGGAGGTTTTCTAAAGTGTTTAAGCATGTTAAGGATATGGAATACACGGTACATGTCGATCGACCAGACCCCCGCTTTGCGGTCTTGCTACTGGAACAGTTTGGAGGAGGGAATGGTGAGCTTAAAGCAGCCATGCAGTATTTCTCTCAGAGTTTAGGATGTAATGATCCTAAAATACGGGACTTGCTGCAAGATATTGCGGCTGAAGAGTTGAGCCATTTAGAGATGGTGGGAGAGTGTCTTGGAATGTTAATTGGCCCTGTCGACAGCATTCCTAAAGATTTCTCGGCAAATCATATGGCCTTGCTTGGAGGTGGACCACTTCTGGTTAATTCTGCTGGTGTTCCTTGGAGCTCAACCTTCGTCAATTCAATGGGAGATATCTACACGGACCTTTCATCAAATGCTGGGGCAGAGCTGCGGGCTAAGCTAATCTATGAGCGTCTTCTTCAACAAACCGATGACGCCGGAGTTAAGGACATGATTCGTTTTCTCTTGAGTCGCGAAGAATCTCATAACTTTTCCTTTATGCAAGCAATTAATACGTTGCAGGGAACGGGTGTCAATAAGGACTTCCGAGACTCGGACTTCTCTAAGAAATACATGAACATGTCAACAGGTCAGGGAGATAGCCGGGGACCTTGGAATCAAGGTAACGAGTTCTCCTATGAGGAGAACCCGAACGAGAAGTATGGAGGGCCAGCCCAGTATGGAAAAGATCCACAAGCAACCGGTGCGAGGGAAGTTGCTCCAGGCTATAATGACCATATGCGAAATAATCCTCAATATTCTCAACCGCAACCTCAGCTTCCGCCTAAACAACATTAAGATAAGGCTTTATGGAGGCGAGTAAGGATATCTGGTGTCTGGTGAGACATATTATCGATAATAATTATGGAATTGAATAATGACTAAAGCAAAACGGACAGTTAAATGTCCGTTTTTTGTGGGTTGGATTTGAGTTGAAATTCAATGTTTGACAAATATATACTTACAGAGTAATATATTTCGTGTACGAAATATTCATATACGTAATATAATCATGGATAATATTTCATATACGAAATACGGAGATAGGATGGTTGACAAATGGAAAATTTAAATGAAAGTACGAAGATCGCCAAGCTTCTACAGGAAGTCATGCTCCTTTTTAAGAACAACATGAGTAGTGTCATGGAGAATACGGGTATGACAATCCCTCAAATGATGGTGATGGGGATTTTAGGTAAGGAAAAAACGCTTAAGATTACGGAATTAAGTGGCAAACTTAATCTATCTAATAGTACGGTATCTGGCATTTTAGATAGGATGGAAAAGTTAGGAATGGTAGAACGATTAAGAAGTGAACAAGATAGAAGAGTGGTTCACGTCAGCGTAGCTCCAAATTTTGTGGAGATGCATCAAATATTCCATAAACGTTTTGAAGAAAACATTGCTTTAACAATGGACCAAGGTACCCCGGAAGAACTTAATAAAATATATGAAGGTTTAGAGGTTCTGAAAAGGCTTCTAAGAAGTAAGGAAGTCGAGAAGAATGATTCGAAATTATAAACGAAAGGTAAACGGAGGGCGGGATTATAGTGATAGAAGAGATAAAAATAGTAGAGATAGTAAAATTGTTGAGATTAGTAGAGAGAGGAGACTGTGAATGATTAAATTGTATCGATTTTTAAAACCATATACTGCATATATTACGGTTGTCATCGTACTGCTTTTTGCACAAGTCCTTTCCGATCTTTATTTACCGACCTTGATGGCGAATATTGTGGACCACGGGATTGTCAACAAAGATGTCAATTATATTCTAAGAGTTGGTGGTTTCATGTTGCTTGTTGCAGCAGGTGGAACCTTGTGCGCCATTATTGCAACCTACCTGTCTTCCAAAACCGCTGTGGGTTTTGGGAAGATATTGCGGGAAAAGATCTTCACTAAGGTCGAAAGTTTTTCTTTGCATGAATTTGATAAAATTGGAACTGCAACCCTCATTACCAGAACGACAAATGACGTAACGCAAGTTCAGCAAGTGTCAGTTTTGATTTTAAGTATGATGGTCAGTGCACCTTTAACCTGTATCGGTGGTATCATCATGGCCATTCAAGAAGATCGGGGTTTGACCTGGGTGCTTTTGGTCTCAGTGCCAGTCCTCTTTGCCATTATTGGAATCGTGCTGGCAAAGGGCGTACCTCTATTTAAACTGATGCAGGTTAAAATCGACAAATTAAATCTGGTTTTACGTGAGAATCTTACAGGTATCAGAGTAGTGCGAGCTTTTAATCGTATTGATCAAGAAAAGAAGAGATTTGATGATGCCAACTCGGACCTTATGAATAACGCGGTTAAAGTTAACAAGATCATGGCTATCTTAATGCCAATGATGATGTTGATTATGAACTTTACGACGATCGCTATTATTTGGTTTGGTGGTATTCGAATCAACAATGGAGATATGCAGGTTGGATCATTAATGGCTTTTATCCAATATGCCACGCAAATTCTTTTCTCCTTGCTTATGCTCACCATGTTATTTATCATGGTCCCGCGTGCTCAGGCTTCGGCTGTGAGAATCAATGAAGTCTTGGATACTGAACCGGAAATCAAGGATCCTTTCAAGGGCAATCCCACTAGCCTGCAACGAGGTTTTGTTGAGTTTAAGAATGTTTCCTTTAGCTACCCTGGTGCAGAACAACCTGCGATCAGTGATATAACTCTTAGCGCAAAACCAGGAGAGATTACGGCAATAATTGGAGGGACTGGCTCGGGTAAATCGACAATGGTCAATCTAATGACACGTTTTTATGATGTGGAAAGCGGAAGTGTGTTGGTTGATGGGGTGGATGTTCGAGAAATGAGTCAAGAAAGTTTAAGAGCCAAGATAGGCTTTGTTCCTCAAAAAACGGTTCTATTTTCGGGTACTATTGCGGAAAATATCAAATATGGCAGGGAAGAAGCCACCCTAGACGAGATTAAGCATGCAGCACAGGTGGCCCAAGCAACCGATTTTATAACGGAAATGGAAGCAGGCTTTAATCATATGATTGCCCAGGGTGGAACGAACGTTTCGGGTGGGCAGAAGCAACGTCTCTCCATTGCCCGTGCTTTAATTCGCAGACCTGAAATCTATATCTTCGACGATAGTTTCTCGGCACTCGATTTTAAGACAGATGCTAGGTTAAGAGCGGCTCTTAAACCCGAAATCGCGGATGCGACTGTGTTTATTATCGCGCAAAGGGTTACAACTGTGATGGATGCCGATAGAATCATTGTTTTAGATGATGGGCTGATCGCCGGAATTGGGACGCATAAGGAACTATTAAATTCCTGTGAGGTGTATCGTGAGATTGTGGCTTCACAGCTTTCAGAGGGAGAAATAGCATGAGTGAAGAGCGTAAAGTTGATAAACCACAACAGGAAGCCATGGGAGGAAGACAGGGAGGACCTGGAGGAACCATTGGGAGACCCGTAGAAAAGGCAAAGAATTTTAAAGGTACTCTGTTAAGGCTACTTCAGTATTTAAGACCACGCGGAATTCAGTTAAGTACCGTCTTCATTTTTGCCATTCTAAGCACTGTGTTCAGCATTTTAGGACCTAAGATCATGGGTAATGCCACAACGAAATTGTTTGAAGGCATCATGGGCAAAATGACGTTGGCTAAGCTGCTACCCCAGCAGGATATGTTGAGCAAATTGGCAGCTAATCCGAAAACAGCGACCCCAGAGGTGGTTGGAGGATTAACGCAAGTTAAAGCAGGGATTGCCAAAATTATGGCCTTGAATGGTGGAAAAATTGATTTTGACTATATTCTTAGAATCGTTCTGATTCTAATAGGGTTATATCTCGTGAGTGCCTTATTTGGTTATGTTCAACAATATATTATGGCGGGAGTGGCCCAAAAAACAGTTTACGATATACGTAAAGAAGTGGATGACAAGCTATCTCGGTTGCCTCTTAAATTCTTTGATGCTAGGACACATGGCGAAATCTTGAGTCGAGTCACCAACGATGTGGATAATATTGCTAATACCTTACAGCAAAGTCTTACCCAACTGATCACGTCAATCGTAACGATTATTGGAGTTATCGTCATGATGCTAACCATCAGCCCGCTCCTAACCTTGATTGTTATTTTAACACTTCCTCTTTATGTTTTAGTAACCGCTGGTATTGCTAAACGCTCCCAAAAACACTTTGCAGCTCAGCAGAAATCTCTCGGTGATCTGAATGGGCATGTTGAAGAAATGTACACGGGGCATGTTATTGTTAAGGCTTTTGGACACGAGAGGAAATCCATCGAGACTTTCAATGAAATCAATGACCGCCTCTATGATTCTGGGTGGAAAGCACAATTCATCTCAGGTATTATCATGCCTCTCATGAGATTTGTAAGCAATCTGGGGTATGTTATTATCAGTGTTGTTGGTGGTATTTTTGTCACGAATGGGAGAATAACGATTGGGGATATTCAGGCGTTTATTCAGTATTCAAGACAATTTACCATGCCGATTGTCCAAACTGCCAATATAGCCAACATTATTCAATCGACCGTTGCATCCGCTGAACGTGTCTTTGAACTCCTAGATGAAGTAGAAGAATTGCCGGATCGTGGGGATGCCAAGGTTATCGCTTTCCCTAAGGGAGATGTCAAATTTGAAGATGTCGATTTCAGTTACAAAGAGAATGAAGCTTTGATTAAGGGTATGAATATTGACGTCAAGCAGGGAAACACAATTGCCATCGTGGGACCAACGGGTGCTGGCAAAACGACTCTAGTCAACCTGTTGATGCGTTTCTATGAAATCAATGCTGGCAAGATTACAGTTGACGGAGTAGATATCAGAGACATTAAACGCGGTGCTTTGCGTAATATCTTTGGAATGGTACTTCAAGACACATGGCTCTTTAATGGCACGATCATGGAGAATATCGCCTACGGTCGGGAAGGTGCAACCGATCAAGAAGTCATAAGTGCAGCAAAAGCAGCACATGCTCATCATTTCATTAAGACTCTTCCAGAAGGGTACAACACCATTTTAAATGAGGAAGCCTCCAATATTTCGCAGGGTCAAAAACAGCTTATCACCATCGCACGAGCCATACTTGCCGATCCAGCAATCTTGATTCTGGATGAAGCAACCAGTAGTGTTGACTCGAGAACAGAAGTGTATATTCAACGTGCCATGACAGACCTGATGAATGGAAGAACGAGCTTTGTCATCGCCCATAGACTTTCGACGATCAGAGATGCAGATTTGATTCTCGTGATGAACAAAGGAACTATTATTGAAATGGGCAATCATAATGAGCTTCTAGCTCAGAAAGGCTTCTATGCTGATCTTTACAATAGTCAGTTCACAGGAGCAAACTTGGATACAGAAGTGGTGTAAGCAGCAGACAAGAGAAGTGGGGGCTGGATTTTATAATCTAGCACCCACTTCTCTTGTCTGGATTTTTATATGAAATGCTCATTAGATGTAAAATAATCTTTGGCAAACTGTAACCATAAACGTGCTGCGTGGGACATAGAACGACCTCTTTTCCATACGATAGACATGTTGTGTATTATCTGAGGTTCCATTAAAGGGACGGAGACAATGCGATTAGAGTCTAATTCCTTGCACACCGCACTGGGCAAGAACGCAATCCCTAAGTTAGCGGCTACCATTTGTGTCATAAGCTCAAGCTGAGAGGTTTCAAAAATAACGTTTGGGGAAAAGCCAACATTTCTGCACTGATTTATGATCTCATCATGTAGGCTGAAATCGTTACTGTATAATACAAAAGATTCATTAGATAATGATGCCAGCTCAATTGACGGTAACTGACTTATGGGATTCTGAGAGGAGACAATAACGAAAAGGGGGTCCTTGGCAAAAGAAAGGGAGTCATAATAATGATTATCCGGTACTATGCAGATTACGCCAGCATCCAAAGTCCCGTCTTGAATAGCGGATGCTACTTTTTTTGATCCATATTCTAGCAAACTAATTTCGATTTGAGGGTACCTCTTTTTAAATTCTCCCAGCAACTCAGCAAATATGGTAGTGCTAGTGATTGGAAGTAAGCCGATAGAAATTTTCCCCTTTTCCATTTTAATTCTATTTTCAAATTCGGGGGTAAGGTTATGAAACATCACCACTAATTGCTGTGCTTGATCTAAAAAGATAATGCCTGTATCAGTTAATTGAACATACTTCGAGGTCCGATTAAATAACGGAGTTCCTAGTTCTGTTTCTAAATCTTTTATCATCTTGCTAACTGCTGATTGGGATACGTGGCTTATAGTAGCGGCTTTACTAAAGCTTTTTTGGCGAGCCACTTCAACAAAATATTCTAAATGTCGAATTTCCAAAGTAGACACCTCCAAATACAGCATACTATCTATTTCAGTCATAGTAAAGATCGTTATTATATGTTTTACTTATAGAGAAATTGGATTTAGAATAGTGACAGAGAAGATACAGAAATTAAGGAGATGTTAACTATGTTTAACCAAAAATTAAGTCCTAAAAATCGCGTTGAAAGGTTTGTAAGTATAATGACAAACAATAAAACTATCGTAGTAAAGGTCATAGATGTAAAGAAAGCAGCAAATGTAGACCTTACACAAACCAAAGAATTTTGGTCTAACTTAGCAGTAATCAGTTAATAAAATCAAAGAACTATTTTGATTGTAACCTTAAATCAAATCATAATAACGCTTAAATCAAGGAGGGCACTTATTATTAATTCTTTGAGAAATCCTTTTAAAATGGAAAATGAGTAGCTCCTTCTACGACAAAAGTTAAGCTACTCATTTTCGAAATTAGTTGCACTATTGGCAACCTAAAAACTGGAGTGTTAGTAGCACTCCAGTTTTTTATTAGGATATCTACGTTAAAAACACTGAAAACGATATTGAAAATACACAACTATAGTACCATTAACACATTGATAACGCAATTATGGCCCTATCGTATATACTAGGCCCTTTTTCCCAAACCCCATAAGATTGTGTGCGTTCACCTGTTAGTTCTTAATCGTTATGTACATGATGACGTCTATGATCGGGTTTGTCTTGACCATCCTCGTATGATGGGCGGTCGTGGTGGCTGTGTTGGTTATGGTTGGGGTCACTGTGGTGAGTTTGTTTGTGAACATCATCATGTTCGTGTGGATGATGATGTTCATGTGAGTGTTCGTGAGCATGCTCATGTTTAAGTCCCAGGGCATGGGCTATTGTATGTTCTTTATCTGGAAGGATATCAAACCAGCCGTTATTTGCATCATCAATGCTGTCCCGGAATTGAATATACGGCTTAATATCAAGTAAAGGTGTACCATTATAGGCATCGATTCCAGAAATAATGAGTTCGTTGCCCTGAATTTCCTTTAATTGCACAATACTTAGCCCGATTGGGTTGGGCCTCTGGGGGGATCGGCTCGCAAACAGTCCAATTTCGAGTTCGGGTGCCCAAGGGGAGTGGGTGAGAAGTTCGACGGGAGGGGTTACTTGGTCGAGGTGATATAGCACATAGATGTAGTTGAAATTATCTAAGGACTTCAAAGCACTTGCATACTCAGGATTGAGTGTAATCCAGAAATCACCAGGTGCGTCTGGGAGCGGCTGATGGGGGGTATTAAAGGAAAGATAGGGGGTATGAATTGTACCAATTGATTGAAGTGTGATGCTCATACAGATCTCCTTTCATTAAACCATTACTCTAATTCATGTGCTTAACCATGTTCTTTAGATCCACCAATGTGAAAATGTGAGCGCTCATGAATGAGGTTTACATCCAAAAGAAGGCGACGGTTACTGAGAATCTCGTACGCTGTGCTGTCTGCTGCAACCGTGTGGTTTTCGCGCAGAACGATGACTCGTTGGGCAATTTCTTCCACAATGGAGAGGTCGTGGGTGGCGGTGATAATCGTTTTTCCGGCATTTTGGAGGGCTGACAGAAATTCTACAAGCCAAAATTGAGTACGTGGGTCGAGCCCATTCGTAGGCTCATCCAGAAATAATACATCGGGATTAGCGGTCAGGACGCATGCCAAAGCGACTTTCTTCTTTTCTCCGCCACTCAGTTTGTAGGGAGGACGGTCTAAGAAGGGTGTGATGCCGAGTAGGTCTGCAGTTTCATTAATCCGTTGTTTAATTTGTTCAGTCGTGAGGCCAAGCTGTAATGGGGCAAACGATAATTCATCACGAACGGTGGCTGAAAACAATTGGGCATCAGAGTTTTGGAAAATAAAGCCTACGCGCTGGCGAAACTCCGCTAAGTACGAGGGATTTTGCAGTTTTTTTTCTGTAAGTTCCTGTCCAAAGGCTAAGATTTGACCAGATGTAGGATGGACGAGGCCAGCTAGAATTTTAAGGAGTGTGGATTTACCACTTCCATTAGCTCCCAGAATGACAAGGCTCTGCCCAGGGTAGACCTGCAGATGAATGTCGGAAAGGACAGGATGCTCAGGAACATAGGCGTAAGAAACGGCAACTAGTTTAAACAGAGGAACGGTTTGTTGTGACAAGTTCTCATCCTCCCAAGACTTTATCAGCAGCATAAAGTGTTAAGCTCGCCATGAGGCTAACCCCCAGGCTAAAGACGTCCATCCAACGTAGTTGAAAATGCTGAAGAGTATGAATTTCACCGGTATATCCCCGTGCGGTCATTGAGGTATACACCTCTTCGCTCATTTGTAGGGATTTGCCAAAAAGGTGAGCAATCGATGATCCAACGAAACGCCGTTGCTCTGCGCCGGACGATTGCCCTGCGTCACGAGCTTTTCGCGCCAAGAACATGTCCTCTAAAAGGGTAATGAGCACGAAGATATAGCGGTAGGTCATTTCTAAAGTAACGATGAAAATCTTAGGAACAAAAAAGGTACGTAAAGCGCGCAGCAGGTTGTTCCAACGTGTCGTTAAGGTGAGAAGAACCGCGAGAGTGACAGAAATCCCCACTCGGCTAATCAGGAGAACTGCTCCCCAAAAGCCCTGTCGAGTGATGAATAATTCAGGTGGGAAATGAACCGGTCCGATGTGGGGTGGGGTCGCGAAGGTCCAAATTTGCCAGAGGAGGTCACCAGGGCGTACCCAATTAAATAGGGCAGGTAGGACCATGATGCCAGTAAATAAGGGAATAACGAACCAAACCCGCTGAATCAGGAAACGACTAGGCACTTTTGACAACATTGCGAGGGTTAAAATCCCGAGATAGATTCCCCAAAGCAACGGCAAATGGCGCAGAAGATTGACAGTGATGAGGAGGGAGAAAATAGCCAAGAGCTTAAGGCGGGGATCCATGGCTTGTAGAAACCCTGGGCGAAGAGCGATTTCTTCGGAATAAACGGATTCTCGTATGAGATGAACAATACCTTGCAGGGTCTTCTGAATAAAATTGGACCGCTTTGCTTTTTGGGGGGCTGGGGAAGAAGATTGAAGTGAGGGAAAAGTCGGAAGTTCACTATTTTTTTGCAACCAAAGTGGAAGCTCCATTCCGAACCTCTCCCTTCCGGAAGAGACGTTGAAGCACATAGGCCGTTCCTCCTATTGCGAGGAGTCCGACAAAGGCCGATAGGAGATACCCTAAGGATTGTTGCCAAAATGTCTGGGTCAAAGCAGGCGCGCCATAACCCTTTAAGAGGGCGTGATCCCAAAAAGTATTGAGTTTTTGCATCCCGGCAGGAACAAAACCTAACTGACCCTGAATTTCTTCGGAACTCCATTCTCCCCAGGCAGTCCCGCTAGCCAATAATCCCAGAGGACTCAGTACGACAAGGGCCAGAATCCCTGTAATCAGCTTGCCATAGCGTGGACTAGGGTTATGATCTGCACTGTGGACTGTGCTGGGTCTCATGATTTGAAGAAGAGCTGGGTTATTACGTTGCAAGTAGGAAAGAGCGAGAAAGGTAACCAAACCTTCTACGGGTCCAGCTATGATTACATGGCCAAAAAGCATGGCTGGGAGAGCTACGTTTAGTCCATACGGACTGTAGAGGGGCATGCCGTTGGCACTGTGAAAAAGAAGTGGTTGCAGCCCAAATTCAACTCCTGCTACCAGTGCGGCCACATTGATGGCAAGGTATCCAGCGACAGCGGCGGCAATCAGCCTACGCTTCGATTCGACCGCGCTTTGACCAGCGATCAGACGATAAACTGCATAGCCTACAAGGGGGAGAATGATCCCCATATTGAAAATATTGGCTCCGAGGGCTAGAATTCCTCCATCTCCAAAGAAGAGAGCTTGAATGACGAGAGCGATGGATACCCCGATCATGGCTGCCCATGGACCCAGGAGAATGGCAAGAAGGGTCCCCCCGACCGCATGGGCAGTGGTTCCATCGGGTATGGGGATATTAAACATCATAATGGTAAAGGAAAAAGCGGCTCCAATCGAAAGTAAAGGGATGTATTTTGACTGAACGGTCTTGGAGGTTTTGTAAGCGGCCCCGGCAGCCGTCAGCGCACTGACGACCCCTAATACTGCATTGGTTTGTGGGCTTAAGTACCCGTCAGGAATATGCATAAGGGTCTCTCCTCTCTTCGATCTGTTACTTGTCGTCTGTTCTTTCCAAAAGAATTCGATGATTGAGAAGAGTCATGTCTTTGATTTTGGCTTGGATAAACTTTTGCATCCCGAAAATATCCATGAGCTTAAGACCGCCTTCGTAGGGTTCAATAGTATCGACCGACTCCATGAACAGTACTTCGGTTTCTCCCTCTTTGAGGTAGGCATTTGCTTCACACATTACATTTTGCTCCTTCTTTTTAAAAAATTAAAAAGGGCCATAGCGCTGCCCTTGTTAGGGACAGACCTCCATGGTCCTTTTTTGTGCATTATCAAATTTTTCTATAAAATACAATTCGACATCCAGAAAGGATTTCCTTCTAAAACGATCACAAAAAATAAAAAAGTTTAAATAAAGGACAAGGCCAAGAAAAAGCTCTTCCTATGACTAAAAGATATCTGACGGTCAGATCAAGTATATCATTAGACATTTTCACACGTAAGATGCAGGAGGATTTTGAAGGAGTTTTAGAACATCTTAATTCAAAGGCCTTGTCACAATAGTTATTGTAGCTTATATTTGGAATTAGCGCCTTGAAATTATTGTCCAGTATAGGATAAATAAATACTCTTTATATAAAATTAAAAGAAGTTTATTGCTGTTATTCCATAATTTAACTACTTATGGAATAAATTCATGATTTTTGCGCATTATTTAGTTTTTGAGTGAAGCGCATGGGCGGCCGCCTTTGGGGCTGCCTTTTTATTGTTAGTTTATTACAAAGCTGTATTCAGTTATAATGATATTATAGTTTTAATAAAGTACGAGGCTGATTATAAGAACTAACACAAAGATCTGTGATGACGGTGGATCTTGGTAGAAACTTAAATGTATAAGGAAGTTACGAAAGAGATAGAAGAAAGCAGGTGATCTCATGCCTTCCAAGATAGAACTGGAACAAGTTTTAGCCAAGCGGGATTGGAAGCAACTATGCCACTGGGTAAAAGAAAATAAGAACATCTATCGACAACTGATGGCTCGAATTTATGTTAAAGATGGGATAGTCTTCTGGCGAGCGGTAGAGGCATTAGGGGTAGTTGCGGATTATATCGAGCAAGAAGAACCAAACTATGCTGTGGAACTTGTGCGACGTTATTTTTGGATGCTCAACGAAGAATCAGGAGGGACGGCTTGGAATGCTTCTGATGCGATAGGAAGCATTCTTGCTCATTGTCCGGAGACATGCGGACACTTTAATTGGATGCTTTCGGGGCTAATAGAAGATGAAAGTTTGCGCGATGGTGCTTTATGGGGGTTGGCGCAATTGGCTCAGGTTGCTCCACATTTAGTGGATCCCCTTGAAGAACGCATCAGGCCTATCTTAGAATCTGAAGTACCCTTAGCGAGAGGTTTAGCTGCATTAATCTATGCACTGATGAGGATTCCACAGGAAGACTTTGCGTTTTATCGCGAAAAAGGGCCAAGATGGACCGTTCCGATAGAGCTTGATCAACGTTTGCAAAAGGATAAAACCTCAGTTGAAGTCTATCAAGATGGCCAACTAATCCGCTATCTCGTTCAGGAACTTTGGCAGGCTCAAACGGTTGCTTATTGGACGGAACGGGTGATGATTAAAGACCTTGAGGTTGAGTTAACGGTTGCCTCTACCCCGATAGGGATGTGTTGGCTAGGGCTTGGCCCATCGGTTGAGGAAGAAAAGACTTTGAGGACATGGGCGTCACGATGGTTCCCTAAATGGTTTTTGATGCGTAAGCGCGAGCCGAATCGCGAAGCTATTAGCCAGTTACAAGAGTATCTTGATGCCAAACGTAGAGAGTTTACGATCCCTCTCCATCAGATGGGAACCCCTTTCCAACGTCAAGTATGGGAAGAACTTCTGCGCATTCCTTATGGGGTGACACGCAGTTATGGTGAAATAGCTCTGAGGGTGGGAAACCCAAAGGGTCAGAGAGCAGTGGGTATGGCCAACAATCGAAATCCCATTGGAATTGTGGTTCCTTGCCATCGAGTGATCGGAAAAAATGGAAGTTTGACAGGGTATGCCGGGGGGGTGGACATTAAACAAAGGCTTTTGGAGCTAGAGCGTCTTGTATGATCCTCGGAGCGAGGGAGTTCTCAAGGAAAAAATAGTTATTTTTACATATTGGTCATAATGTAATGTAAGCTCTAACTAGAGCCAATTAGAGACCATGGAAACGTAGTATATGACTAAATTTCAAGGGAAAGATAGACTAACTAAAGAGATTATTGTCCCAAAACTTGGAGAGGTTCATACAATTACGAAAGGATAAGGTTAGGTTTTGTCCAAGTTTTCTTAACTAGGTGAAAGAAATGCCAAACAAGTCTTTTTTTATAGGAATCGAACATATTGGGATTAAGGCCTTGGATATGGAAAAGGCTATTCACTTTTACATAGAGGTACTCGGCTTTAAGTTTTCGCACCGGATAAAACCAGGAGAGGTGGAATTGGCTTTTCTAGAATTAGGGGGTACTGTCGTGGAACTAGTCGAAGTTATCGACGGGCAGCAGTATGAAGATGGTGTTGTCAATCACTTGGCCCTGAAGGTATCAGATATCTTTAAAGCTTATAAGCATTTACGAGCTCATCAAGTGGAGATGATTTCTTCCGAGCCCATGACTATAGGAGAAGGAAGGTATAACTTTTTTTTCCGTGGTCCTAGCGGAGAGAAACTTGAACTTTACCAGGGGTAATACACTTCATTATTAAAGTTTTAGGCGCTCAGGTTATTGCTTTAAAGGAGCATTAACTTCTTCGAGGGACCTGGATAAATTAATGGATTAATCCAACGGAAAGAATGGCTTATACTATGCAAAAGCGCTATCATACCTTTAATGAACAGTTGCGTGAAAGGTTCGGAGGGAAGATCTTTAAGGTCTCGTTAGATGCTGGATTTACATGCCCTAACCGAGATGGGACGTTGGGAACGGGCGGGTGTGTCTATTGCAGTGAACGGGGGTCCGGAGATTTTGCTGGAAATCAGGAGCTGTCTATTCACGATCAGTTTGTAGAAGTGAAGGAACGAATGAAGAAAAAATGGCCTGGTGCCAGGTACATCGCGTATTTCCAAGCCTATACGAATACCTATGCCAACGTAACACGGTTGCGCGAAGTCTATGAAGAGGCCTTAGCCGAGGAGCATGTCGTAGGGTTATCCATATCGACAAGGCCGGACTGCTTACCAGAGGATGTCTTGGATTATCTTGAGGAATTGAATCAAAGAACCTATTTGTGGGTCGAGCTGGGGTTACAAAGTATTCATGACCGAACCATGCAGTGGATTGGTCGTGGTCATGACTATGCTCAATTTCTAAGGGGCCTTGATCAGTTGCGTTCGAGGGGAATACAGGTTTGTGCTCATATTATTCTTGGGTTACCGGGAGAAACAAAAGCAGAAATGATGGCAACAGCGCAAGCGGTTGCTGAGCTTCCTTTACAAGGGATCAAACTTCATTTGTTACATGTATTGAGGGGAACGCCGTTGGAGGAAATTTATCAGTGTGAACCGTTTGATTTTCTGACGAAAGAAGGCTATGTCTCGCTCATCGTCGATATTTTGGAGATCTTACCACAAGAGATGGTGATTCATCGTTTGACAGGAGATGGACCACCGGACGATCTCATCGGACCTCTTTGGAGCCGCAAAAAATGGGAGGTCCTCAATGCTATTGACGCGGAATTAGCACGAAGAGATACATGGCAAGGGAAAAACGCAAAAAACTAGCGGTCCGAGGACCGCTAGTAAATGGAGAGGACTAAGTGATATTCACAAGACCTATTCTAAAGGTCTTAGCAAAGGTCTATGAAATGGGGTCGTGGAAATCGGACGTTGGAAATATCCTACGGTGGTTTTTGGTTGGGATGGAGCAGGTTTATTAAGGCTAGGTGCTAAGTTCAAGTAACGTTTCAGATCTGAGTTTGCATCCAGAATCCGCTGGGCTATTTGGTCGTTATTGAGACGTTCCATCATTTTACACACCCCTTTCAAAGGTTAATCTCCTATTATGGAGTTTCATACCGGATGAGTTTTCCTTCCCAAGTACGCAAAACCGCTTTGTTTTCATGGAGGGACATAAGATATTGCGGTAAGATGGGAGTTTTGCCGCCGCCTTTGGGAGCATTCACAATATAGGTTGGTATCGCAAGCCCTGAAGTATATCCCCGTAAATGTTCCATAACATCAAGTCCGTCTTGGATCCGAGGCACAAAATGACGTGTTCCTTTGACGTTTTTGGCATGAAAGATATAATAGGGGCGGACTCTAATTTTGAGTAGTTCTTGATTGAGTTTTTTCATGATTTCCGGCTGATTATTAACGCCTTTGAGCAATACCGTCTGATTTCCTAAGACCACTCCGGCTGCAACGAGTTTGTCAGCCGCCTTTTTGGCATCTTCGGTCACTTCTTTGGGGTGGTTGAACTGTGTGTTGATATATAAAGGTGGATATTTGGCCAAGATAGAACATAATTCATTCGTAATGCGCATCGGCATGGTCACGGGAGCTCGTGTCCCGAGGCGTTTGATTTCTACATGAGGAATGGAATGGAGTTCCCCAAGAAGCCAATCTAAGGTTAGATCACTGAGAAGTAAGGCGTCTCCGCCTGTCACTAAGACGTCCCGAATCTCGGGGTTTGACCGAATATAATCGAGCGCTGCTGTAAGTCGGGCCCGTTCTTCGTGGGTGTCCGTTTCACCAATATTTCGTCGGCGCTGACAATGTCGGCAGTACATTGCGCACATATTCGTGACGTTGATAATTAAGCGATCAGGATAACGACGGGTAATGCAGGGAGCAGGGGATGTAATGGCTTCCCCCATGGGATCTTCTTCGCCAAAATCATCGAAAAGTTCATCCTGTGTAGGTAGTCCCTGAAGACGAATAGGGTCAAGGGGATCTGTAACATCCATCAAACTCAGATAGTACGGGGATACAGCCCAACGGAAGGTTTTTCCTACACGCTCGATTTCTTGGCATTGTTCCGTGGTTAAGGCGGGAAGTATAGCACTCAAGACGTGAGGATCGGTGATCCTGTTGTGCATTTGCCAGTGCCAATTATTCCAGTCTTCGAGCGTTGCATTGAAGTGCTTTAGAATGTTTGCTCGGTTGAATTGGTAAGCTTCTGTGTTCGAGAACCCCGTTGGGATGGTTTTGCATTTTTCAAGATAAGGCGTTATTTTTTGTTTAAGAACTGCGCCCCGCTGCAGTGCGAATTGACGAAATGTATCGGGTTTATTGAGAAGTTGAACAGCCATCCAGATTCCTCCTTTATTATATTCGAGGGTTCACGATTGAAACAAAAAGAGAACCGCTCTACTATGGCGGTTCCCAAAAGAAATAAACGCAGAATATCACGATATTACGTTAACGTGTTTCAACGCTTACGAGGTTAGCTGTCGGGTTCGAGCTGAAACTGCTCTACGCCATTTGGCGATTCACCCCAAGATGTGGTTCCCCCGTTTTCCTTTAGGAAATTAAGCAATCTATTATTTATTTTTACTAACAACTTAATAGTAACATTAAAGTTGTTACTTGTCAATAGCATGATGCCACCAGCATTTGGCTATGTTATAATAGAACAAATGGGGTAAGGGGTTGAACTGATTGGACCAAGCACGCTATCAGGAAATAGCTATTGATATAGCGCACGCTATCACGATGGGAGAATATCATGAAGGAGAAAAAATTCATGGTCGTTCTACGTTAGCAGGGCGGTATAATGTCTCACCAGAAACTATACGTCGGGCGATTGCAATTCTGCAAAATGTCGGTGTGGTTATGGTTAGTCAAGGGGTAGGGATTACCGTAACATCAAAGTCTTTGGCAGAAAAATTTACTAAATCCTTCAACCAAAAAGGAGAAATCCAAGTCTTTCTAGAAGACTTAAAAAGTTTAATGGACCAAAGGCGTGAGAATGATCTAAAGATTGAACACCATCTAAACAAAATGCGTGGATATGCTGAACGCATTATGTCCCGTTGGCTAGATGTCGGAGAAATCAAACTAGAAAAGGCCTCATCGGCGATTGGGAAGACCTTGCAGGAATTAAGGATTCGAGAGCGTACGGGGACAACGATTATTGCAGTAGTTCGAGACGGTTTTGAACATTTTTCTCCGGAGGCTGGTTTTGTTCTTCAAGCAGAAGATGTCTTACTAGTTGCAGGCTCAGCAGAGGGCCAAGTTCAGTTGACGCAGTTAATTACATGATTTGGAGTATGCAAAATGTATCCTGGCATTGATATTATTGAAATAGAACGAATCGATATAGCGTTTAAACGTCAACCAAAGTTGAATGAACGTCTTTTCACACCTAGAGAGAGAGAGAACCTTAGAAGTAAAGGCATTCAGAGTTATGCGGCTCGTTTCGCTGGAAAAGAGGCTGTTCTTAAAACATTGGGGACAGGGCTCTGCGGATTATCCTGGCATGATATAGAAATATTGAGTGATGTTAGTGGAGAGCCTCTAGTTTATCTTAGTTCCAGAGCCATGAATTTGGTTAGGGCCAGAGGCGGTTCCACGGTTCGAGTCAGTTTGTCCCATAATCGCACGCAGGCGATGGCCTTTGCGGTCTTAGACTAAGAAACAAAAAATTGGACGCAAGATAAGAATAAGAACCGGGGTGGGGAAAGTGCGTGTGGTTAGCGCCGAACAGATGAGGCAGATCGAAGAAAGAGCAATTTCAAATTATGGCATTCCGAGTTTACTGCTTATGGAGAATGCAGCCTGGGCTGTTGTCGAAGAAATTCGTCATTGTCTCTCCGAGTCGAGTGGGGGAGGGATGAACGGCCGAAAGGCAGTGATTTTAGTTGGCAAGGGCAATAATGGAGGAGACGGCTTGGCTGTGGCACGGCATTTGGTTCTCCAAGGCATGGATGTCACGGCTTTGCTATTCGCTGGCCTGAAGGAATTTAAAGGAGATGCAGCCTTAAACTTGCGCCTTTTTCAAGGAACAACTGGGAGATGCTTTGTAATAGAAGGGGAGAAACAACGGCGTTTGACGCGTTTGGCATTAACTCAAGCGGATGTCGTGGTGGATGCCCTGTATGGGATTGGGATGCGTGGGGCTTTGCCGAGTTTGATCGAAGAATATGTCGATGAAGTAAATCGTGCATCGGGGTGTGTGATCTCTATCGACGTTCCCAGTGGGGTGGAGGCCAACACGGGAAATGTCTACCGTACTGCGATCCGCGCCCACACCACCGTTACCTTTGGACTTCCTAAATGGGGTCTTTTTCTGGGCGAAGGGCCAGAATACAGCGGACGGGTTGTGGTGGATTCAATTTCTATTCCCGAACCCTACTTTAAAGATGAAGAAATTTCTACGTTTGTGTTAACGGATGGCGATGTGCGCGCTATGCTGCCCATTCGCCAATTTAAAGGTCACAAAGGAACCCATGGTAAAGGAATTCTTGTGGCAGGGTCTAAAGGAATGAGTGGAGCTGCTGTTCTAGCTGGGCGGGGAGCTTTGCGAAGCGGCATTGGACTGTTGCAGATCATCACTCCGGAGGGAATTGCCAAAGAAGTTGATGCAAACATCACGGAAGCAACCGTTTGGTCCGCACCTGGAGAAGATACCCTGAACGAAAAAGCTTGGTCAGCGATCTTAAAGCAATCCGAGAAGGCCCAAGCCTTGGCAGTAGGGCCGGGCTTAGCTCAGAATCCGCAATTTATAACTGTACTAGAGGAAATCTTGAGAAACATACGTTGCCCGGTTGTCTTGGATGCGGATGCCCTCAATCTGGTATCTTCAGTACCGGGCTTACTGGGTTCGCTGAATAGCGGAGGTCCCCGGATCCTTACGCCCCATCCGGGTGAAATGGCCCGGCTTTGTCAATGTAGTGTTGAAGATATTGAGCGAAACCGACTGGATATCGCGGTAACGAAAGCCGTGGAATGGGAGTCAGTGGTTGTTTTAAAGGGTTCCGTGACCATCATTGCCTCACCAGACGGCCGAGCCTTTTTCAATCCAACTGGAAATCCCGGATTGGGGACTGGAGGAACGGGTGACATCCTCACAGGTTGCATTCTCGCTTGGCTGGCACAAGGGATTGCCCCGCTGGAAGCGGCGTGTCTGGGCGTATACTTACATGGGAAAGCAGCGGATGAGTTAGCGATAGAGTATGGATGGTCAGGGTTTACTGCATCGGAAGTGGCAGAACAACTGCCTAAAGTGCGGCGTGCGTTGGAACTTACGCCTTTAGAGGGAAAGAGGAGATGGAGATATGGGACGGGTTTGGGCTGAGGTGAATCTACAAACTCTAAAAGAAAATTACTTCAAGCTTCAGGCGTATACCCAGAGTGAAATGATGCCGATTGTCAAGGCTGATGCCTACGGGCATGGAGTGATCACCGTCGTGAAAACGTTAATTACGTGCGGGGCAAAGCGTTTCGGAGTTGCTCTCTTGGAAGAAGCGCTGGAGATTAAAGCGGCGTTTCCAGAGCTTACGGTTATGGTCATTGGGGCTACCGAACCGGACCAGTCGGATATTCTAGTTAGGGAGGATATAATTCCTGCCATTTTCCAATTTGTTCAGGCACAGGCGCTCTCAGAGGCGGCTGTTAAACAAAATCGAACTGCGAGATTACATATTAAAGTCGATACAGGAATGAGTCGAATTGGATTTCGAGAAACAGACTTGGCGGAGATTCTGCGTATTGCCGCTTTGCCGAACCTATTAATCGAAGGAATTTTTACACACTTTGCCACGTCTGATCAAAAAGATCTGTCGTTCGCTCGAGAGCAGCTAAAGCGTTTTCAGTCCATTTATAACAAACTCAAGGTTGGCGGCCTTACAATCCCAATCAGGCATGCAGCCAATAGCGCGGCAATTCTCCAATTTCCAGAATCACATTTTGAACTTGTGCGTCCGGGAATAGGCCTTTATGGCCTTGCGCCGTCGTCGCAGATTGGTGGAAACGTTGGCTTGGAACCGGTAATGTCTTGGAAAGCGAAAGTGTCTCATCTCAAAACTATTAAAACAGGAGAAACCGTAAGCTATGGTCGTACTTTCCAAGCCGCTTACCCGACCCGTGTTGCAACTATCCCGATGGGTTATGCGGATGGGTTGCGCAGGTCTCTTTCAAATCATGGTGAAATGCTTATCCAGGGGCGGCGTGCCATGGTTATCGGGCGGATCTGCATGGATCAGACTATGCTTGAAGTGACCAAGATCAAGGGAGTAAAAGTAGGGGATGTCGTGACGATCCTGGGAAAGGATGGCAATGAACAAATTACGGCGACAGAAATGGCGGATTGGATCGGAACGATCAACTATGAGGTGATCTGTGGAATATCGAAACGAGTTCCCCGAATTTATCTCGATCCTATTGAGAAAGATTAAAGCATGGGTTTTTAAATAACGGATATTTGAGGCTCACACGTACTAGGTGTGAGCCTAGTATTTCTGGATGCATTGTTAGATGTTCAAATAAGAGGGAAAAATTTCAGGGTATGGATTCACCTGCAATTATGGAGAACGAATGGACACAAATAATAAAAATAATACTTATAATTCATTGTTTCATTGGCATAGTTTTCGCTTGAAATTAGTTTTTGAAGGAATTGCTGTTGGGATTTTAACGGGTTTTGTAGTGGTCTTATATCGCTATGCCCTCGAAGAAATGGGGATTTTGCTCACTGAAGTTTATCAAGGATTGACTCAACGACCCATTTTGATACCCATTTGGGTATGCGTTTTGGCTGTGTTAGGCTATTCCGTTGGTTTGATGGTCAAATATGAGCCAATGATCAGTGGGAGTGGTATTCCACAGGTTAAAGGGGTTTTGTTAAGAAAACTTGAGATGGAATGGTGGAAGGTGATCCTTGGTAAATTTATTGGGGGAGTTCTGGTCATTGGAACAGGGCTTTCTATGGGACGAGAAGGTCCTTCCGTTCAATTAGGTGCAGCGGTGGGTCAGGGCTTCAGTAAACTATTTAAGAGAATTAAGATAGAAGAAAAATATCTCATTACAAGTGGAGCAAGTGCTGGTCTTGCTGCTGCCTTTAATGCCCCTTTGGCAGGGGTCATGTTTGCCCTCGAGGAAATCCATAAGAACTTTTCTCCTATCGTGTTGCTTTCAGCGCTATCCGCGGCATTATCGGCTGATTTTGTAAGCAGTCAATTTTTTGGTCTAAAGCCAGTCTTTAACTTTACTAATCTAACCATCTTGCCACTTAGGTCTTATGCTTACATTGTTCTATTAGGAATGATCACCGGGGTCTTAGGGGTCGCTTTCAATAAAACAATTTTACGAACACAGGATTTATATGTAGAGCAAAAATGGCTCTCTAAAAGGTTCTGGATTATCATCCCGCTCTTAATTTCTGTCGTCTTGGGATTGAGATTACCTCAGGTTTTGGGGGGGGGGCATGAACTGATAGTATCGCTTGTCACCACAGGAAATTTCTCTCTTACTATTCTTATTGTCTTATTGCTCGTGAAGTTTTTATTTACAATGGCGAGCTTTGGATCAGGTGCGCCTGGAGGGATCTTCCTTCCTTTGCTTGCCATCGGTGCAATCATCGGGAATGTATATGGAGTGGTCCTTGTTCAATTTTTTCATTTCGAGAGTGGTTTTATGAGTAACTTTATAATTTTGGCGATGGCGGGTTACTTCACAGCGGTGGTTAGGGCTCCAATAACAGGAACGATTTTGATTACTGAAATGACTGGGTCCTTTAGCCATTTGCTTTCTCTGGCAGTTGTGTCCATTGTAGCCTATATTGTTGCGGATCTATTAGGTTCAAAACCCATTTATGAGTCCTTATTGGATAGGATTTTACACAAACAGGGTGAGAGGGCCGTTATGGGTAACGAGAAAACAAAATCCATCTTAGAGTTTGCAGTGTGTCTAGGGTCGATGCTAGATGGTAAAAAGATCAAAGAAGTAACTTGGCCATCAGATTGCTTACTAGTTTCCGTCAAACGTGGAGAACGAGAAATAATCCCCAAAGGGGATACGGTTATTTACCCAGGGGATTACTTAATTGTCCTAACGAATGAGGATAGAGTTTCGAAAATAAACGATATTATGATCCAGATGGCTCATGTCAATTAAGGTGTGAGCCATTTTCGAAGTTAGGCATGTAAGAGTTAAGTTCTTATCGCGTTGGGGAGCTCAGAAAACCATTGAAGAACAATGATAAAGTAAAGAATACAGTAGACTTGGGCAAAGGTTGGAGATGAAAAGGTGAATTACTCTACATAAAACCCCGAACTATATCATAAGTTTTGGCAAGGGGGGAGTGCCATGGCTTTGATTGATCTAACCACGTGGATGAGTTATGGTTTTTTTGTTCTTTGCCTGATACTCGGCTGGGGTGCTGCCGGAGCCCTTGATTACGATGGAATTTTGCGCCGTTCGACGTCTCGTGGCGGACGGATTCTACTTCGTGTAGGGGTGGCTCTGGTATTGGCTGAGGGATTTAGACTTTTCTTAAGCTATGTGTTGGGTCCTATTCTTGACCTGGTGGTGAATCAAAGCATCAACGGTTTCAAGGCGTTTTGATTTGAGTAGATAGTGATTTAAAAGCGAAAGCAAAGGCCTTACATGCGTCACGTAAAGGCCTTTGCTTTCGTTGTTTATAGGCGGAGAGAACATGTGTGGGATGAGGATTCTTATCTAACTGATATATTTCATGCGGCTTGCACCATAATCCGTAATTTTATAATACTGTTTAAGTTTACCCTTATTATTTAAGGTAACATTCGTTAGCTCAATAAGGCCGACAGCCTTTAAGGTAAGAAGGTAGTCTTCAACGCCTTTTTCATGAACACTTCGATCAAGAGGGTATTCAATTTTGAGCATTCCCAATATCTGTTGATTTGAAACTCCTTCGATTTGAGAGATCACTTGTACAATTCTAAATTTTACAGGTATCTGGCTCATGGTGAACCTCCTTATCGACTTCTTAAATTAACTAAATCTTTGGGATTGCCTATAGTAAGAATTGTGCCAAGGGAAATGATGACAACTCCGATAATTAGGTTCGATGTTATTTGTAAATTGTTCAACAACCATCCGAAGAAGACAGACCATAATGCAAAGGTCACGTTGAGACCCATAGCCCTGCCTACCCCGGTCATATTCATAGCACGATACCAAGATAAAAAGGAGGTTCCACCAACCAAGCCGATAACTGCAATGTACCAGCCAGAGGGTGTCGTAAAACTTTCGAATAGAATCTGGTAAGCAACTCCTCCTAACAAGGGTAGAATGGCAAAGACATAGACGAAAAATGAAGTAGCTTCCCTTATACCAATGGCGATATCCGAATCCACTAAATCCATCCCATAAGTTGACATTACACCTTCTATTGCCCAACCAATGGCGGCAACTGCAGCTAATCCAATACCGAGATAAAAGTGGGGATAAGCGGACCCTTCAGGTGGAACAAACCCAACAATAAATGAGCCGATAATGGCTAATACAATGCCAGCCCATACACGGGGCGATACCTTTTCCTTGAGAAAAATGGACCCAAGAATAGCGCCAATAGCAGGATAAGCTGCGGTGATTGCTGCAGTGTAGGAGGCACCCGCAAAATAAATTCCTAGCAAATTACCGGACATCCCAATGGGGCCACCCAAGATAGCTGCCAACATTATCATATTGGCAGGGCGAGTTTTCATGGTGCGCGCATAATCACGCCATTTACCGTTAATGACATTATGAATAAACAACCATAGTGCTGCGAATCCATCATGTATGCAGGCTCCTACCAAAGGAGCAGCGAAGATACTCATGTTGTTTGTGAAGGGTGCTAAACCCAAGACCATCCCCATCAATACCCCGTCCAGTCCCCAAGCTGCGCCAGTGAATAAACCGCTGCCTATACCCTTTTTAGCAAAGGCTAGGTCTCTCTTTTGTAAAAGTAATTGTATTTTTTGATCCATATGCTTAATAACTCCTTATTTTCTGTTTCTCAACAGCAATTTCTAGAGGCTCAGATATAGATTCATTAGACCTAAAACGAAGGTCTTGCTCTTATGAGAAATATTTAACATAGCTTCTTAACTTAACCCGAGAGTACCAATCTGCCGTTACCCCAGTATTTGCATTATAAGATCAAAGTTTATTGTGTGTAAAATACTTGCTGAATATGCCCCCTATAGACACAAATACAAAAAGAGGATCATACACCAGATGGTATATAACCTCTTTCTAAAATGAGGTAGCAACAAATTGGTAAGATTTGTTGCTACCTCGAAAAGTGCCAGGGTGCTTATTTCATAAATTATTCATGGAATACTTGGAACATACAGCTTTGATAACTTTAATAAATTCTTTTTCGACCATTGATAAGTGGTGACGGTTTAACCAAATTAAGATTATTGAAATTTCTAAGCTAATGTCACTGATCGTCACCTTAGTTATTTTACTAGATTTTATATACTCATCAGCCATAAATTGTGGGACAAAGGCAATGGTTCTGCCCTGAGATAAGAGCTTCTCCATCATCTCTAAGTTGTCAACTCGATATAAAACATTAAGTTCTCCATATTTCTGCAATACACTTGACACTCCACAGCTTGTGAGGTACTCGGTATTGTACAACAGTATTGGCAAAGAAAGAGCTTTGGCTAGTGTCATTGTTGATGATTCTGCAGCAATTTCAGAGCTACTTCCAGTGATGATTACTAATTCATCGGAAAATAACTCTTTATAGTTAAGATCTTTCGATTTGCTAAATGCATCAGTTTTCAAGATGATACCAAAGTCGGCTTTGCCGGATTCAACATCTCGCAATATGTTGTTGGATTCTCCGACTTTGAGTAGAGCATTAACTTTAGGATGATTTTGCTTAAAAGTGGTCAATATATCAGGCATCACGGTGATATTGATGCTCGGTTCTGCGGCAATTGAGATGTTTCCATTTAACTCGATCGAGTTACCGTGGGCAATAGATTTGATCTTATCAATTGTATTAAGCACTACCTTTGCTTCGATAATGACTAGTTCACCTATCTCGGTAAGCTGGGCGCCAGAATTTGACCTTTTCAGGAGAACCACACCTAATTCATCTTCAAGTTTACTGATGGCCGCACTTAGAGCAGGTTGCGAAATATGGGTACGCTCGGCCGCTAAAGAAATCGACTTCGATTCATGGACTGCAACCAAATAACATAATTGTTCAAATCGCATAGTGTTTAACCATCCTTGATAGTATATTGACTTCATAGACCACTTCTAGGGTATAGACCATTATTATAATTCATTATACTATGTGTCATTCAAATAACAAAGTATTTACAAAGTTTATAGGAAATTTAATTTTCCCTATCATTTGCAAGACAAAGGATCGAATACAGAATAGTTACAATAGGAATTATGAATTAACCCATAGTTATGTTAGTTATACGGGGCATAGTTACTAGGTATTTTACAAAGAAACATGTATTGAATATAATCTGACTTGTAAGTGCATGAAATCACAAGGGGAACAGCGGAATTCTTTAATATTAAAGTAGCAAGGGGGTTAAATGTAAACAATCCGTGAACTTATAGTTTATTGGTTAAACTTATTATGAATTAGGAGGCAAATATATGGCAGTAGCGGCAAGTGTGGATCCAGTAGTCAACACTCCTGGAAAGAGACGTTACCTTGATGAAGCCCGTATGTGTATGGAACATTATAAGTTTTTGATTATCTTAGCCTTAGCTTATGCTTTTGACCAAATGGATTTATTTACGTTTTCTTTCGTTGCTCCCGCTCTTACTAAACACTGGGGTGTTTCAATGGAGTGGATCGGCGTGGTTAACTCTTGTACTTTCGTAGGTATGTTGTTTGGATGTTGGTTCGGTGGGTGGCTATCTGACGTTATTGGCAGAAGAAAAGCATTTTTGTTTTCGGTCGCTTTTTTCTCAACATTTTCGGTATTAAACGGCGTGGCTCCTAATAAGGAATTATTCTTAGTCTTTAGAACCTTGACTGGTTTTGGTATTTTATCCATGGTTGTTGTGGCAATGGTCTATATCACAGAAATATTACCAGCTGCTTCAAGAGGAAAATGGCAAGCAATATCTCTGGCAACAGGATTGCTCAGTGTACCGTTAATTGGGCAAGTTGCTGAACGAATTGTACCAAGTAGTCCAGATGGTTGGAGAACTATTTTCTTCATCGGTGGAACAGGTTTTATTATCTTTGCCTTGGCCTTAGGTTGGTTAAAAGAATCTCCACGTTGGCTTATCTCCAAGGGTCGATATGCAGAGGCAGAAGTCGTAATTCAGAGATTTATGCCAGACGTCAAAGTTGACATTAAAAATGAAGCGAGCATCCCTGTAGAAGGTGCCGTTGTCAAAAAAGACGCAGGAACCATAGTAGCATTAAAAGAGATATTTAGTCAAAAATATGCTCGGAAAACCAGTGTGTTAATTACCATGGTTTGCTGTATTACCGTTGGTTACTTTATGTTCTTCGCTTGGATGCCTACCTTATTGAATGAATTTGGTTTCACATTGGAAGATGCTCTGTGGATGTCAGCTCTAGTATCCTTTGGAAGTCCTATCGGTAACTATCTAGCTGCTACCGTAACTGATAAAGGCGGTAGAAAGATCCCCATCGTTATATACAGTGTGCTAGTTGGTGTTATGACTATTGCCTTTGGTACTCTTAAGATCCCAATGCTCATCGTAGGGATTGGGTTTGTTATCAGGGTGCTCATGGATGGCGTTTTCGTTGTTATGTGGTCTTACTTGGCAGAATCTTATCCCACACATATTCGAAACAGTGGGACAGGTTTTATCTACAGTACTGGTCGGCTTCTAACTGCCGGTGCCATGATCGTAGTTCCAATGATCTACAAGAGTTTTGGATACACAATCTTATTCTTCATTATTGGTGCTATGTTCTTACTGACTGCTGTTGTTACTGGAATCTGGGGCGAGAAGACTGCTGGTCGATCGCTGGATGAAATCGCTTAATACTATCTTTTCTTAAATGTTCGTGTCTGGTTCCGGAAGGAACGTTGCTGAAATTAGTATGAGGGGCCGTGAAACTTCCCCTCATACTAAGGGATTAAGGGATCTTGAAATTAACTTAGACAGATTTCCTCCTTTATAGATCGGAGGATTTAAATAACCTAAAACGAAAAAATTCATAATAAGAGGAGATAAGTATTATGAAGAGAACAGCACTAACTAAT
Organism: Desulfosporosinus sp. Sb-LF; assembly: GCF_004766055.1. NCBI lineage: Bacteria > Bacillati > Bacillota > Clostridia > Eubacteriales > Desulfitobacteriaceae > Desulfosporosinus > Desulfosporosinus sp. Sb-LF. Next base: position 50,555 of record NZ_SPQR01000005.1, on the reverse strand, counting down.
AAATTATTAGTATTAGGTGTCGATGGGATGGATCCAAGAATTACTAAAAAATTCTTGGCCGAAGGGAAAATGCCTAACTTACAGAAATTTATTGAACGAGGATCGGCTAGAGAAGACTTGCATCTACTCGGGGCAATTCCTACGATTACACCGCCTTGCTGGACGACACTTGCTACAGGTGCTTATCCAGGAACCCATGGCATTACGTGTTATTGGAGACAATCGCCGGAAAGTCTGGATGCAGTTGTTTACAATATGGACTCTCGTAATTGCACCGCAGAACAAATTTGGAATATCACCTCTGAAGCTGGCCTGAAGACACTTGTTTGGCATTGGCCTGGGAGTTCTTGGCCCCCAACCTCTCATAGCGAAAATCTGAGCGTTGTCGATGGCACGCAACCAGGTTCTGTGAATATGGGCGTTGCTCAACTTGACTGGGAAAAAGTAATTGTTGCTAAACCCGAGATTAAAGATGTGCGTTATGCACCGAGAGTGGATAAACCAGCGGGTGTTGGCTGTATCATTACCGATTTGGAAGATTCTTTAGACGCTGATGTTGACGATGAAATGATGGAACTTTGGTGGGGCGATACAGCTCGTCAAGGTGGCGAAATTCGCACCTACGTTATGGATGATGAAGATACAGAAGTTGTTATTGGTAGTAAGGTAGCTTATGATATTGTAAACTCTCCGCTCAAGGATGCTACGGGTTGGGCAAATGCTCCAGAGGGAGCTAAAGAATTCACGATCCTAACTTCGGGTGGTGTCATGAGACGCCCTGCTTTAATTCTAAAAAATGAAGCTGGCGAATATGATCGAGTGGCTATTTATAAGAATAAGAAAGCTGAAGTGCCGATTGTTACCTTAGAAAAAGATAAAATGGTATCAGGTATCATCGATGATGTTACAAAGAAAGAAGTCACTAAGCCAGCATGCCGCTCTATGAAAATTTTAGAACTTGATCCAGCAGGCAGTATAGTTAGACTTTGGATTAGCAATGCTCTCGATATTTCGAATGACCAATTATGGCATCAGAAATCTCTCTATAAAGATATTCGTGAAAATGTTGGGGAAGTTCCACCGGTTAGCTTAATCGGCGGAGAAGATGCTGAATTGGTACGCGAAATCTTTGAACCATCTTGGGTACAATACAACCAATGGCAAGCTGATTGCATGAATTATTGTATCAAGGAAAAAGGATACGAAGTCGTATTTTCTCATCTCCACAATATTGACTGTGCAGGTCATCAGTTATGGCATCTTGGAAAAACTCTAGAACCATGGAACCACACAGATGAAAAAACCTATCAAGGGTTTATCGAAAAGTTTTATATCCAAACAGATGATTATCTTGGCGAATTCATGCATTTATTAGATGAAGGTTGGACTGTGTTAGTCCTTAGTGATCATGGTCTTATAGTTGGAGAAAACGTGCCTCCTATTATTGGAGAGTATGGTGGTCTCAATACAAAGGTCATGGAACAACTGGGTTATACCGTCATGAAAAAAGATGAAAATGGCAATTCCATAAGGGAAGTCGATTGGGAAAAGACAAGGGCCGTACAGATCCGTAGTAACTATATTTATATCAATCTCAAAGGCCGTGATAAAAATGGTATCGTGGATCCTAACGATAAATATGATTTAGAAGAACAAATCATCTCCGATTTATATAATTACAGAGATGATAGGACGGGTAAACGTGTGATCGGCATCTGCCTTAGAAACAAAGATGCTGTGTTAATTGGTGCTAATGGACCAGAATGTGGTGATATTTTCTTCTCAGTTGAAGAAGGATACAATCGATTGCATGGTGATAGTATTTCAACGTCAGAAGGATATTTCGAGACATCCGTTTCGCCGATTTTTGTAGCAGCAGGTTCTGGTATTAAGTCTGGATTCACAACAGATCGTACGATCCGACAAGTTGATGTTGCACCTTCCGTCTCGGTATTGCTCGGTTTGCGTTACCCTGCGCAGTGTGAAGGGGCTCCAATTTATCAAATTTTCTCTGAAGATATTTAAACAAAGCGTTATATGCGCAGCTATCAGAAGCGCACTCTGATAGCTGCTTTTTAAATGAGAGAAAGCGACCATACTTCATCGAAAAGACTGTGTAAACGCTGATATATGATTTTATAGTTGATTAAATACAATGTTAATTTTAAGGAGTGGAGAATATGTCCTTGCAACAATTGAACTCTAACCGTTTCGAAGAAATTATCTATGATAATTGTGATCCCTGTTTGGTGATCTTCTCTAAGAAAACCTGTCATGTATGTAAAGAAGTCGTTCCAATGTTAGAAGAATTGCAACTCCAATATGAAGGTAAATTTGGTTTTTATTATGTGGATGTTGAAGAAGATCAGGAGTTATTTAAACGGTTTTCATTAAAAGGCGTTCCGCAGACCCTCTTTTTCAATGAGGGCGAGTATCAGGGAAAACTCGCTGGTAAAGTTGAGGAGGAAAACATCGAAGAGAAAATCGCAGAAGTCCTTGGGGCATAATCAAATTTAAAGGGATGTGGAAGACGTGGGTAATAGTTATGATTTGATCATTATTGGGGGTGGCCCTTCTGGGCTTTCTGCTGCCATTTATGGTGGTAGGGCTAAGCTTAGGACCTTAGTTATTAATAAAGGGACGATCGGTGGTTTAGCGGATACAACTAGGGAAATAGTCAATTATCCTGGATATATCCAAGTGAGCGGGCCCGATCTTATGAAAGATTTCCATAAGCATGCAGTGAGTTTTGGAGTGGAATTTTTAAAAGAAGAGGTTCTCAGTGTTGATTTTTCTCAAGAGGAGAAGATCATTAAGACCAAAAAGGGAAAGGAAATTACCGCCAAAGCCGTTATCGTTGCCTGCGGTAGTGAGCCGAGGCTTCTGAATATCCCCGGTGAAAAAAGACTTCGGGGGAGTGGCGTGGCCTATTGTGCGACTTGCGATGCCGAGTTCTTTGAAGGCGAAGATGTTGTCGTTGTTGGGAGTGGTGACCAGGCCATCGAAGAAGGCATGTTCATTACCAAATTTGCTCGAAAAGTAACCGTGATTGTTTTGCATGATGAAGGAGTTCTTGACTGTAATAAAGTCAGCGCTGAACGAGCATTTAATAACGAAAAAATGGAGTTTATATGGAACTCAACGATTGAAGAAGTTCTTGGGGAAGAAAATGTAGAAGGGGTAAAAATTAAGAATCTAAAAACAGGCAGTTCATCTGAACTTACCTGTCAGGGTGTATTTTTCTTCGTTGGTATGATTCCGTCAACCCATTTTCTAAACGAAAGCGGACTTGAAATGGACAAGAGAGGGTATATCCCCGTCAATGACCTTATGGAAACGAACCTTGAAGGGATCTACGCGGTCGGCGACAATCGAGTGAAATATTTAAGACAAGTTGTCTCCGCAGCAGGTGATGGTGCGACTGCAGCCGTAGCTGCTGAGCGATACATCGGAGAACTCAATGATTTTAATTCAAATGTTCTACAAAATAATAAAAAGATACTATTATTATTCTTCAATGTCTTAGTCAATGAAAGCTTGGAATTCAGCACCTTATTAGAAAGACTCATTAGTGAAAATGGTGATGAATATAAACTATTCAAAGTTGATATGGCAACAAAGAAGAATCTTGCTGGAAAATATGAAATAGAAAAGGTACCCGCAGTTGTTGTATTGGATAAAGGGGAAGAAATCAAACGGCTGGACTGTAGCATGAATATAGAAAAACTAAAATCTCAATTATGCTAGCCTACTCCTTGTAGAGCAAGAAGGAATGTCGATGCAATACGTTCGAAGGTAGTACTCTTGAGCTGGTATTTTGAACCCCGAATAGCAATCGAGGCAACACGCATATATATAGTAGTTTTAAGCGACCGCAAAGTAAGTTCTTTGTCGGTCGCTTTAATTTCACAAAGGAAGATAAGAAGGTGAACCTCTCCCAGGGCTATATTAATAGGAAGCTTTAAAGAACAAAGATAACAACTTGGTTTAGATTAATTTATAAGAAAGGTTTGTTTCAAGCCTTTTTTGGTTGATAATACAAATGAGAGAGTGCTACAATTGAGGAGATTACGAGTAAAGGAGCTAACATGAAACGAACGTGGCGTTTTTGGGTTGCCTTATGGGCTGGAAAGATAGTTACTATGGGGTTATTGATTGCTGGGAAAAATGGGACGACGTTACCCGGAAAAATAGCAAACTGGCTTGACCCCCAGATCATGCGGCACTTAAGTGTGGCGTATACGGATGGGATTATTATGGTCACTGGAACCAATGGGAAGACGACAACTGCCAATCTCCTCGCGAATATTTTGCGTGAGGCTGGGAAAGTCTTTGCCTTTAACCAGGCCGGTGCGAACCTCGTAACCGGAATTACTGGTGCTTTGATCCAAAACACATGCTGGAACGGAACCTCTCAGGCTAGTGTGGCTTTATTGGAAGTCGATGAAGCGACGGTACCTAAACTTTGTAGGCAAGTGTCTCCTGATTTAGCGATTATCACTAATTTCTTTCGAGATCAACTCGATCGTTATGGTGAGCTCGATACAACGGTTCGTCTGGTGAGAGAATCTTTGCCTAAAGAATCCGTTCTCGTGTTAAATGCTGATGATCCCTTGGTAGCCCAGTTTGGCAAGGATCATGCTGAGGCCTTATATTATGGGGTGGAACGTACCCCAGATAGCCGAAGTGAGAGCCAGGAAACTAGGGAAGCAAGATTTTGCCCAATCTGTGGAACTGCTCTTGACTATACGCTTTTTCATTATGGCCAATTAGGAGTTTTTAATTGTTTAGGCTGTGGATTTCATCGGCCTAAGCCTGAAATATTGGCTGAGAATATCCGACCTGAGGAGGGGCTGCTTCTGTTTCAGGTGGGCGTAACTCCGTTTGCACTGGCTTTGCAAGGGTATTATAATCTTTATAACGCGTTAGCAGCTCTTACGGCTGCTCGTCAACTGGGACTAGACGAAGTTTCGATTCAAAAAGGATTGCGAGAGTTTATTCCGCAAGCAGGACGGATGGAGCGTTTTTATTTACCAGAGGGGGAGATCACCTTAACTCTGGTGAAAAACCCAACAGGGTTTGATCAAGTCATTCAAACAATGCTTGGCTTTGAAAAACCCCTGCGGATTTTGATCGGAATCAATGACTTGGCTGCGGATGGACGAGATATTTCCTGGCTTTGGGATGTCAATTTTGAACGATTAGGAATGCAAGAGGAGCGCATACACCAGGTAGTTTGTGCAGGACTTCGTGCTGAGGATATGGCTTTGAGGCTGAAATATGCAGGCGTATCTGAAGAGAAGATTGTCCTTGAACATAGCTTGACAGAAGCACTTAATTGCTTGCAAGCGAATCGTGCTGAAGAAGCGGCTGTTTTTATATTACCCACGTATACTTTACTATTTCCACTTCGCGAAATTTTAGAACGTCATCAAAATGGTGCGGGATTATCCACTTCCCAAGCAAAAGACCGCGGAGAGGAGGCCAACGCGTGAAACTGACTATTTGCCATCTGTATCCGGATTTGCTCGATCTCTATGGAGATCGGGGTAATATTATGGCATTGGCAGCCCGTTGTCGTTGGCGTGGGATTGAACCAGTGATTCAACAAGCCTCGCTAGGTGACGACTTGGATTTTATGGGAATGGACATTCTATTTATTGGCGGAGGGTCGGACCGTGAACAAGGAATTCTTGTCCAAGACCTGATGCGTCGGGAAAGTGACCTCCGAAGTGCCATAGAGCAAGGCCTTGTGGTGCTTTCTATTTGTGGTGGCTATCAAATGTTAGGAAAATACTATCAAATGGCAGGTGGAGAAAAAATTCAAGGGTTGGGTATCTTAGATATTTGGACGATCGCCGGTACGAAGCGTTTAATCGGAAATGTGGTTGTGGAGCTTGATGAAAAAGTCTTAAGTGCCGCTAAATTTCGGACATTGGTTGGGTTCGAGAATCACTCAGGCAAAACTTATTTAGGTAAAGGGGTTATGCCTTTGGGTAAAGTCCTCTTTGGTCAGGGAAATAATGGAGATGATCATCAGGAAGGGGTGCGGTTCAGGAATGTCTTTGGAACGTATTTACACGGCCCACTTCTCCCGAAGAATCCACACTTTGCCGATTTGTTGTTGGAATTGGCTATGAAAAGGCGCGGATCTGACACTTGTTTACCTAAACTTGACGATCACTTGGAAGAATTAGCGCATGAGGCCATGGTTAAAAGGCTACTGAAACACGCTTAAAGACAATTCGATATTGGCTTAGACGACCTGCTTAAAATACTTTCTGACTTGTGCAAAATAACAGTATATCAAGCGTGATATACTGTTATACTATCATCAATGAACGATTTAATCGTAAGATTATCTTGAAATTTACTACCTTCCATAATTTACATGGCTAAATAGCCTTATTTTCAGGGGGTTTGGGCTCATTTACCTTTCTAGTTCGTTGACACTTTTTTGCTTTACTGTCTATAATAGAGTATAGCTTCGGCTAAATGACTGGGGGTGCTAATGTGGCAGAAAGTAAACGGATTATGATCAGTTTGCCGGAGAGCTTGCTTGCAGAAGTGGATGGCATTGTTACTGTAGAGAAGCGGAATCGTAGCGAATTTATTCGAGAAGCGCTGAACAGTATCCTTCACGAACGCAGAAAGAAAGGAATCCACGAGCAGATGCGCAAAGGATACCAAGAAATGGCGCAGCTGAATTTGTCAATAGCCAAGGAGTTGTTTTCAACGGAACAAGAAGTATTAGAGTATTATGAAGAAACGATGGTGGAGTGTCGGCGATGATCATAAAACGCGGGGAAATCTACTACGCAGAGCTTAACCCCGTTGTCGGCTCAGAGCAGGGAGGGACTCGTCCTGTCCTTGTGATTCAAAACGACATAGGGAACCAATTCAGTCCGACGACAATAATTGCCGCGATCACTTCACAGATTGCAAAAGCTAAATTACCTACTCACGTCGAAGTAAGATCTAAACGAAGCGGCTTGGAACGGGATTCCGTCATACTCACGGAGCAGATTCGGACGATTGATAAAAGTCGTCTTAAGGAAAAGGTAGCTGTTTTGGATGAAGAAGTGATGCTAAGGGTTGACCAAGCCATTGAAATTAGTTTAGGACTTGCGGATATTTAATATATAGCTTCAGTCAAGAGAGACAGCGTTGCGGCGCAAAACCGACGCTGTTTTTGTGTTGAGAGGGGAGAAGGGGACGGATGTTAAAAAAACCTGTGATTGGTATTACAGCGGCTCATTGTACAGAAGAACTAAAGACATTTCCAAGGCATTATTATGTAGAAAGCATTCGAAAAATGGGTGGGATACCTTTGATCGTTCCACCCGTCCAGACACTAGAAGAGGCGACTGACGTTTTGAACCTCGTACATGGCTTGCTTTTAACGGGCGGAGGGGATATTTCTCCCCTATATCTAAAAGAGGTTCCTCACATCGGAATTGGCGAATGTTTTCCCGAACGGGATTTCAGCGAAATCTTATTGACTCAGCTAGCCTTGGAGAAGAATCTCCCCCTTCTGGGAATTTGCCGTGGTATTCAGGTTTTGGCGGTGGCAGCTGGGGGAAGAATTTATCAGGACATTCCTAGTCAGTATCCTAGCTCAATGCAACATAGCCAAACCGCCCCACGACAATACGCTTGGCATGATGTGACGATCTCAGAGGAATCGATTCTCTATCATCTTTTTAATAAGACGAAAATTGGAGTCAACAGCCTACATCATCAAGCTGTATCAGAAATCCCGCCAGAATTTATTCAATGTGCGTTTGCTTCCGATGGGATCATTGAAGGAATCGAAAAGTCCAACGCAAAGTTTTGTCTAGGGGTTCAATGGCACCCGGAGAGTATGATGGAGACGGAAGTGCATAGCCAGGCTTTGTTGAGTGGCTTTGTCAAAGCATGTGTTGATTAGATGTACTGTGCATAACCTTCCGAAGAATTTGGGAAGCACTTCAATCATCGACGACAAGTGAATAAAACGAAAGCACCCGCCGTCCATCGCTATATTGTAAACGATAATATCGCACTGTAAATATAAATGCCCATTGGCAGCCTCACTTTCATATTGCGTAAACACAGCGACAACCATTCGATTGGGATACGAACTTAATTCGTACCCCAATCGAATGGTTGTCGCTTTTTTGTTTTTTAATCAGTTCAATTCAATAGTTAGCGTAACCTCTTCGCCCTCCCGTAAATATTCGACTTTGGCGAACAACTTGTGAAAAGCCCGATTCAATTCGTTATCGTTAACCTCTTCAGTCCATTGTCTACAAAATTCCTCGATATATTCTAAACGCTGTTCGTTGGTCAACCCGCTAGTATTGCGAATGGAGTTTTGTATCTCGGAAATCTCACGTTGTTTGCTAACTATCTCTCCTTGGCGTTTCGCCTTTCGTTCAAGATATTCAAGGCGGGCAATATCGCCAAGTTCGTATAAGTCGTTAATCCTTTGTACTGCCCCTGTGAGCTTTGTTAGTTCGCTTTGTTTGCGTTGGAGTTGACGTTCTAACGACTTACGTTGTCCACTAGATTTCGTGGCTTTAGGAGCGTTAACTAGTGTTTCCTGCAACTTGCCTAGTTCGGCTCTGATTGCCTTGTATACTTCCGACAAACTAACGCCCTTATTCTCACAACGTACGCCCTCGGGACTACGGTAGTTGCATGCCTTGAGCAAGTTACCGTTAGAGTTCTTTTGTATTTGATGTAAATGGCCGCACTTTGCACAACTAACAACACCCGACAAGGGATGGCGACCCTCTCGCGAACGTTTAGGCAACTGCTTTCTAGCCGCTAGGAGCGTGGCAACCTTATCAAACGTTTCTTTGTCAATAATTGCGGGGAACGAGTCAGGAACTACAGTCCATTGTTCCCGAGGGAGAGCAATCTCTCTGCGCTTTTCTTCGCCATTACTATCAGTAAATTTCTCCCAACGAGTTCGACCGTGAACAGCGTATCCGATATATGTTTCATTTGGGAGGATTCGCTTAATCTGATTTACATGCCAATTGCCATCCTTGCGAGTTGCTATACCTCCAATATTTAGCCAAGCAACTATTTCGTGATAATTCTGCCCTGCTAGAACCCGAGCGAATATCTCACGCACGATAACAGCCTCACTTTCTACGATTTCAAGACCTTTGGTAGATGAGTTATAAAGGTAGCCAATCGGAGGAACACCGCTCACCCAATAGCCTAATTTCGCTGATCTATTTACACCATCGTTAAGCCTCCGCTTTGTGTTCTCAAGTTCGCGGGCGTTGATGATATGTTCAAAGTCGTACATGTTGGATTCGTTGAAATCAATTGTTTTTGTAAGCGTAATAATTTTAGTGTTTGAGTCTTTGAACGTTTCTTGAACTATCCCGCCGTCCTTCATGTTTCCGCGAGTCAATCGCGATTGCTCCGTAACCAACACTCCATCATACATTTTAGCTTGCACGTTGGTGAGCATAGCTTTCATTTGTTCGCGGGATTGGATCGATTCACCCGAGCAAACTTCGCGGAATACATCGACAATTCTATATCCGTTTCGTTCAGCTAATTCGCGTAAAGACCGCTCATGTCTAGCCAAAACATCTTCCACACTTTGTTCTTTCGAGTCTGCCCTACTCTTTCTCAAATACAAACAAATATCCATTATCGTTCACAACCCTTTATCATTGCTAGTGTTTTTGGGACAAGTCGATTATAGCACAAGGCGAACGATTTGTTTGTTGGTAATCATTTACTGTCACTTTACTATGTTTTTACGCTAATTGAACTGTCACTGATTTAGCGGAAAGCGTTTTTAACAGTGAAAGGGGCGATAGTAATGAAAAAAGCAAAAATCACAGTTAAGGTAATTGTTAAGAATGATTTATCCAATAATGCTTTTCGCGATTTCGTAGAATTAATAGTTAGTTTCGCTGAGAAACGTATTGAAAATAATGCAAAAAAGATAATTAGTTAGGTTGTGAGATATGCCTTTACGTCACTATAAGAGTGAGAAGGTGATTTTCGTTGTCACTTTCTATTTTCATATGCTCCTCCTTAATTATGAAAACACCAATTACTCACGAGGAATCGAGTTCCCGTGCAAGTGAATTTGGTGTTTTCTTTTTTGTTTATCCCGTATTCCACCGCGACCAACATTAGAAACGGAAAGGGCGGCTGATAGATTTGAACAATAAATCTTTAGCGAGTACCGCAACGCTTTGCCGCATGATTCGCCGCAAGCATCGACTTACACAAAAAGAATTAGCGAAACTTCTTCAAATTTCACAGGGTAACGTTTCAAAAATCGAAAAAGGGAATCTAAGTGGCAATATACTCGCGCTAAAATTGCTGTATTTATTGGTACTAGACAAAGAAGAACTGCAAGAAGGAGGAGGGATTATCTCATATGAATAAGCCTACACGCATACCAAGCATCGCTAAGGATATAAAGGGGTTACCCTCACTCACGCCAACCATGATAATCTGCGCAGAAATGATTATTCAGAAACGCGGACAAAGTCCAAGCTATGACGAGATTGCTAAAACCGCGGGAATTAGCACAAGGCAATTACATCGCTACCGATTGGAAAACGAGGACTTTCAAAACTACGTTCGCCGCCGCTCATTAGTAGAATGCAATTTGCTCCTTCCCCAAATTATGTCGTCCCTCACAGAAAACGCCATCAGCGGTAATGTTCGTGCCGCAGAATTAGTATTGAAATCTCTCGGAATGCTGTTGCAATCCCACGAAATTTCTGTTTCACCGATCATAGATAGGTCGACGGAAACGATAAATATTGAAATTCAAGAACTCAAAGAACGTTTAGGCTTGAATGATAAACCCAATATAAATGAAATGGAGGACGAATAAGAAATGAACGAATTTGAGATAGTCTCGAAAAGGTTTGCTAATTTAAACGAACAAGGAACTTCAACTATTAATAATCTTCAAGCCACGCTCCGCGCCTTGGAGGTACAGTTATCCGAACTTAAAGTAGAATGGCAACGGATGTTAATTCGGGAAATCGAGGGCGAAAAAGTTAACCTCAAAAAATGCCAAACCCGGATGCGTGAAGTTGAAAGCGAAATATCAGTTACAAAAGAACTTCTTGCGACTGCGGAATATCACAATAAGAACCAATTAGCTGAACTGATTTTCGAGTTAGAAATCGCTAGGAATAACGCCCATAAAGATATTTGTAATGAGGTTACTACAAAGAGCGACAATTTAAAGCGTAAACGTTGCGAGTTCTTACTCGCAGCAAAGGAAATTGGCGAAATTCAAGCTAGAGGTGGCGAATTAGAAAGGAAGTTTCTAAATGCTGTTCGTCTTGCTTATGGAAGCGAGCAACACGCCACGTATAAGCCATCACGTAAGGTCGGGTATCCGATTGTTAATTTATATTCTGACAACGAGGGCGTTTTTTCCCACGTAGCTCCAAATACTTACGAGGTAATGGATGCGTTAAATTTTGGCAAGGTTCCTTTTTTTGTAATTTGGTATGGACTTTATAAAGAACTCCTAAGTGAAAATGAGGCGCGAAAACGATTAGAGGAAATAAAACGTTTGAAGGAACTCAAACGAATGGGGGAAAAATCAAATGGATAATAACAAACCCGCTTATCTTTATCTCATTGAGGGCTTTACCGCACTTGAGGAACAAAGAAAGAATATGGAGCAACAACAGGAACCACAATCAACAATAATTGACAATACTAAGCCAAACAGACCACCATTGGATTTGTTTCGAGAGTATTATGAAAAGGCTCAGAAATAACGCGAGTAAAATAATTGCACAATACAAATATGCCTCCATTCGCCTGACAAGCGTGTGGGGGTATTTTTTTGTAGTTATTCGAATCTACGAACCACGAGGTAAAGGCTTTTAATCGGTACAAATATGCGTATGAGGAGCGCGTAAAGGGCGTCCTAAGCATTCTGAATCGTGGAAGTATGCAAATTTACCCCGCATTTTACACTGTTTATTTTTCGTTAATGACACGCTAACTCGTTATTTGCGTTTTAGCTATTGGAAAACAAATTTAACGGGAGGTAGAAAAGAAATGGATAAGGTCAAAGTGATTGACAGTATGATGGGAACGGGCAAAACGTCTTACGCAATTCAACTAATGCAAGAGGCAGGCGATTCACAAAAGTTCATTTATGTTACACCGTTCCTCGATGAGGTAAAACGTATCCGTGAAAGCGTAACTAACCGCAAGTTCAAAGAACCCGATGTTAAACACGGAGACGGAACCAAATTAGATTCGCTCAAACGGTTAATTGCTAATGGCGAGGACATCGCGACAACTCACGCTTTGTTTGCAATGGCTGACGATGAGCTAATGGATTTGTTGAAATGGGAGAATTACACGTTAATGATTGATGAGGTCATGGAAGTTATTTCAGTTCTTCAAACCGTAAAAAAAGGTGATATTACCATTTTAGAAGATTCGGGGACTATCGAAATTGACCCTCGCACGATCCAAGTCCATTGGACAGCAGACCCAAAGTTGAACACGAAATACAACGAGGTAAAAAGCTATGCTTTGGCAGGGAATTTGTTTTCCGTTAACAACACCGCGTTTTTATGGAACTTTCCCGCTAAGATTTTTGGGTTCTTTGACCAAGTATTCATAATGACGTATATGTTCGAAGGTCAATTGCAACGGTATTACTATGACCTCCACAAGATTAAATACGATTATAGCGAAGTTACAAAAGTTGGTGAACGTTATGAACTCGTTTCACGGGTATACCACGACCGCTCGCATCTAAAACAGTTGATAATCATCCATGACAGTAAGCTTAACGACATTGGGCAAAAACAATCACTTTCAAAATCATGGTTTGAGAATAAAAAAAATGCTCCAAAGATTTCACAACTGAAAAACAACCTTTACAATTATTACCGTAATTATACCAATTCTAAGGCTGACGACTTCATTTGGACAACGTATAAGGACTACAAAAAGCACATTACGGGTAATGGTTTTGGCAAAGAGGAGTCGAAGAACAACACGGATTCAAAAGGGAAAGCGTGTTTCGTGCCATTTAATTTACGAGCGACCAATCGTTACAAGCATAAGACAACGCTAGCTTTCTGTTTAAATCGTTATATGAACCCGATGGAAGAACAGTTCTTTGCGCAACGTGGCGTAAAGGTTAACGAGGAACTTTTTGCACTAACCGATTTACTTCAATGGATTTTTCGTTCAGCTATTCGCGACGGTAAACCCGTAGACATTTACATTCCCTCTAAACGAATGAGAGATTTGTTGAGTGCGTGGTTAAACAACGAGACTTAATGCGGGGGTTCGAGGCCACCGTTACTAAATAAAAGTTAGTAAAATCGTCAAAGATTCAGCCTATAATGCTGGTTTCGGCGTTTTTTTCTTAAGAATAAATAGGGTAATTTTTGCGAATGGATAACCTCGGGCATTCGCCCTTTGGTTTGCTCGGGGTTCCCCCTTCGCACATACTCTATAGATAATAACACTATTGTTGAGATACAACGTTAATGTTGAATAGTGCGATGGTGAGCAAAGCGAGCCATGCCCCGTTAGGGGCGATAAGAGCCGCGTAGTTAACGATGGTTGCCGCTATTTTAGTGCTTAACGTTTGTAGCCTTTAATACGTTGTTGTCAAAATTACGAAAGAAAACGTTTTATAGGTTAACGGGTTCAAATTAACGTAATGAGAGGTGAAAGAAATAGATGGTCACCATAGTCGTATAAATGCCCTTTTAAGCGGTTTAAAGAATTCAAGAGGGAAACCACCCACTAAATTTCGATTATCATAGACCACACTTCGAGATGCAAAAACAGTTTATCGTTGGCATTAAATACGGCAGGCCATTAAAACAACAGCCGTATTCCTTACTCATGATAAGGTATACTAATTAATATAGAAATCATCCTTATAAGAATGGAGCATTATTCATGCATGGAACAACGTATGTAAAAGATACTCCCGTGCTCATGATATTTGGAATCACATTCATTGTGTTTTTTGGTTGGTTGTTGAGACGAAATTATCAACGATTTGATTTTAAGCGAAAATACAGTAGGCTTTTTTTCATCTTGGATAACTATGAATTAGTAGGTGCGGTTTTAATTGGTATCGGACTTATTATGGTAGCGATTTTTGCATAATGTTTCGCCTTAAAAGCTAACGGTGAGGTTTTAACGCCCGCCTCACTTTGTCATCATATGAACGTATAATCACGGGCAAACAGCACCTATCGTCCGATTCCTGAAAAACTTCCTCGAACGTTCGGAGAAAAATAAACCCGTCCATCGTTCGCAAAACTGCGATGGTAGGCGAGTTTGTTGGTTATTACGGAATTACGTAAACACGTATGAGTAGAGGTAATCGGCAAACAGAAACGCTAGTTTCAACATCACAAAAAGAGACTTATACCATTCGCAAAAAACGCTTGTCATGCGGGTTGCGGGCTTTTCGTTCATTCGTATTATCGAAAGGAATTTTAAATCGGCAGAACTCACTTAACATCGTTTGTTACCTCGTTAAGTCCACGTAACATCACCACGTTTTGAGCAAGCGTAAGCAAACTAATCCATATTACCCTATAAGGCCAAGGATGTTGGCTTAGATACTATTTGTCTAGGTGAGGGCGTATAACCCCGCCTTTTTTAAGTTCACATATGCAGAAAGTTGCGTGTGTTAATAGGTGAACAGGCGCAGGAATTTGCGTGTGTACCTACGCAGAAACTTGCGTATAAACAATAAACAGTTGAACAATAACCATATTAACAATAAAGAGAGACAACATTCGATTACATAATAACGAATTGGCTATTGTTGAGAAAGAAAAGGTTATTCCGTTATTGAGTGAATCTAATAATTAACGACCACAGGAACGAGCTTTCCTAAAGCTACAGGAACAAGCTTTCCTATGGCCACAGGAACGTTCTTTCCCTATAACGAGGTGGTGTATCAAATAAAGTTATTTGCCGCAGATAATCGCAAGCTATCCCTTACTTTTGTATATGCGTAGAGAGGCGTAGAGCTTGTTTTAAGAGCTTATAAAGGCATGCGGGGTATAAACCCTAATCCGCTTTTTGCGTTGCGAGAAGGCAACGGATAACCGCCGCCGAGCTATTGAACATACACTTTAATTGGCGTATATCTTAATTGATATACGACGAGATACGCGATATAATGTGCTTATATTAACCGATTATAGTGCATTATCACGCTAAATTCTTGTCGTATATCACTAAGGAGGCGCAGACATAATGGAACAATTTATTGACAACATAAGGGCGCAGGGCAAAAGCGAGTTAACGGTTCGGCAATACAAATCGAGCATCAAACGTTTTTGCGAATGGATGAGCGCGAACTCAAGCGATACCCCCCAACACCCCCCCACCCCCTTTGAGGCTCCCAAGCTAGAGCATAAAATAAACATACAATTTTTTGAATCTATTGGAACCCAATCGAACCCCAACGCGACCCCATCGGATCCCCTCGAAAATCTAACGTTTATAGTTCGCCAAGCTACACAAAAGGATGTTGCGAACTATAAACGATTCGCCACAGCAAATTGGAAACCTAACACAGCACGCCAACGCTTAACGCAATTGCGGGCATACCTCGAATTCCTTGTTGACCGCGGCGAGATCATCGACAATCCATGCAAGCACGTTGACCCCGTTATTGTTGGAACCCTCGCACCAAAATGGTTAAACTCGCAAGAACAAAATACGTTGATACGGTTCGTTCGCAAGTTTGGCGACCTCCGCGAGTATACAATTATTACTTTGTTGTTACACACGGGTTTACGGGTGCAGGAACTTTGTGATTTGCGAATGAACGATATTGAGTTAACCGAGCGCAAGGGTAAGTTGATTGTTCGCAAAGGTAAATGGAACCGTTACCGCGAGATCCCGTTAAACGTGGATTGCCGCAGGATCCTAACTCAGTACATCGCGGAACACAATCCGACGGAGTTCCTTTTTGGATCCCAACGATCCGCCGCGTTAAGCACTCGCGGGGTTCAACATATCTTTACAAAGTACCAACAATTCACGGGCATAGACGATTTAACCGCGCACACGTTGAGGCATACGTTTTGCCATGAACTCGTAGGGCGCAAAGTGCCGTTGGATGTTGTCGCGAGATTGGCGGGGCATATGAAAAAGGACGGATCCCCGAACATACAGCAAACGTTAATCTATACCGCACCGAGCGAAGAGGATTTGGCGCGAGCGGTTGAGGAATTGAGTTGGGTTTAGAAAAAAACTCGTAAAATATGTAGAATAGCCAAACGCGGGACCCCCAAAAGGAAAACCCGCTTTTTTTTATACACATTCTCAAAAACAATTTACGGCGATTACGAAATGTGGCAATACAGTAGTTTTGAGCGAAAAAAAAGCACCTGAATATTTCGACGTTGCAGCGACACCAGTACGCCCTGTACTATGCCACTGTCTCTCAGAATGAGCCACCCTATTAAACCTGTTTTAATTCATATTAGTAGGATAATGGGAAGAAGAGATTCACTTACAAATGCCTTCTGCTTCCTATACGCTCTGTGTTTCGATAATAACGTTTATTTTACGGATGTAATGTCTAACATTGAACGCCGTTCTTGTTCTAAAAGCGAATCGATACCAAATTCAACGTTTAGAACATATCTTTCCTTCAACCTTGCAACAAATGGCTTTGACCAAGCTATTCCTTAAATGGGAGTTTACCAAAATCCCACTTATCGACTAAAGACAAAAATAAGATAAGTCATAACAGGTGAGGACCCCCTTCGTCGCGAAGTATTTCTTTTGGGATAGGAGACTTTCGTCACCGAAGCCACGCTATTTAACCCTTAACTGAACGATTTCACTCGGCTTAGAGTGTTAAAATATTTCCGTAGATAATCCCTCCGAGACCTAAAATCAAACGCACTATCGTTGGAGCAAAGCTCCAAAGAACATGGCTCTTTTCATTTTTAGGAATAATACCAGCTCCGAACACTAAGGCTGCAAGGATTATTGCTAAAACGGGCGTGACAAATGCTCCAAAGATAACTAAGCCGATCAGCCCACCAGCCAAGCTGGTTATAACTTTACTTTTATTTGCAATTCGCCCGACAACAAGCAGGAGCAACATTCCTGCCATTCCCCGAAGCAAAAGAGGTATTTCCCATCGCCAAAACAATGCTAAATCATGGCTAAAAAAGTTAATTCCACTTAAAACTACAGTTGCCGCAACTGTACCCCAAATCCCTCCAAAAAAAATCATACCAGATGAGATAAGTAACAGCTCTTCTAGTAATACTAGTTGAACGAATCCCAAGCAACCTCTCTCCTTACCCAGCACTTTCCTGGTATTATAACCTAATATTACCTATATAACCCATATAAATATTTTCAGGATACACCACAAATTAACCTTGGGGTAGCCAACCAAATAATGCAAATCAAAGCTGAGACCATAGTTTAGTGCAATTCTTAAACCCTTCAGTATAAATGATGCCGCCTAACCTCAGTGTTGGGCGGCATTCGTAGATAACTGGATGTTCACTAAATGGGAGTTTAGCGAACCAAATTACTTCAAACGTAGAAACTGCAACGGTGATGGGGACAAGTTTGACTACAAACATCAAAAACAATATTCTCATCAATAGATGCCCTCCTACTTTATATAAACGCGGGAGGGCATCTGAGAATTCATAGATGTCAGGACGGGTTCATTGGCACCGTATTTCCTGCATTGGAATTCACATCTGAGTAGATAGGTTGAACCGTATTTCGTGAGACAGGAGCTAATTTAATTTGCTCACTTGTTTGCTCAGTCGGCTTCAAGTAATCGTTTTGTGGAGGAGTATCGAAAAGTGAATCGTGACCCAATTTAGAGGCTGAGAAGGTAGTAAGTAGCCCATATACCATATTGCTGAAAACGTAAGAAAGGTTACTTGCTGCATCTTTAGGTTTAACGCTATTCTGAGGAACAACATTTGGAATGGCTGTAGCTATGGCTCCGATGCCAATCCCGGCTAGTACGCCTTTTGCTAAAATTTTATCCCGCCCATTTTTCGACATATCATTGATTATATATTTGGCTCCTAAAATGCTCACAGCGGAATTCATTATGAATCCAAGGATATGCCCCCTCAACGTCTTCGCTTCACTTTTTGAAACAAACATTCCTGCCGCAGCCTCCCTATATGACCTCTTAGAGATACCTGCCATATGTGAGGGTATGTCAACCAACATTAATCCGGCTAAACCAATCATCCCCGATACGATTGCCAGAGTGTTTCTATCCTTAATTTTTGCCATAGTAATAAAACCTCCTTTGTCGAGTATTTTGTATCTAATTAATTCTAATTACACATGGTAAATAAAGTTATTCAGTTAGATTAATACAAATAAAATACAAATTTCAAAAAGCAAAGGGGGTAAGATTATGATGAATAAAGCATTTTTACTTCGCTAAAGACCCATACTGTCATACAGGGGAGCTCGAACCTTTTCGGTTAGCGGCTTCGGGAATTCTTTCTAGCCAACCGTGTTCGCCAAGGCTTGCCCAAAGATGTTCGCCAAGGCAGCACAAGAGAACCGAATTGCGGCGTTGGAATGGGTTGGCGAGAACATTGTTAACCGAGCCGACTACTCACAAATTCAATAAAAGGACATAGAAAAAGCGAGAGGCGAAAACCTCCCGCTTATTTTTTTTGCTTTTTTGATCAACACGAATAGGCGTAACCCTGGGTGAGTTACGCCTAAATTCCCCCTTACGCCTCGCGAGGGCATAACAGAGTATAATTGCCGAGGCAATTTTCGTGAGTGCTTATGTAAGGGTTCAACGGGCGCGGAATTGCTACTAATCAACACCAAGATATATTGCCACCAACTTCTAAATTCATACTGTCACACGTTCCCCCCTTTGCGTTGTGTAAAAGCATCAAACGTTAAAGGGGTTGGGGGCAAGTGACTTCACGCGTGCCAAGTTTCGTTTCTGAAATGACCGTTGCCGAGTTCGAGGATGAATTACAAAAGTTACCTACGGCGCAGTTCATTAAGGTTCCGCAATGGCGTAAGTTAATCCATATGTGAACTCTTATTTAACCCATAAAAGATCTTTCCGCTTATTAAATTTTTCCTGTATTGGCAACCAACTGATAAACGTTTGTCAGGTTGAATGCAAACTTTCTCGTCAGAACATTGGATATATCTTGAGCAACAGCTAAACAGTTCAACGTTCAACAGCGAGAAAGCCTCGTCGTATAACTGTAAGAATAATGGATAAAGGGTTTTCAACTCTTCAACTGAATTAAATGAAACTCTGCTCCACAATTCGTCTGATTGTAAACGTTCCGTCTTAATAGAATCGTCATTTGCCCATAGGTGTTCGTAAGAATTCTTTAATCCAATATAGTTTGTTTTTCCGCACCGCACCCTTAATGAGTGTATCCCCAAAAATTTGATGGAAGAATATGCGAGATTATCAATTATTTCAATTTCAGCGTCGGAGCCTTTTTCCGCTTTAATCATGGCGGCTATTTCATTGCAAATCTCGGAAGGAGTTAAATTATCCACAGTTCTCATCACCTATCATCTTATAAAAGTCAGCCTCGGAGATAATCTGTATCCCCGTTCCTGCGTTTGCGTATTCAATTGCTTTTCTAGTTTTAGAACTAGAAGTCTGACCTTTAAGTAATCTGTAGTCTTGCTGACCGAGTATTAGGAAGTCGGTCTTTCGGGTAATTCTTTCTGCAAGTTGTCCACCCAAATTTGCGATGATTTGATAGGCATTCGCGCGACTCAAGCCACCGAGCGCACCCGTGAATACAACAGTTTTCTGATAAAATTCATTACTGTTATCAAATTCATTAACGACAGCCGTAATTCTTTTTGAAAGTGGAACAGATTTAGACTTGGTTAAACGAGCAGGCTCGCCTTTAATATGTTGGCAAGTAGAATAATAGGAGTCGCTAATCGTTCCAAATTTTAAGTCGATATGTTTGGCAAAATCATCGACACAAGTACAACCTGTTGAGTTAACCATATGTATTAATATCTTTGCAGTTGCTTCAGCATCCTCAAGCGCATCATGATGGTTGAAGGAGATACCAATGCTATTTGCTATGGTGTCTAGGCTATAGTTCAGTAGGTTACTGAAAACCATACGACTCGCTTTATAAGAACAAAGGTATTTAGAACGAGGGTAGCGGATGTCATAGTAATTCAATGTGTTAAGTAAAACGGAAATATCAAAAGAGGCATTATGGGCAACAATAGTTTGGTTTTCAAGATAGGGTTGTATTTCTTCCCAACAATCACAAAATCGCGGTTTATCTTGTAATTGCTTCTCACTGAATCCATTAACCAATACATTGAAGTAGTCGAATTCAAAAGGTTGAGGATAGATTAGCCAAGATTTTTTCTCAACAATTTGCGAATTTTTTACCAAGATTATACCCAAAGAGCATGCACTTGTTCTTTTCGAATTCGCCGTTTCAAAGTCAATAGCTACGAAATCCACAATTTATCTCCTCCCTTAACTCCCAAACACTAATTGCAGCACCTAGGCATTCTATAAACGCAATATTGTAATTTCAATATTTTAGTTGGTATCCCTTCTATGTGACAATCATAATGGTTATACGACAATTTAATCACTTGACGAGAGGAGGAGTTCACACCGATGAGAGGGCACACCTCTTTTGGAATACGGTCAACTAAAATGATTTGAATTAAGTGTTATTACCTCGGGGTAAACGTGAAAAACCCGCCCAAATCACAATGGATTGAGCGGGAAAAGTAGTAAATATTTAAATAGAAAGATTATTCAACCGATTAAATCGTTTAGTATCTATGAAATCGGTAGATGATGCGGAAAGTGTGCAGAGAAAATCGTTTGTAAGCTTACCCACGTCTCTTTAGTTATTCTAAACGTTGAATCATTTTTTCCCAACCTTCGACATCTTGCCCTGCCAAATACATGCGGTCAAGTGCCTCCATGTACTGCGCCTTAATGTTCAACGTATACAAACGGTAACTTTTAAATTTGCTTATGGTAACGTTACATAACGGAGCGAGCATCGAATCAAAACAACATTCAACCCACCATAATTGTCGCATTTGCGTTGGTGTTATACTCTCCATTTTTAACCCCTCGGGGTATAGCTTTTTTAGTGCATTGTATAAAGGCTTTTCTTCCTCTAACTCATTTCCGATACAGAATTTGTTTTCCAAGTTGTCGCCTCCTATGATGTCATTATATCTAGATTCCTTTTCATTAGTATCAGCTTTTAAACGAAGAATTCACCAAATCAACTACGTAATAGAGGGGTATAGCGATACTTAAATAGAAAGATTTATCCAACGGATTAAACCGTTTAGTATCTGAAATAATGTGTGTATTCGCAAAGTATAAATATTTTTCAACCGTGGCAATACTCATATGCCCGAGTTGCGTTCTTAAACTTGCGGTACTGCCGCCATTACGTAAGAACTCAATGGCAAACGAAAGGCGAAATGTATGTGGGGGAATACTATTGTCTCTAATAGTTGTTCTCTTACAATATTTCGTTATATTATGTATGGTGCGGTCATCGCAAGGCTCGCGGACGTGTCAAGGCAAACGGATTTAAGGTTATTGTTCGCAAAGGAACGCGAAAAGGAGAAGGCAATTACGCCCTCTCCTTTCGTTTGAAAACAACCTGCATACATGTTTGCATAGATAGTATCGTTTACAAACATGCAGTCCATAGCAGGTGCTTTCTCCATTTTTGGTGTCGCGCCAATTGGCGCGATCTCAATGTCAGCTCATTTTTAGTTTAAAACATGGACAAGTATTTGTCAACTAAAGACCATGTATACAGTATTATAAATAATTCAATAGAGGAATTCGTATAGTTATGACGAAATTTAAAAACATAACTGTTCTATTATAGAAATAACAAAAAAGAAAAAAACAGAAAAATGGAAGGAGCACCCGCTTGATTCAATTAGAAGGGGTAAACAAACATTTCGGACATTTACATGTCCTCAAAGACATTAATCTAACGGTAAATTCGGGGGAGAAACTGGTCGTCATTGGCCCTAGTGGATCAGGCAAGAGCACTTTAATCCGGTGTATGAACCTTCTGGAGAAGCCTAGTTCTGGTAAGGTGACGGTTGACGGAGTAGATATTACAGCCCACAAGGCCCAGGTGGCTAAAGTACGTCAATCAGTTGCCATGGTTTTTCAACAATTTAACCTCTATCCTCATAAAACGGTTCTGGAAAATTTGACACTTGCTCCTATGCTAATTAAAGGAGTCTCTAAGGATGAGGCAACGGAGACCGGTATGGCTTATCTTAGTCGTGTTGGACTAAAAGAAAAAGCAGGTGTTTATCCCTCGCAACTTTCAGGAGGTCAGCAACAACGTGTAGCTATCGCACGAGCTTTGGCTATGAAACCCAAAATTATGCTCTTTGATGAACCAACATCGGCTTTGGACCCAGAAATGATTCAGGAAGTTCTCGACGTTATGGTAGATCTAACCCATGAGGGAATTACAATGGTCGTAGTCACTCATGAAATGGGATTTGCCAAAACGGTTGCCGACCGTGTCATCTTTATGGATGAGGGGCAGATTGTAGAGGCAAATTCTCCCGAACACTTTTTTGCGAATCCAACCCACGAACGTACCAAGTCATTTTTAAGCCGGATTCTACGCTAAGAAACGAATTCGGTAGGGGTTATTAAATAGGACTAATTCCTAGTGGTTAAAAAGAAGAGCGCAGTAGTCCTGCGACTAGAGGATTTTAAGAGGAGGATTTTAGAATGAAGAAAGCTGGAATGGTTTTATCAAGTCTATTATTAGTAGTGGGTTTGGTCAGCGGATGTGGGGCTTCGCCGGCAGCGTCAACGACTCCGTCAAGCAGCGCCACTGCGGTCCCTGCTGATGTCAAGGCTATCAAAGACCGTGGCGTGCTCAAAGTAGGGGTTAAGGTGGATGTCCCGAAATTCGGATATAAAGATCCTGCAACGGGTAAAATTGATGGCTTTGAAATTGATTTGGCTAAAGCCATGGCTAAGAAAATCATCGGAACTGAAAACATCGAAACTACAGCTGTAACCGCTAAAACACGGGGTCCAGTCTTAGATAGTGGGGACGTTGATATGGATATATCGACGTTTACCGTAACGGAAGAACGCAAAAAGAGTTATAATTTCTCGGATGCTTATTTTACCGATGGTGTGAGATTATTGGTTAAGAAGAGTGCTGGAATTAAGAGCTTGAAGGATTTGGACGGCAAAAAAATTGGGGTAGCGCAAAGTGCAACCAGTAAAAAGGCTGTTCAGGCAGAAGCTGACAAGGTTGGAGCTAAGATTACTTTCTTAGAGTTTGGCACCTATCCGGAGATTAAAACGGCCCTGGATTCTGGACGGGTTGATTGTTTCTCAGTTGATGGTTCTATCCTTTTTGGATATTTAGATGATTCGACGGTAATCCTGCCGGATAGTTTTAGTCCTCAGGAATATGGAGTCGCCTCTAAAAAGGGAAATGACGGAGTTGCTAAAGTGGTTAATGATACAATTGCAGAGTTGAAGAAATCTGGGGAACTCGATAAAATGATCCAAAAGTGGGGTCTTAAATAGTGGTTGGACCTTTTGCCTGGTTTAAATGGGTAGCGCTTTTCCAAGATAAGGCGGTATTTGTTGAAGGGTTCAAAAATACCATTATTTCCTCCGTTCTCGCCCTTTTACTGGCCCTTATATTAGGGGTTGTATTTGGGGTATTAGGAACCTCTCAGTGGACACTCGCAAAAGTTTTCAATCGCATCTATGTTGAATTTATTCAAAATACGCCACTCGTCATCCAGGTTTTCTTCCTCTATCATGGGCTTCCACATATGGGCATTATGCTACCGGTTATGGTGGTGGGTGTCTTGGGTGTCGGAGTATATCATGGTGCTTATATAGCCGAAGTGGTCAGAGCCGGAATTAATTCAATTCATAGAGGGCAAATGGAGGCTGCACTGTCGCAAGGATTTAGTTTTTGGGGAGCTATGCGTCATGTTATTTTGCCTCAAGCTGCGCGATTGGTTTTGCCTCCGCTCACTAATCAAGCTGTTAACATGATTAAAAACACATCTGTTCTGGCTATGATCGCCGGTGGCGACTTGATGTATCATGCCGATTCATGGTCGAGTGACAATCTCTATTATGGTCCTGCCTATGTGGCTGTTGGACTGCTCTATCTCCTTCTCTGTTTGCCTCTAGCAACACTGACCCGTCGCTTGGAATCTAAGGGAGGGGTGTCGGCATGATTCAAGAGGTATTAAAGCCAGAGATATTCAGGTTTCTAGGGCAAGGATTTTTAACGACACTTTATATTGCCGTCATGGCTATTTTGATTAGTTTTGTCTTTGGAACGTTTCTGGGTATTGCGCGGTATTCAAAACAGGCTATCTTAGGAAGAATCGCTGCGTTGTACATTGAGAGTGTCCGTAACATCCCAATGTTGCTATTCATCTTAGTCTTTCGGTTTATGACGACGATGAAACCCGTTAATTCAGGAATCGTAGCGATTGCCGTCTTCACTTCAGCTATCATTGCTGAAATTGTCCGTGGTGGGTTGAACTCCATTGACAAAGGACAGTGGGAAGCCGCCAGGGCTCAGGGTTTTTCCTATCGCCAAATCTTGGTGCATATTATTTTACCTCAGGCCTTTCACAAGATGATTCCACCGTTGGTATCACAGTTTATCACGGTAATTAAGGACACATCATTTGTCTGGGTTGTGGGTGTGGAAGATCTTACGGGTAAGGGAATGATTATTCTAGGCCAATACGGTTCAACAGGTCAGGTCTTCACCGTCTTCGGGATGATCGCCTTAACGTATTTCGCACTGAATTATTCACTTTCGATTTTGGCTCGTCGTCAACAACTTAAGATGGTGCACCAAAGTTTTTAAAGAATTCTAATGTTAAGAGCTATAAAGCTTTATAGCTTAAAAGGTAAGCGTCTCTGGAAACGAATTGAAGTGCGGGCTCCGATTTTAAAAATCGGAGCTTTTTCTATTGAACGATATGTATTCACGAAAAGGGCTTCATTGAACAATAATTGAAAATCCTAAAAAGGGATATACTAACTCAGGATCATAAATTGTTTGAATTAAGGTATGTTGATTAAACTAATGTGGTAAAGAAAGCGGGGTCAACATTATGGATAAAGGAGCTGCGGATCCGATTATTAAAGAGAAAGTTCTTGCGTATTTGGATACAGTGACGAAGGCAAAGAGTAGGGATGTGGCAGTTGCGATTGGCGAGAAGAAGAGTAGCGTTGATCTGGCTGTCAAGGAACTCACCGCTGAAGACAAAGTGGAGTATCTTTATATAACCACCACCTATATCGCTCTAAAAGACAAAGTTCCACCGCCAGTTTAATCCAAAATATTTTTTACAAGGAGTTGCAAAATGGGTATGAATCTCACAGCCCTCTTGGAAGAAAAGAGATCCATTATTTTGGAGAAGTGGTTCGATGGGATTCTGGGGACGTATCCGACGGATACGTCGGGTTTTATGAAAAAGCAAAAAGATAGGTTTGCAAACCCAGTTGGACATTCGATCTCCCAGGGAATTCAAGGTATTTTCGGGGCACTCCTCGGCGAGAAAGACTTTGCCGAGGGCTTACCTTTTCTTGAAGATATTATCAAAGTAAGGGCAATTCAAGATTTTACCTCCGCCCAAGCAATGGGTTTTATCTTTCTTCTTAAACGAACAGTTCGAGAAACGCTAATCGAGGAAATAAGGCAAAACCAAATATATGATGAGTTATTAGATTTTGAATCAAAGGTCGATGAGCTAGCTCTTTTTGCATTTAATATCTATGTCAAATGTCGGGAACAACTTTATGAACTTAAATCTGAAGAGCTCAAAAGGATGACTCATACGCTCTTGAAAAAAGCAAATTTGGCGTACGAAATTCCGTTCGATGAGTTGAACACAGTGACTAAAAATAATGAATAGAGAAATGAGGTAGAAGAAATGGCACAACTTAAAGTTGGAGATTTAACAGTAGAACTGGATGAAGATGGCTTTCTCGAGGATCATTCAGTATGGACTGAAGATGTAGCGAGAGCACTCGCTAACACCGAGGAGGTGGAAGAGCTTACAGAGGAACATTGGAAGCTGATCAATTACCTCAGGGGCTATTATGATCAGTTTGGTGTCGCTCCCATGGTTCGTAAAATGGTTAAGGATTCTGGTTTTGACCAGAAGAAGATCTATGATTTATTTCCAGCTGGTCCAGGGAAGGGTGCTTGTAAGATAGCAGGTCTACCGAAACCAACAGGCTGCGTATAACCCTAGCTGAAACAAAAACTCTCGCAAGGTAGTTACCACAATGTTCTTTCCAATGTTGATCAAACCGCATTTTAAAAACAAGTTGGTTAAAAAGAAAAGTGGCAAAGGATTTGAACACTGCCACTTTTCTTTTTCATTTATTTCATTAATAATGAAATAAATGAAAAAGAAAGGCAAAAGGTTACTAGTTAAGTTTTTATCAAGTATGCTATAACCTTGTATAGAGAGGACTACTTCAACTAATATTTTACTGTTGCTAAATGTTAGATTTACATTTATTATATAACCTTGGAGTGATCAGCTCAGATAATACAAATATTATCTGAGCTGATCAAGAGTTAAGTTGATTTTGGCAAAAAGAGAGGGAGTCGTGTTCGTGCAAGTGCAAACGGCCAAAAGGCAAATTCGCAATTATTTTCCCTATGTCCTTTTATTCGCAATTATTTTTGTTATAGGTGTTTGGTATGTTAAATGGAACCCATATTATCACAAAGCGTTTCTGGCAGCCAGCAAACATTCTATTGGGGATTCCATTATTTCAGGCAAAGCGGCTATTCCACCAGACCCATCATGGTCCGCAGCCTGGAATTATGCAATTGCCTATTTTAACTCCGTATGGAAGGCTGTAATTTTAGGGCTCTTATTGGGTTCTTTGGTACAGATATTATTACCCAAAAATTGGATTTCAAAGATCTTTGGGGGATCTGATTTTAGAAGTACTGCACTAGCTGGGGTTGCTGGCATTCCTTCTATGATGTGTACCTGTTGTTCCGCTCCAGTTGTAGTCGGCTTGCGAGAAAGAAAGGCTTCCGTTGGTGCAGCAGTGGCCTATTGGCTCGGGAATCCTGTTCTTAATCCTGCAACGATTATTTTTATGGGCTTTGTACTTTCCTGGAAATTAGCTTTTTTCAGAATTATTGCGGGAATCATAATGGTTTTCGGAATTGGTTATTTTGCTAATCGTTGGGCAAAAAATGATGGTGTCCCTGAGGATTTGGTGCCGGATGCTCTGAACAACGAGGAAGAAAGCAATCTGTTTATAAGTTGGATGAGGGCACTCTTCCCCCTTATTCGAGACACTATTCCAGCTTATTTTATTGTGGTTCTGATTCTAGGGGCTGTTCGAGCATGGTTGTTTCCAGCGATTGGTGCAGCTTGGGCTAACAGCCTTCTTGCTGTGATCGGGCTGGCCATTGCTGGAACCTTGTTTATTATCCCAACCGCAGGCGAGATACCCATAGTTCAGTCTTTAATGGCGTTTGGCTTAGGTGTTGGGCCGGGAGTTGCTTTACTAATGACATTGCCCGCTATAAGTTTACCATCCCTACTCATGGTCAAACATGTCTTCCCCACAAAGGTCCTGCTTTTTGTAGGGAGTGCAGTAGCGCTAGTAGGTATTCTTAGTGGTGTAGTTGCTATGTTGGTATTCTAAAAGCTAACAAAAGGGAAAAGGCATAAGTTAATAAGGTGAGGCTGATCTGGTCTAACTGAACCAGGTCAGCCTTTTTATCGATTTTACTTCACTACAAATTGCAGAATGCTTTGTTCATAAGAAATTCACAACTTTTTAATGGGATGATCGTATCCAAAGGTTACACTAAGAAAACATGGTAACAGACAAGACTCTCGGGTGTGAGGTCCGACGGGTTTTGTCTGTTTTCATTATCTGTAATTAATTAGTTTCTTTTATATCAGGTACTAATGAGCCTATCAATAGAAATAGTTCCAGCTCCGTTAATTAATAAGAAGAGTGCGGATTAGTTCTTATTTGGATTCGGAATATAACCTAATCGGAAATTGTTCTTAAAAAAAGGCATGTTTGAGTAACAGACCGTCAGAAAACAAGCCTTATATACGTATTACAATAAAAGATGGATTTTTGGGGGGGAGTTTATATCAGAGGACTAGATTTCTTGGTAACAGCCATATGCTTCTCTATTTTGGGTTATGGATTATGCTACATTACTCTTTCCAGTAACAATAAATTGAAAGTAAAATCGGTGTCCGAGAAAGTATATGGAGAGACGAGGAAGTGACCTTTCATCGGAGCAACGTCAAACGATGATGAATTCAACTGTCATGCAAAGTAAAACATTATGACACGGAGCTAGGAATAGTTTAAAGTTGTTGTTCGTATAAAAGAGCAGTTGCTACATCTAAGGGCATCTGCTCTTTTATCGATTTCACGTTCCCTGCAAAACGTTACTTTCTAAAGTTGGTTGATTGGACTATCAACAAAATTATGATCTACCCAATCTAGTAATTCGTGAGTGCTGCATACTGTCAAACCAGTGTTAGTTTTAGTTTTTTTGACCAGCACGATTTCTAATCCGAGTTCTAAAGCGGCCGAAACTTTTGTATCCGTCCCACCAGCGAGACCACTGTCTCGTGTCAAGAGAATATCTGCTCCGTAAAACTTAAATAAGGCTCTATTGATCTCTTTGGAAAATGGGCCTTGCATAGCGACAATATCTCGTGGATGAATGCCAACATCATTGCATTTTTGCACCAATCGCCCTTCCGGAAGGATACGCACGACCAGACGAACTGAGCGGGAGAAGGAGCTGTTAACAATACTGTGTAGTTGATGGCTGCCAGTCGTTATAAAGATCGTAATCAGACGACCTTTTAGGTGGTATAAGGTGTCAACGCGTTGTTCAAGTTGGAGCAAAGCCTCTTCCCAAGTGTAGACTGGGAAAATTAAGGGACTGGACGGAACTTTGGTTTCCGGTCTTTCTAACCTTATATAAAGAATCCCTCGTTGTTCACACCATTGTCGTAATGGGGGAATTTTTATACTAGAAGAGGGATGGCTAGCATCAATGACCACTGAAGGGGTCAAGCTGGTTTCATCAGTCCAGCTCTGTTTTCGTATTAAATCGAGTCCCCTGGCTTTTAATTGTGTACTAAGCTCACGTGCCGCTGCAGATTCTCCCAAAAGAATAATCATTTATTGTTGACCTCCGTATTGAATCCGAATCACTGAAATAATTCATACACTATGCATTTTCGAAACCTAAGATCCTCCAGAGCGAATAAGATATTGCCCAAGTTAAGATAAAAAGACCTACCAGTAGATAGCCGATCGAGCCGAAGTTTAGGCTTTGGATCCATCCCCAAAAGCCGCGATGAAATCCAAGCTTTGTTGAAATAATCTGTGCAAGTTCAATGGAGCCAATTACTAGTGCAGCGATTACGGATAGACCTGTAACCGATAGATTATAGTAAATTTTGCGAAGCGGAGTGGAAAAAGCCCAATGATAAGCAGTGGTCATAAAGATTCCATCTGCAGTGTCCATCAAGCTCATGCCAGCAGCAAATATAATGGGTAGAGATAAAATGGCTGTAATTGGCATACCTTTGGTACCAAGAGTAGCAGAAATAGCCAATAAGGCTACCTCCGATGCAGTATCGAAACTTAGCCCGAAGAGAAAACCCAGGGGATATACATGCCAGCTCTTGTTAATTAATCGATAGAGTGGCTTAAAGAAACGGGTTACGAAACCGCGACTTAAGAGTAGTTGATCAAGATTTTCCTCATCAAACTCACCCTGACGCATTTTACGAAAAAAACCATATATATCAAACCAAATGTAAAGATTAAATAGTCCTATTAGAAGGAGAAAACTTCCGGCAACCGCTGTGCCTATCACACTTGCGACATTTTGTATTTGTGGGATATTTTGCTGCGCCCAGTGCATGGAGAGTGCGGTGATTATCGCCATAATACATACAACTGTAGAATGACCAATCGAGAAGAAAAAGCCAACCCCCAGAGGGTCTTGCTTTTGCTGAATCATTTTGCGCACAGTATTATCGATGGCGGCAATATGATCAGCATCAAAAGCATGACGTAAGCCCAGCGTATAGGAAAGAAAGGCAAATCCCAGTAATTGAGGGTGTTGCTTGATATTTAGAAACATCATTATGATGCCTAAAAGGTGTAACCCAGTCACTGCTGCGCCATAACCCAGCCACTTAGGGCGACTTTTCATTGTTTGAGTGATATCTTTCATCTTTTCTTCCTCCTGATCCACTGTCTATAAAAAGAACGTTAACCAGATTCAGTTTAGGAATACAAAAATAAAAACCCTTCACCATAGAAGGGTTAAAAGTTTAACATGTATCAGACAACCGGAGTTGAAATATCGACACAAGTATACACCCCCTAACATTCCCGTAGGTAGTTTTCACATTTAGAATAAGCAGGTCTCCTGGCTCAAGATCATCATCAATTCACGTCTTCCCAGGTAAGTCCCAGTGACATGATGTGAATTGATTCCCTCTTACAGTGGCGGGTACCGCGTCAGCCTTCTACTGACTTTCCTTTTCAATTCCTTCCCTCAAGAAGAAATCACTTATTCCTAACTATTTAGTTCTTTTCAAGAATACCATGAAGCAAGTAAGTTTGTCTCTAAATTCATAAGAAATTCACAACTTCTTCATGAGAATAACGGATACTAGAGTTATACTAAGGTCATGGAAATAACAAATACAACAAAGAATCTTAACTTTAAAATTTTAGGGAGGAATATACAATGGAAAAATTAAGTAAAAAGGTCACGGCAATCCTCGGAACCGCAACGTTAGCAGTAGGGCTCATGGCTTTACCAGCTCTCGCTGGAACGACTCAGCAACCAGGTAATGGATGGGTTGGTCAAATGCAGGGATTCATGCAACAAACCTTTTCACCAGGACAACATCAAGCACTTGTGAATTCGCCTGCCATGCAAAATCTGCATAATTCAGCAGGGATGCAGAACGCTATGCAAACGGGTGATGTTAAGGCAATGCAAAATCTTATGAATTCAGACCCAGCTGTAAAGGCTCAAATTGGGCAAGACAACCTTGATAAAATGAACCAATTCATGAGTAACGCCGGAGGGAGCATGATGACAAACGGTGGTGGTATCACTAGTTCTCGAGGAACGATGATGAACGGGAGTAGGATTGGGAGTGGAACCAGAGCTGCAAATAAGGGTGGTAATATGATGGGTTCTGGTAGAGGAATGGCAACTCAATCAAATAACTAAAGGGGGAATCTCAAATGATGTTTGGTTTAATCATCTTAGTCATTGTAGCATATTATATGTTCAATTCATCCCATGCTGGAGGGTTATGCTGCACGAACCATCAATCCCAGGCGCATTCTCCAATGGATATCTTGAATGATCGATATGCACGGGGTGAGATTAATCGTGAGGAATACCTTGAGCGGAAACAAGAACTGTCTGGACAAAAGCAAACAATATCAATTAAAAAGGGATAATCAAGTGCTTTGAATTAATTTGTTAGAGGTTAAACTTTGTTAAGATTATGTTCTGGCATTAAATTGGTATTTTTTGAAGGAGGGATTCACATGATGGGTGGCTGGGGTAATATGATGGGCGGATGGAGAAACGGTGGTTACGGTTATGGTGGCTACGGAGGCGGATATGGGTGGATAGGTATGATGGGAATAATCATGCCTCTTATCTTCGGAATCGGGATCATTCTACTGAGTATCTACTTATTTCGTCGTAATTCTTCACAAGTTCATACAAACGGATTTGGCAAACAGAATAGTGGATTAGACATTTTGCGAGAACGCTATGCGCGTGGCGAGATTGATTCAGCAGAGTATCAAAGCCGCAAACAGGATTTGAGCTAATTTGGGTAGAAGAAAATTACGTTGTGAAATAAACAATGGATACAAGAAAAGTGTAGGGTCTCCTCAGGGAGACACTGCACTTTTCATTACTATGAATTGAAGGGAAGCTAAAAATGTTCAGTAAGCGGTGCGGAAATTAGTTTCCTACGGTGCCACGTACGTCCGTTTTCTCTGCCGAAATCTCAGGATAATCAACCAATTTTTCTGGCAGAATATCAAGGTAAGCCAGTCTTTATTGACTTTTGGGCCTCATGGTGTCCGCCCTGCCAAGCTGAAAGCCTGGACTTGGTCAAGGCCTACTTTAGATATGGGGATAAAGTCCAGTTTATCGGGGTGAATTTGACTTTTCAGGACTCTCTAACGGATGTGAATGTTTTCAGCAATGGATAGTGGTGTGGAAGTAGTTACATGTTCAATGACCATCGATCTTATGGGTTTAAAGCAGGAAGAACTTATTGATGGAATTAAAATTGGTGGAGTTGGCTATTATTTAGGTGAAGCCGAAGAATCGAATGTAAATTTATTTATTTAAAGATTTCTAAAGTATATAAGTTCTGATTTATAATCTACAACTTCATCATCCAAACACCACTGTTAATATAGGGTAATTCTAAGTTTCTTTCTGCAATAAGTTGATTCTTACTGATGGTCAGAAAGATAATAAAAGTGGCTGAGGATTTAATCCTCAGCCACTTTTAGGTCTTTAGGAAGTTTGACGATGAATTCAGTCTCTTTCCCGACGTCACTCTGCACGGAGATTGTCCCATGATGAAGAGCTGTGATTTGCTGGACCAGCGCCAGACCAATGCCCGTTCCCCCGGTTTCGCGGGTTCGAGATTTGTCGGCACGGTAAAAACGCTCGAATATTAAAGGTAGATCTTCTTTAGGGATGCCGATGCCTGTGTTCTTTATTCTGATTTCGGCGAAATCAGGTTCTTGTATAAGCGTGATGGTGATTTGTCCGCCAACATTTGAGTACCGATAGGCATTGTGCACGAGATTATAAAAGAGCCTTGTCAGAAGGCGCGCGTCCCCCGTCGTAGTCACGTGTTCTAAGGGAGCGTTCCAACTCATGATTAATTCTTTTTCTTGAATAAGCGGCTGGAGACTATGGATCACTTTTCCAAGAAGATGCTTTAAATCTACTGGTTCGTGGATTAACGCTAAAGCACCTATTTCCGCTACATTTAAGTCTTTGAGGTCACTGGATAGGTCAACCAAGCGGTCAATTTCTTCATGAATGGAGGAGAGATTTTCCTCATCGGCAGGCAGGACGTTGTCTTGGAAGGCTTCGATATAGCTTTTAATTGAGGTTAATGGAGTACGCAGTTCATGGGCGATGTCTGCGGTAAATTGTTTGCGGAGGGTTTCTTGGCGATTTAAATTGTCGACCATTGCGTTAAAAGCGGTGGCCAATTGCCCCACCTCGTCTTTGGCTTGAATAACAACGCGTTCATCAAGGTGTCCCTGGCCAATACGTTCGGCGGCTTGAGTTAAACGCTTCAGCGGTGCGACGAGACGGCGGCTTGTGAAGTAACTGAGGATAATCCCAAATAGAAGCGCCAACCCTCCAGCGAAGAGGAGAGAACGAAAAACTGAGGACTGAAAGAGAACATCCTGAGGATTGAGAATCGGTGCGGTCGCCGGGTAGCGGATTAGTGCTGTGGCTAAAGTTCCGTGAGTTCCTGTTACAGTTAAAGTTTTCGTTTTCCAACTCGTAGTGGAAGAAGAGGACATGCCCATACTCATGCTCATGCTCATGCTCATTCCGCCTTGACCGTGCATCATGTCTTCCATCACGTTACTCAACGTGGCGATAAGTTTACCGGTCGGATCTGTCAGAGTGACGACCGTACCGATCGGAAGGGTATGGCTGATTTCATCTAAAGCCGTAGCATCCCAAGTTCCTTTACTTTGATAAAGGTCACTTAGACGAGAAGGCAATTGTTCCAAGATTGTTTCGTTTGTCTTGGTTAGATAATCGCTGAATTGTTGATGGAAGACAAGATTCACGGCGAGCATGCTAAAGGTTAAAGTAATCAGCGAAATGATCAGTGTGGAAAGAAATAGTTTTCTACGCATCTCAGCCCCCTGCACTTGCATTGAATTTGTAGCCAACGCCATAAACGGTCATAATAATTTGTGGATCGCTAGGGATGGCTTCGATTTTTTGGCGGATCTTCTTAATATGAGCATCGATCACGCGGTCATCTCCGTCAAAGTCATATCCCTGAACGATCTCAACCAGCTGCCCCCGTGAGTACACTCGTCCAGGGTGTTTCGCCAAAGCTCCAAGGACCTTAAACTCTGTTGGGGTTAAAGAGATCTCTTGATCATGAAGCCGGATCTCGTGTTGTATATTATCGATGGTAAGACCGTTATCGTAGGAGATCACGTCTGCCAGCGGTGCAGTTTCAATACTAGTTCGGCGTAAAACAGCCCGGACACGGGCGACCACTTCACGAGGACTAAAAGGTTTCGTAATGTAATCATCCGCACCAATACTCAATCCATTAATGCGATCCTCCTCCTCGACTTTAGCGGTGAGCATGATGATGGGTACGGAGGATATTTTTCGAATTTCACGGCAAATTTCGGTCCCGGATATTCCAGGGAGCATTAAATCCAAGATGAGCAGGTCAAATGGGTTTTCTTTAAACATGGTTAGAGCGACAAGACCGTTAATAGCCGTGCTGACATGAAACCCTTCTTGTTGAAGGTAGGCTTTGAGTACGGTTGTAATCTTTTTTTCGTCATCAACGAGTAAAATTCGCATAATGGATAAACTCCTTCCAAATTTTATTATGTACGTTCCAAGGAGTATAATTAAAGTAACCCATGTGCAAGTTCATAAGTAATGAGTACATAAGTCATTATAACAGCATGACAAGAGTTATACAGGGAAATGATAGCGTAAACGCACTCGATTTCGCGAGTGCGTTTACGCGTCAACACTGAAAATATTAAGTTACATTCTCATTCCCATTCTTACAGTAAAGGTAAGAAAGTTCAAGATGCCGAAGAGCAAGATAACTACTAAATATGGCATAGAGACGGATAGGGCCTTGCCCACTCCATAGTTCTTTTTAGCAATTCTGTAGGCCGTGTAAAGTGAACCGAGAGTTCCGGCAATAACCAAGAAGTACTGCATGATTTGAATGGTCGGATCAGAAATGAAGTTGGTAGGTCCCTCGAGATGCGTTCCAAATAGCCCCATAAACGTGTAGTAGATTGATTTTCCTTCGGCGAGAAGATGGAACAAGTTGTGGGCCATGTGGGAAGCGAGGTCAAGTGGAATGACGGCATAACCAAAACGTGCAAAGGCATTACGTAAAGTCTCACCGGTGAAACGCCTGGAAATTGCAGTCGCTGCAAAAAGTAGTAATACCGGAGTAGTCATAGCAAAAATAAAGAGAATTGTAAAAGCAATATCTTGATTAGCAATCCCCAATGTTCTTTCTACCCATACGAGAAAGGACGGGTAAAAGTCTAACATCGTAATATTTTGGACAAACACAATTCCAACAATGACAATCGCTAAGAAAGATTCTTCGAAATGTGCCCTAGTCATAGACCAAAATTCACTGGTGGGTTTACGAGGAGTTAGTCGGATAGAATCATGGGGACAGCTTTTAATGCAGTTGCCACAAAGATTACAGTTGGCATTGGTTTCCATAGCCATCGGGAATTCAAACATAGGGCAGCCTGGTGTTTTTGTATTGCCCTTGAAGCAATCTCTCGTTGTACAAGTTTTGCAAGTGTCTTTGTCTGCACGAAGCTCTAGCATACCGGCTCGGGAATAGTTACCGGACAAACTACCGAGGAAACATAAATAACGGCACCAGGTACGACGTTCAAAGAGCATTGCGGTAACCATGACACCGCCTAAGATGAGTAGCAAGAGGGTGCCTGACCCTCTTGGAGATTCAACGATACCCCAGACGTGGTCAGACCAGGTGATGAAAATAAAGGCGATATCAATAATCCAAAGCCCATATTTCCTTAGAAAATTTGGGACTTTGCGTTTAGCCCCAAAAAACTTCTGTGTTAAATCACTCACCCAGGCAAAGGGGCAGACGGCACACCAGAACCGTCCAAACAGAAAGAAGAAGAGAGGCAAGAGTGGCCACCAAAGAACCCAAGTGGCGGCAGTACCAAAATTATCGTGGGCACTCGTGGGTCCAGCAAGAGTTTCGACCATGATAACCGCGAAAACAAGCACGGCAGCCCATTGGAAAATTCGCGGATAAAGGGAACTTTGCAAAAACCATTTGAGGGGTTTAATCTTAAGAAGATTCCTATTTTGCAGGGACTTAGCCTTTACTGATTGATTCATAATTAAGCCTCCTTTGTACGACTTTGCTTACGTTTGAGGATTTGGGCAAAAATTCCGGCCAGTACTACCAATCCGCCAACACTACCAATGAGAATCCAGTTTGGGCCGGACTGAGAGACATTAAGCGGTACAGTCACGGTTGTTTTCCCAAGAGTTGGAGAACTGATATGAATGTCCTGGGTCCAATTCCCTTGTTTCGTGGGTGTAAGGGTAACCGTGTACATTCCTGGTTCCATATTGTCGAGTTTAGCTTGTCCTTGAATAGAAGTGTCTGAGGACATGCTCATCCCAGGCATGCTACTGTTCTTATTACCGTCCATGAGCATCATATCCACATTCACGGATGCATCGAGGACAGGTTGTCCAGTTGCCTTGTTTTTCACGGTAATCATGAGGCTGACGGGTTGATTCAGGGCAGGGTTCTCAGGAGTAGATTTTACATCTACTTGGAACTTGCTATCGGTAGTATCCATAGGCTTATCACCTTGTTCAGAAGTAGAAGAAGGGGTGTCAGACATGTTCATGCCCGGCATGTTATTGGATGAGGCCGATTTCGAATCAGCTAACACAGGAAGGTTAAATATTAATATAGAGATTAGGGTTAAAACCATAAGTGATAATTTCTTTTTCATAAAAGAACACTCCTTGAAATTCTATTCTGAATAAGAATATATGCAAAGTCCATGCCAAGTTTATAATGAGTCTCAAATCTTCAGGATTTATTTGATGACTAACCGCGTTAAATTGCGGTGCTAGGCTCTCAAAAGTCCTTTATTTAAAATTCCAGCTTACATAAGTTTTTAATAATACCAATCGTTTATGGACGAATTTAGTAGGATTTTAGTTTAAAGCTGTGGGATTTCCAACACTATGGTGTAGGAAATTCTACAGTTGAAGAGGGTAGGTGTACGAAGGGGGTTAATTGCAGATGATGAAGCGAATATACGCTGGGTTTAAAACGGGCATTAAGTGAAGCTAGCTATGATGTGGAAACAGATGCTCAATTGCCGTTAGTTCGATCATTGTCTGAACGTCCGCATCTAAAAATATTGTCGAATATTCTTAGATGCAATTTATATGCCCCCCAGTTTTATTACACTTAGGAAAATATAATTCTTAGCTTTGGATTCGAGTCTGATCAGTATTTAACGGCATTTTCTTCAAACAAACGACGACTAAGCGAATGAGCTCTTTACATAATTGCAAGAAATTGCGATTATATGTGGGTCTGTGTTGTGCCTTATACCACATATTAATTTTTTATATATTTACGTTTAATTCCTCCTCATGAATTGATTTATATCTTTGTCTCATTGGTTGTCCCATGTCGTTAGTGTAACTCTCTGATACGATTAACTAATGAAAAAGTTGTGAATTTCTTATGAAGAAGGGTTCCTGAAGGGTATTATATTATAGTAGTATCGATCATCATGGGGTAGTGATTTCTATTAATATCGTTCGGTCTGACTAGTTGATGTACTCAATTCTTGTCGGATACGAAAAATAAGTAAGCTGGAGCACCCTAGCCCAGTACGTACCTAGATAAACTTCCTACATCTATAGTGGTACGTTTTAAAATAGAAGGACTTCTCCTTCTAGCATCCTAGACCTGACGGGGTTTAAGGGCGAGACACGACGAGGACGAATTTTGGGACATGGGTTTAGACAAATAAGTAAAAGTGGTTGAGGATTTAATCCTCAGCCACTTTTATGTTTTTAGGAAGTTTGACGATAAACTCTATTACGGTAACGGGGCTAGTAAAAAGAGATGAGGCTAGCGTAGGCTTTCAATGGGCACCTGTCCTACTTTTTTAAGTTAGGGTTTAAGCCAAAATCACGAACCAGCACGCATCTCAACTTCAAGGTAAATTCATAATGCTGTAGTACTCTTATTGAGATCCTTAGAATGAAAGTTATTGAGTATGATCAATGATATGGGAAGATAAAGTGGCTAATCGTAAGCAGAACAAGTATATTAAAGCTATAATTTTGGCAAGGTGGTTATCTATATCAAAGAAGAGAGAAGCCCCATTACGACTTCTCTCTTCTTTGATATAGATAACCAATTGACTATCGTGTTTCTAACCTTCCCGTCCATCAAACCTAGGATGGATCATCTTAATTCAAGGACGAAGGAAGAACTACGGTGTCTTATTACTTGGGGTATTGGCACTACAGCGATAACTTTGTCTTAAACAATCCAAGTAAATATTGACCCACGATTAACATCAATGGGCTAAGGGCCTTTCTGACCACCTGTACAATAGGAATCACTTCCTGGTTAAGCCTAATTCCCAACAAGATCGTCAGTGAACCTATTAACGTGTAAACAATTATTTTACCTAGCGTAAATGAAAAGGCTGCTGATAAACACTCTTTCTTTTGGCGATTTTTGGGGTGAACTAACCTAAAGCACTAAAGTTTGTGGATAGTTGACATGGAGAGGTGGAGCCAAGTAATCTCAAAGTAGAGCCGATAATACCGGAATGTGGAGCTGCCGTGACAGACCTGACAAATAAGGATTTAATAAGTTATTTGCTTGTCCGAGGAAAGCGTACCATTGACTAAATAAAGTCATCTTATGCTCCTTTAGAAAAGAGTCCAAGTTGATAAAATTATTGAGCCTTATTCAATGCTTCTTGGAGCGTAGCTAACGTCATTCCACCCACATGGGTTGCCCTAATGATTCCGTTCTTGTCGATAAAAAAGCTTGCTGGTATTCCGTACACCTGGTAAGCATCTGCTACAGAAGCATTAGCGTTCGTGTCTAAGAGTACCGGAAAATTGGCATTACTTGATTTCAATAAGTTAACTACGTCTGAGACTTTGTCGTTAAACGTTATATTCACCGCTAGGACTGTAACATTAGCCTTATTTATCTGGTAGAAGTTTTGAATCTCTGGAATTTCGGCTTTACACGGTGGACACCAGCTAGCCCAAAAATTAAGGTAAACGGGTTTGCCTCGAAAGTTGCTCAATTTGACGGTATTGCCATTGAGATCTTTGAGGGTAAAATCTGGTGCTGTTAATCCAATCTGTGGTCCTGTTGCTT
Source organism: Desulfosporosinus sp. Sb-LF (assembly GCF_004766055.1). Classification (NCBI taxonomy): domain Bacteria; kingdom Bacillati; phylum Bacillota; class Clostridia; order Eubacteriales; family Desulfitobacteriaceae; genus Desulfosporosinus; species Desulfosporosinus sp. Sb-LF. Next base: position 11,195 of record NZ_SPQR01000005.1, on the reverse strand, counting down.
GGTTTGCTGATGGTGGAAGACTACTCTTTAGCTCTAAAGTGGCAAAAAGTGCTACGAAAACAATCCCAAGGACGACCAAAACTATTCGTTTGGACATATATTTCTCCTCTACTCTCATGAATTCTTAAAAGCCAGTAAACCCTCCGTACAAACGAATCAACCCAACGGTGATTGTGGTCATCAGATTAGTTATCAACAATATTCCTAACCCAATCATCAGATAACCGCCGATCTTGGAAAGCAATGCCCCGTAGGGAACTAATTTCCGTACTGAGCTCAGCGTGAACGCCAAAACAAAGAAAGGAATAGAAAACCCGGTGATGTAGGCCAGAATCAAAGCTAACCCTGCGGAGGGCTGGTTGGCGCTCATGACCAAAACCGAAGCCAGTATGGGCCCTATACACGGCGTCCATCCGGCAGCGAAACTAATGCCAACTAAAACGGAACCGCCATAGCCCACTCTCGTTTGGCGGTATTCCCACTTCTTCTCCATCATCAGCCACTGGGGGTTTAGCAATCCGCTCAGGGACAGCCCCATGAGAATGACAATGCCGCCTCCGATAATTCGTATTAGAGTTCGATGGGTGATAAAAACCTGCCCGAGCACGGTCGCAGACAACCCTAGCGCTAAAAAGACAATCGAAAATCCGATCACGAAGAAAAGCGTGTGGGTCAACGCCTTTAATCGGTGAGTCAAGACGTGTTTTTCGTTCCCTGAAAAAGTCATTCCGGAAATATAGGAAATATACGAGGGATACAGTGGCAGACAACACGGGGAAACAAAAGAAAGCAGCCCAGCGCTGAAAGCCAGCCAAAGAGTCGGGTGGATGCCTGTGTTGATTTCGGACGCATACCGAGAAACAAACAAAACACACGCCACAACGGCTGCAATCACGCCCACTGTACCAACGATGGTCCGGAGGCGTTGCCCTTGCATAGAAATCCTCCTCATTTGGGCACATATTTAGATCTCATAAGATCAACTTTTTAGATATAGGAAAGTGCCGCTAAAGGATCTAACTCAACGGCTCGCTTTCCCGAAAAAACAATAGAGATAATACCTATTAAGACAGAAGTGCTTATAGCAGTCAAGGCCATCAAGGGATGAAATTGGAAAGTAACGGTTTTGTGGAAAGCAATTGGACCGAGTAGAGTCGGGGTGAGTTCACCTAAAAGATATCCGAGAACCCCTCCGGATAGACTAATTAAGGAAATTTCCCTGATTAGAATGGAAAGGATATGGCGACGGCGAAAACCGATGGCTCGAAAGATCCCAATTTCCGCAATACGATCATTGATGTTACCTGTCGTCGTAACTAAGACAATCAAAACACCAATAACTCCTAATAAAGTGGAAGCTATAAAGGAGAAATTTGAAAAGCGGTCAACACTTTCTTTGGTCCCCTGAACCAGTTGGGATATTTCGGCGACCTTGGCTTCCGGTAAGAGTTGACTTAAACGGGCCGCTGTATTATCCGGTTGAGCGGTATTGAGTTCGATCATGGACCAAGAGTCTATTCCGGTGATGATGCTAGAAGTCTTAAAATTCGTAAAAACTCCATTGTCTTCTGAGCCGCCTGTTGCCTGCATTACCCCGACAACTGGATAGTTATGGTGGTTGAGTTCCAGAGTACTCCCAATCACTAGATTTTCTTTGCGGGCAAGGTCCGAACCGATAATAACTTCTTGGTTACCTGGCTGTTGTCCGTTAATATGCCACCACGGTTTCATTTTTAGTTCACTGGGAAAGTCCACTCCGATGATAAGATAACGCTTATTAATCCCCGCGACAGAACCGATAATTTTTGGGGCAATCCCGCTGATCGCAAGATCTTGGCTAGTTTTAAGTTTAGTTAAAACGTCATAGTTTAGACGTTTGATTTCGTAATTTACTCCTGAAACGGAAAGACCGCCGTAGCTGAGTGTAAAATGTTCAGACTTAGGAGTAATTACGACGTTAGCACCATATTGAGTTAAACTTTTTTGTAAATCGTCTCGCATACTTTTAGCCAATGTATTCAGCGAGACGGTTATACCGACTACTAATATAAAAGTAAGCAGTAAAAAGATGGTTTTCCCTTTACGCCGGCGCAAGTTTTGGATGGCAATATCTGTTAAAGTCATAGTTTCCTCCTATAAGAGGTCCGATGTTTCGACTTCTAGCTTCACGCATCGAACACCGAAAATTCATCGTGCTCATTTTTGTTCGGATCTCTAGCTTCTGATTCCAACCTCAGGAATTAGATGTAACGCAAAGAGTCAGTCGGGTCAAGTCTCGCTGCTTTCCAAGCCGGATACAGACTTGCTATGAAACCTATCAAAAAGGATGCGCTTAATCCGTAGACGAGCAAATTAAATTGCCAAGGGATTTGAACTTGAGCGTTGACCAAAACTGATCCAAAGCTTACGGCCGCACCCATTCCAATAAGATAACCTAATAACCCACCCAAAACACTTAATAATCCCGCCTCAGTAAGAACGATTTGGATAATGTGCCTTTTCCTAAAACCGATAGCTCGTAAGATACCGATTTCTCGGGTTCGTTCCTCAACAGAGGATTTCATAGTCATAGTTATCACTAAACTACTGGCTAGGAAGAGTATTAAGGATACGCTTCTGGCAAATAAGTTGAACTTACTGATCGTATCATTTCGTGACTCTAGGGTTGATCTTAGGGCGGTAACTTTGGTCCCGGGCAGGATGGCTGTTAACTGTTTGGTGACCTCATCGATCGGACAAGTATAGCAAAAAGCTGCGGCTTCGATGAGACTGATAGCGTTTGGTCGATTAGACAGTTTTTGGAGCACAGCTAAGTCGATGAACACAGCTTGGTCATTTTCTGTCGAACCGGTCGGTTGGACGATCCCTGCCACTGTAAAATCTTGTCCTTTAATCGTTATAGTTTGTTTAGGACTTAAACCCAGGGAACGAGCAACTTCACTCCCTAAGATAACTTCGTTGGCCGTTGGGATTTGGTTTTTGGCAAGGCCATCGAGCTTCCACCATTTTTTGAGGCGCAATTCCTGAGGAAAATCAACTCCGAGCAATAGAATTTCTTGTCCCTCGATTTTAGTGTCTACTAAAAGTTTGGGAGCTATTGTGGCCAACGTTTCCTTATTTTTAATCGTTTTCATCAGTGGAATAAGGGACATGTTTAGTTCATTGGTCTGAATGGGAGCTTCGACTGTTATACCTCCAAAGGTCATGGCTTCTCCAGTATCCGGAAGGATGAGGATATTTGACCCGAATTGATCTAGTTTGTTGGCGACATCTTCTTTCATGGCTTGGGTTGTTGTATAGAGGAAGATAATCGAAGCCATCCCAATAATTACACTGATCACTAGTAAAGCGGAGCGCATTTTACGGCGGCGCAGGTTTTGAATCGAAATATCTGTTAAACGCATTTACTCACCCCTTTAGGTCTCGTGAGAAGTTAGAGCTAAAATTCCATCACGAATATAAACAGCGCGGGAGACCCATTCTAGGTTTTCTTTGTTATGAGTCACCATTATGATGGTTAAACCGTCCTGGTTAAGGGTTTGAAACAATTCCAACAGTTCCGTCGCCGTTTTCGAGTCCAGACTTCCGGTGGGTTCATCGGCGAAAACGATTGCTGGTTGATTAACGATGGCCCGAGCAATAGCTACCCGATTTTGTTCACCACCGGACAATTGATTGGGGAGGCGTAGAGATTTTGTACCTAAGCCGACTTTATCTAGAACGCTCTGAGCCATATCTCGCTGTTCTTTGCCGGGGCGGGATGAGATTGCCAAAGGTAACATGACGTTTTCCAAGGCGGTGAGATAAGGTATTAATTGGTATTGTTGAAAGACAAAACCAACATAGTCGTGCCGGAAATCGGCTAACCGCTCGGCTTCTAATGCATAAACATCGATATCGTCGATGATAAGTTTACCAGAGGTAGGCGGATTTAACCCTCCAAGAATACTAAGTAAGGTACTTTTTCCAGAACCGGAAGGACCCATTAAGGCCAAAAATTCACCTTCAGCGATTTCAAAATTAATGTCTTTCAGGGCCTCGACGACACCGTCTCCACCTTTATAGATCTTGGTAACCTCACACACTTTTATCAAAGACACTGGGAATCTCCTCCTAACCCGAAATATTCAATAGAAGGGGTTTTAACTCTGCAGGGCGTACATCTAGGGTTATTTTACCCCGAACTTAGACTATTAGTATGCTGTAAGGTAAGAGCAAAGCAAGTGGAAAAATAACATTACGCATTAGAATGAACGCACTCGTATAAAACGAGTGCGTTTAAATATTTATTAGGTTGTAGCTAGTTCTATTTTGGGATCAAACTCTAGGTGCCCAGGTATCTAGGGCGGCTTGGGGAATCTCAAGGTTATCACCGTTTACGGAGTAGGTCAGTGCTTGGGGTGGATAGTCTTGACAACCACCGCTTGTTCCTTTGAGTGTTTGAAGATCCCAGGTTGTTCCACAAGTGTCACAAATGATTTGATTGCCGGAAATATGAAACGAGTCTCCTTTGCAAGGTTCACAATAGCTTACAGCCACCATCACTTTACCGTTAGGTTGAATAAATGCTGTCAAGGGAACCACCTTACCGTTGGCTTTGTACTCTGTCTTTATGAACTGCTTTTCTTTAACTGTACCTAGTGTAGTGACAACTTCTTTTCCGTTTTCAACCTTGCTTGGAACTATCGTTTGCTCTAATTTAGCGTTCGAACTATAATTCACTTTTTGTCCCGTATCGGCGAGCGCGGTATTTGGTTTGCTATTACTCAACAAAAAATAGGAACTTATCATAACAACAACTGCTACAATGCCAACAAGACTGTAAAGGCCTGCTTTGCTTTTCTTTGGTTGGGTGAATTTTTGTTTTTTCGCTTCACGATCGTTTTTCATTTAAAGATCCTCCTTGTTGAAGATACTTAAGCTGGGAATCAGGCTTCAAGTGGAATAATAAACCCACCTTAAATATGGTTGCAAACAAATATGAAACAAAGACGACCTGCTTATTATAGGGTTTTTTAGCGGGTTTTTAAAGATGAAAATCTTGGATTTTTGCTACATCCGCATGGACATTCTTACTGTGAAGGTAAGAATGTTTAATATACCGAAGATCAAGATGACAACTAGATATGGCATAGAGACGGACAAGGCTTTGCTCACACCATAGTTCTTTTTAGCAATTCTGTAGGCAGTGTAAAGGGAAGCAATCGTTCCGGCGATGACCAAGAAATATTGCAATATTTGAATCGCCGGATCGGAAACAAAGTCGGTCGGTCCGTCCAGATGAGCCCCGAAGAGTCCCATGAAGGTGTAGTAGACTGACTTCCCTTCAGCCAGAAGATGGAACAAGTTGTGGGCCATGTGGGAAGCAAGGTCCAATGGAATAACGGCATACCCAAAACGTGCAAAGGCATTACGCAATGTATCGCCCGTGAAACGCTTGGAAATTGCAGTGGCTGCGAAAAGGAGTAAAACCGGAGTAGTCATTGCGAAAATAAAGATGATCGTAAAAGCGATATCTTGATTAGCAATCCCTAATGTCTGCTCCACCCACTTCAGGAAGGTGGGGTAAAAGTCTAACATCGTAATGTTTTGAACAAATACAATTCCAACGATGACAATGGCTAAGAACGATTCTTCGAAATGAGCTCTGGTCATGGACCAAAATTCACTGGTGGGGATGCGGGGGGTTAGGCGAATGGAGTCATGAGGACAGCTTTTAATGCAACTCCCACAGAGGTTGCAGTTAGCGTTATTTTCCATGGCCATTGGAAATTCAAACATAGGACAGCCAGGCGCTTTATCATTCCCTTTATAGCAATCCCTTGTTTTACAGGTTTTACAAGTGTCTTTGTCAGTCCTCAGCTCTAACATACCGGCTCGGGAGTAGTTGCCAGATAAACTACCCAGGAAACAGAGATAACGGCACCAGGTACGACGTTCAAAAAGCAGAGCGGTGACCATAACGCCACCTAAGATGAGTAAGAGGAGGGTCCCGGATCCTCGGGGCGATTCTACAATTCCCCAAACGTGATCAGACCAGGTGATGAAGATGAAGGTAATATCGATGATCCAGAGACCGTTCTTGCGGATAAAATTCGGAACCTTGAGATTAGCCCCAAATAACTTTTGTGTCAAATCACTCACCCAAGCAAAGGGGCAAATTCCACACCAAAACCGTCCAAGCAGAAAAAAGAAGAAAGGGATTAATGGCCACCAAAGAACCCAAGTGGCGGCTGTGCCAAAGTTATCATGGGCGACTGAGGGTCCTGCTAACGTTTCAACCATGATGACTGCAAAAACCAATACAGTGATCCATTGAAATATTCGAGGGAATAGTGAGCTCTTAAGAAACCGTTTGAGCCATGGGTAATTAAGGAGGTTTATCGGTTGCTTTTTAGCAGACATAACTAATACCCTCTACTTTCTTAGCTTTTCTTGCGTTTCAACATGGCTGCAAGTAGTCCGACAATCACAACGACACCAGCGACACTGCCAATGAGGACTAGATTGGGTCCGGATTTTCCGACAGTGATGGGGAATTTAACGGTGCTTTCGCCCAAAGATGAAGAGATAGTAACAGATTGGTTCCATTGCCCAGGTTGGTTAAATTTCATCCCTTCTGCCATATAGGAGCCAGGGTCCATAGCCATGCCACCCATTGAGGATTGTTCTTGCATAGCTGTACCCCCTTGTTTATCCATGCTGGAAGACATGTCCATGCCAGCCATGCCGCTATCCCCAGTGCTACTGGACACCATTGTTGATTTGCTCATCATTACTTTGGCACCTGTTACGGGTTGTCCGGTAGCCTTATTCTTAATAATTATCGTCATTGTTCCTGTTTGGTTAGCCATGAGGCTTTCTGGATTGGTCTGCATAATCACATGATAAGGGCCAGCGTCTTGTTCAATTTTACCAGAGGAAGCTAGGGTATTCGTGGCAAATAAGAGAGTTAAGAGTAAGAGAGATAGGGAAAGAAGAATTTTCTTCATGGATTTTCTTTGGTAATTCATAAAACACACTCCTCAAAAAATATTGTACAGGCAATCTATATGCAAAAGCGATGCCAAGTTGCGCTTGGTTATTAATTATGATGTAATAGTGATAGTCTTGAGAGACTACTCCAGCCAGGATCTGATGGAATTTTTGGTGTCTGAGAAAAAGGTTTTGATGCTTAGAAAAACACTTAAAAAGGTAATTTAAAAGGTTCTCAAGAGGTACTTAGTTTAACATTAGTGTTGGATAAAACACAGTGTAGTGCGTCATATCCAACATAAGCGTCTTATACCAAGCAATCGACCAATAAATCGGGTCAAACTAACGCATAAAAAATAAGATCAAACAATAAGTTTGATCTTTAAGGGGAGTGGGAGAGCTGCGTCGAATTTTAGTCGCGGATGACGAAGCAAATATGCGCTGGGTTCTAGAACGGGCCTTAACAAAAGCCGGTTACGAAGTGGAGACGGCGGAGGATGGACAACTCGCTGTAGATCGGGCTCTTGCGGAGCGTCCGGATCTCATCCTTGTGGATTTAAAAATGCCGAAAATGGACGGCTTAACTGTCCTACGCACGTTGAAAGAGCATTATTCGGATTTGATGATCGTCATGATGACGGCACATGGAAGTACAGCCACAGCGGTTGAAGCTATGAAGGCCGGGGCACATGATTATTTGATGAAACCATTTGATATAGATGAACTGCTGATCACGGTGGCTAAGGCCTTTGAAGTGGAAAGCTTGCGCGAGCATGTGAACTATTTGAAAGGAGAGGCTCAGCACGGTGGTTGGCAGTTGGTGGGTAACGGTGAGAAGATGCAAGGCATCAAACATCTAGTCGAACGGGTCGCCCCGACGCCAGCAACTGTACTTATTCAAGGGGAGTCAGGTACGGGAAAAGAACTGGTGGCTCAGGCCATTCATAGTTTAAGTCCGCGAGTTGACGGGCCCTTTGTCCGTGTGAATTGTGCCGCATTGACTGAGACGATCTTAGAAAGCGAACTATTTGGACACGAGAAAGGTGCCTTTACGGGAGCCCATGTACGTAAAACAGGGAGGTTTGAATTGGCCGATGGTGGGACGCTTTTTCTCGATGAGATAGGCGAGCTGTCGTTTAATGTTCAAGCTAAATTGTTGCGGGTACTTCAGGAACGGACGTTTGAGCGGGTCGGTGGAGAGAAAACCATCAAGGTTGACGTGCGGATTATTGCGGCAACGAACCGAGATTTACTTAAAGAGGCACAAGAAGGACGCTTTCGAGAGGATTTATATTACCGACTCAATGTCTTTCCAATTTCCGTGCCTCCCTTGCGAGGACGTCAAGAGGATATTCCCTTCCTTGTCGAATATTTCTTGGAGAAACTGAGGACCTATGGGGGGAGTAAGACCCTTGGTTTAGGAGTCCTGTCTCAACTTATGACTTATACCTGGCCGGGAAATGTGCGTGAACTGGAAAATGTCGTGGAACGCATGGTGATTATTTCTCAAGGGGCAGTGATTGGGATGGAGAGTTTGCCCCTCTTTGATACTTCTTCAAAGTTAGCCAAGAGCACTGGATCCTTTGTACTACCGCCTGAGGGAGTTTCCTTAGAAGAGATCGAGAAATCCTTTCTTCAGCAGGCAATGGAACAAACAGGAGGAAACCAAAGTCGGGCGGCAAAGCGGTTAGGACTTTCCAGGCATGCCTTTTTATACCGTTTGGAAAAATACGGAATAGATCCACACTGGGGTATTTAGAGAGGAGGTCCGCTTCTTGAATCACGAACTCCTTGACCAAAATCGTACACGTACCCTTTTTGACCTCAGCGCGATCGGACTTGTTGTGGCTATTTTAACCGCTATTCACTATACGAATTACCATTATGAAATGAATTACCACATTCTATTGCAATTCGCATACTATCTTCCCGTAATTTACGCAGCCATGCGTTTTGGTCCTGCTGGAGGGATCTTATCTGGCTTGGTCATTACGCTCCTCATCATGCCGTTTATGACGCATTTTCATGCCATGAACCCATCTGCCATCTATACACAATGGGTGGAAATTGGCCTGATCAACGTCATTGGCTGGTTAACAGGATTCCTAATTGAACAGGAGAGGAGAGCGAAACGCAAATATCAAATCGCTTTAACTGTTCAAAAGGAATTAGTTGAGAAGTTAAAGCAAGAAGGTCTAGAACGTCAACGATTAGAAGAGGAAATCCGACAAACGGAACGCTTAACGGCTCTAGGGCATATGAGTGCCGGATTGGCTCATGAAATACGCAATCCCTTGGGGATTATGAAAGTGAGTATCCAACTCTTGGCTCAGGAAAAAGTTGACGATGGAGTGGTTTCAGACTATTGCCGGGTGCTTCTGGAAGAATGTGAACGGTTAAATCGCTTGGTGAGCGAGTTTTTGAGCTTTGCCCGTCCCAAGGAACCAGTACGTAGGCGGGCTGCTTTAGGAAAACTATTGGACGAAGGCGTTATCTTGATCCAGCCCGCCCTGCGGCAACATCATATTGAGTTAAAGCAAGTGCGAAGCCTAGTTGACGAGAAAGAGGTTGAGGTGGACCAGGATCAGATGAAGCAAGTAATCCTGAATATCTTGCTCAACGCCATCGATGCCCAGGGAGAAGGAGGTGCGATCCGGCTAGAGGGAGTCCAGCAGGAAGGCTTTATAGGCTTCGCCGTTAGTGACGAGGGACCTGGTATTGCGCCGGATGCCATTCCTTACATTTATGATCCGTTTTTCACGACGAAGGAAAAAGGGACTGGGTTAGGCTTATCTGTTGTTCATCGCATCCTTGATCAGCACGGGGGGAAGATATCTGCAGCGAATCGAAGTGAGCGAGGGGTTCGGGTGGAGATATTATTGCCCTTCGGTTAACCGAGGGATATAGAGCGATGACGTGAAGTGTTCGCGAAAGTATTAACTCGATTTGGCACACTAGATATTTTAGTTAATAACGCTGGCATTTTTCGGTCTGACGAGGAGGGTGTAAATAATAGAATAAAGCATCTTAATTTGGTAACCACCCCTGTACCAAGAGATTCTTTGCATATAACACGAAATATGTCCGATGAAAATTGGCAGAAGATGTTTGATGTTAATGTGAATAGCGTGTTCTATTGCACACGTGAGGCACTGAAGATAATGGAAGACAAAGGATATGGCAAGATCATAAATATAGGATCTATCGCTGGAATATCCGCTGCGAGCTCACATAGTCCAAACTATTCTGCAGCAAAGGGTGCCGTAGTATCATTCACTAAATCTGTGGCTCACGAGGTAGCCGGTTCGGGAGTCTGTGTTAATTGTATAGCTCCTGGTTATATCGAGACGGAATCGTTTATGAGGGGGCTTAATAGTATGACTCCTGAAAATCGCAATCGTTTTCTCATGCAGTTAATTCCGGTAGGGCGCATAGGGAAAGTGGAAGAAAATGCTGCTCTTGCAGTCTACCTAGCATCAGATGATGGCAATTATATGATTGGACAAATTATCAGCCCAAACGGCGGTTTGGTGATGAGTTTTTAAATAATTCTGGAAAATAAAATTGGTAAAAGAGGTCGTAGCAAGTGCTTCGGCTTCTTTTCTTATACATTTATATTTATCTCAAATTCTGATCACGACGACCATAGGTTGTGTATTTAGGGGGTGAAATCCCGTCCGGTAAGACGCAAGCCACGTCACCGATAACGAGTCTTGGATGATTAGGGGCAATCCTAGCTATTAAGAGTAGACAGTCAGATAGCAGGCCTGAAAGTGATTGAGCCACTAAACGAGTAAACCGGGAAGGACGGATTCGAAACACTGGAAGACAAATCCTACACACGTATAAGCGAGTGGACTAGGGCTTCCCCAGGGTCAAATAGCCAGGCATGCTATATGGTTACATAGCAACTCGGAGATCCTGCAGGGTCAACTGGATAAAAAAACAGTAGACAGCTCGAGATAAAGGATGTATACTAACAAAGCGCCTAAACGACGCACTGAACGGAAAAGTAAAGAGATTAAAACTCCCGAACTTTTCAATCGAGACAAAACAAATTAGTGATTGACAACGTGAGTTGAAAATGCTAAGATGTGATTCCGGCCCAAACGGGTGCTGGAAACAAAGTTTAAACCATGGTCTTTGAAAACTAAACAACAAGGACAGCCAATGAGAGAAACTCGCAAGAGTTTCAAAGAAACAATGAGCAAGTCATCATC